>JBARMS010000047.1:0-49385 GCA_049802575.1 Acidobacteriaceae bacterium | reverse complement strand
CGATGGGATTTACGACGAGGTGGGCGCGAGTTTCGCATCTCCTGACGACGAGCACTACTACGGGCTGGGAGAAAATCAGCAGGGATACTTCGACCACCGCAACCACCAGATTCAGTGCTGGAACGACTACACCGCGGCGGCCGCGCCGACGTTTTGCGTGCCGTTTTTGGTGACGAATAAGCACTACGCGGTGCTGTGGGACAATCCATCGAAAACGAAGATTGACGCCGGGTTCAACGAGCAAACCCGATGGGATTCGGAGGTCGGCGACCGCGTTTCGTTTTTCGTGATCTACGGCAAGACGACCGACGAGCTGTACGAGGCTTACCGCCTGCTGACGGGAAGCACGCCGATGCTGCCGAAGGCGGCGTATGGGTACATCCAGTGCAAGCAGCGATACCGGAGCCAGAGCGAAGTCATGGCAGTGGCGAACGGCTATCGCGAAAGGCATCTGCCGCTGGATGTCATCGTGGTGGACTGGTTCTACTACACGAACATGGGGCAGATGGATTTCGATGCGCAGGCGTGGCCTGACCCCACGGCCATGAACGAGAAGCTGCACCAGATGGGCATCCAGACAATGATCAGCGTATGGCCGCGGTTTGTGCCGACAGACCGGTTCTACCGCGAGATTGCCGAGCACGGTTGGTTCGAGCACCTGGCCGACGGCACGCCAACCAACGGCCTCCCGTATGACAAGGCGGGGTCGGACATCGATACGACGAATCCCGACGCGGCGCAGTGGTACTGGAACACGATCAGGGACAACATCCTCAGCAAGGGATTCGATTCACTCTGGATGGACGAAACGGAGCCGGATCTGCCGCCGAACGGGAGCTACTATCACATCGGGCCGGGGACCGAGTACTTCAACGTCTATCCTCTGTTTCACACCGGTGCCATCTATGACGGGTTCCGGCGCGATGAGCCAGGGGAGCGCGCGCTCATCCTTTCTCGGGATGGATATCTCGGCGTGCAGCACAACGGCGCAATCGTGTGGTCGAGCGACATTTTTCCCACATGGGACACGCTGCGGCGCCAGGTGCCGACGGGGCTCGATGTGACGGCGTCGGGGCTGAATTACTGGAGCAACGACACAGGGGGCTGGCAGGGGCTGCCGCCGATGCATCACGGAGCACATCCGCCGCTTCTGGATCCGAGCGATGCGCGGAACAATGTCGGCGGAGACGACGATTATCCGGAGCTGTACACGCGCTGGTTTGAGTACGCGACGTTCCTGCCGATTATGCGGACGCACGGCAGCCGGAGGTACAACGAGGTGTGGTCGTACGGCAAACAGGCCGAGCCGATCCTGGAGCAGTATTTGCGGCTGCGCTACACGCTGATGCCGTACATCTACTCGCTGGGGTACTTCACGCATGAGACGGGCGCGCCGTTTATGCGGGCGCTCTTCATGGATTTTCCAGATGACCCCAAAGTCAGTGAAATCGGGGATGAGTATATGTTCGGGTCGGCGTTCCTGGCGGCTCCGGTGACCGAGCAGGGCGAGACGACGAAGCAGGTCTATCTGCCGGCGGGCGCGGCGTGGTACGACTACTGGACGCACAAGCGCTACGAGGGCGGGCAGACCGTGACGGTGGATGCGCCCATCGACAAGCTGCCGCTGTTTGTCCGGGCAGGATCGATCATCCCGTTAGGCGCGCAGGTGGACAGCACCGCGGAGAAGCAGGCGATCGAGCATGTGCAGGTGTGGCCGGGGGCGAACGCGGATTTCACCCTGTACCAGGACGACGGGAAGACCTATGCGTACGAGAAGGGCGATTTCCAGGTGACGCATCTGCACTGGGACGACGCGGCGCAGAAGCTGAGCCACAGTGGCGCGGCGGCGTGGAGCGCGCCGGACAGCCAGGTCGTCGAGGTAGTACAGTAAGCGGCCGGATTCACGTGATCTGCCCGGGTCGCCGCAATCGGCAAGAGTCAGACGGCTGGCGTGGGCGTGATGCCTAGTCGGCGTACTTGTTGATGAGGGTGATTGCCAACACAATAATGACCGCCGCAGCGATTAGACCCGTCACCGCCATTGCCTGCAGACTCATGGTGCCTCCTGTCCTGCTTGATCGGCGCGGTCGGATCGTAGGATCAGGACCGCGCTGAACCAGCACTCTCCAGGATAGGAACTGTAACGATTTAGCTCAGTGACGGCCATCACCAGATTGCAGGTGATAAGCTGCCGATGGGCTGCGCATCGCCCATCCCGCAACCCAGGATTTTGGAGGATGACCCGCTTGATTCGCCGCTACTCTCGCACCGCCGCCGTGTTCGTTTGCTGGGCAGGCCTGCTTCTCGGTCCTGGGAATCGCTGCCAGGCGCAGGGGAAGCATCACGGGGGGGCTCCCGCGGCCGAAACGGACACGGCGGCGACGGCGCTGTTGATCAGCGACATCCATTTCGATCCGTTTCACGATCCCGGCAAGGCGCAGCAACTGGCGCACACACCGGTCGCGCAGTGGCAATCTGTGTTGCAGTCGCCAGCCTCGGCCGATCAGCAGGACGCGTTTACGGATCTACAGACGAAATGCCATGCGGGCGGCGTCGATACGCCGTATCCGCTGCTGAGGTCTGCGATCGAGGGGATGCAGGCGAAACAGCCCAATCCCGATTTCATTACGATCACCGGCGATTTGATCGCGCACCGATTCGACTGCCGGTACACGGCGCTGGTGCAGCAGCCGGCGGAGTTCGCGCAGTTTGTCGCGAACACGATCCAGTTTGTGGTGAACCAGCTGCGCGGCGCATTTCCGGGCGTGCCCATTTACGTTTCGCTCGGCAACAACGATTCCGATTGCGGGGACTACAGGCTCGACACGCGGAGCGCCTTCCTTGCCAGTGCGGCGGGCGTGATCGCGGACGCGCTGCCCCCTGGCGAGCGGCGGCATGCGCAGGCGGAATTCGCCACCGGCGGCTATTACAGCGTGACGATGGCGCCGCCGATGCTGGACACGCGAATCGTGGTGCTGAACGACGTGTTCTTCTCGCCGAAGTACAAGAGCTGCGCGGGCGCGGAGAATCCGGGAGCAGGGGCGGCGGAGATTGCCTGGCTGAGCCAAACCCTGGCGCAGGCGCATGACAACGGGCAGAACGTGTGGGTGATCGGGCACATTCCGCCTGGCGTGGATGTGTATTCGACGGTGAAGAAGATCAGCGACGTGTGCGGCAGCGGCAGCCCGGAGATGTTCATGGATTCGGGCAAGATGGACGGGCTGCTGACGCAGTATTCGGATATTGTGCGGCTGGGGCTGTTTGCGCACACCCACATGGATGAGCTGCGGCTGGATTTGCCGGAGGACGGCAACGTGCAGGGCGCCGTGCCGCTGAAGCTCGTGCCGTCGATTTCGCCCGTGGATGGAAACAATCCCTCGTTCACGGTGGCGAAGGTGGATCCGCCGACGGCGGGGTTGAAGGACTTCGACGTATTTGTGGCCTCGAACCAGACGGGCCTGCGCACCACGTGGAGTGAGGAGTACGACTGGGACCGTGCGTACGGGGAACCGGGGTTCACGGCGGCGGCGGTGCACGATTTGATTGGGCAGTTTCGCCGCGATGGAAAAGCACAGACGGGCGCGAGCCAGCAGTACATCAAGAGCTACTACAAGGGCGATGTTGCGAAGGAGCTGACGCCATTCTGGCCGCAGTACTCGTGCGGGCTCGAGAACCTGACGGCGGCGAGTTATAAGGCGTGCGTGTGCGGAGCAAAGTGACGCCGAGAGCACTCTGAGTGCGGCTCCGAGGCACGCCAACACCGCAACACCGATGCGGGCGAAGACCGCGGCGGCCAGGTGCAGTGATCGCTTCCATTCCTTCCGTACCGTCCATGCTCTCCTTTTTCGCTTGCCTTCGCCACCCGCATCCGTCATCGTTGAAAGAGGAAGTCAAAGCCCTGCGGCCGTGTGCCTGCAGGGCTTTCGCATTTTGGGGGAGGAAGGTAATACCCGCAGGGTATTACCCTGCAGTGCTCATGAAATCATGCGGATCGCCTGGTCCCCCATATTTTTTCTGGCGATACACCCTAGAACGCCAGCAGGGCGACGCCGACGCAGACGAAGATGGCGGCGGCCCAGCGTCGATGATCGACGTTTTCGTGCAGAAAGATCTTCGCGGCGACCGCGTTCGATACAAAGGTGAGCGAGGTCGCGGCGGGGCCGATGAGGCTCAGGTCCCGATGGCTCAGGCTAAAGAGCAATGAGAAGAAGCTGAGCGCCAGGCAAACCACGCCGAGGCCGAAACGTGAGTTGGTGACGACGGCAGCAGCGGCGCCGCTGAGGCCGCGCTGGGCGCGGATGACATCGAGATCGCCAAGCTGGCGCATCGCGGAGGCGGTGAGGATATCCCCGGCGGTTGCCGTAATGACGATGGCGGCGATCATCGCGATGGTGCCGAGAAGGGAATTCATCGCGAGATCTCCTCGGGAACAGGCGTGACCGCTGGTTCAGCGGGGCGATGCGTCCAGGAGGGCCCGCGAGTGACGAAACCGACTCCGGCGGTGATGCAGAGGACGCCGAGCCAGCGCCAGGGGCTGACATCCTCGTGCAGCCAGAAGCGGGCCAGGAGGGTCATGAGGACGTAGCCGAGCGACGTGGCTGGGAGGACGTAAGTCAGGTCGGCGAAGGAAAGAGCGGTGAGGTAGGAGGCGAAGAATCCGATGAGCAGGACGATGCCCGAGGCGACCCAGGGCGTGAAAATGGCGTGGATCAGCGCGGCGGGATGGTCCAGCGAAACAGGGCCGAGCGATTTCATGCCGCGCGCGAGGAATGTATCGCCGCAGGACGCGGTGAGAGTGACGATGAGCAGAACGAGATAACGGCGAGCGGTCATGCAGGCAGCAGGTCAGGGCTGAAGCGATGAGCGAGAAGCGGTTAGCAAAACGCAGTTGGCGGTCAGCAAAAAACCAGGCGAAATGGAAAAGCCGCCGAAGCGGGCCCCGGCGGCTCAGGAACACGATCCTTCCATCTAGGCCTGGGCGTTGGCGGTCGTGGGTTCCTTCTGCGTTTTGCTTTCGCGGACCATCTTGTTACGCTCCGCGCGCAGTTTGAGGAACGACTTCGACTCGATGTACAGCCGCTTCAGGTCGCGGTTGGCGATGGCCTTGCTCACCACCCGCCACGCGGCCTTCGGACGGAAGAAGTACTCGTCGTAAAACTTGTTGACCATCTCGAGGACGTACTCGGTTGGCAGGCCGGGGTACTCGATGTGGGCAAGCTGGTGGCCGCCTTCGTCGGTCATCTTGTTCTCGTTGGTGATGAAGCCGTTGGCGCGGGCGAATTCGAAGAGTTCGGTGCCGGGAAAAGCGTGGGCGATGGAAACCTGAATGGTTTCGACGTCGAGCTGCTTGGCAAAGTTGATGGTGTTGCGGATGGATTCTTTCGTTTCGCCGGGCAGCCCGAGAATGAAGTCGCCGTGAACGGTAAGGCCGAGCTTGTGGCAGTCGCGGGCGAAGTCGCGGGCGCGCTCGATGGTGGCGCCCTTCTTGATGTTCTTGAGGATCTGCGGGTCGCCGGACTCGAAGCCAACGATGAGCAGACGGCAGCCCGCTTCGCGCATGGCCTTGAGCGTGTCGTAATCGGTCGTAACGCGCGAGGTGCAGGACCAGGTAAGGCCGAGCGGCTTCAGCTTGGCGCACAGCTCGATGGTGCGGGCCTTCTGGATGTTGAAGGTGTCGTCGTCGAAGAAGAATTCTTTGACGTTCGGGAAGAGCTGTTTGGCGTGGGCCATCTCGGCGGCCACATCGTCGGTGGAGCGTTTGCGCCAGGCATGTCCGCTGAGGGTCTGGGGCCACAGGCAGAAGGTGCATTGCGCTGGGCAGCCACGGGTGGAGTAGAGCGCGACAAAGGGATGGAGCAGGAAGGGGACGTTGTACTTCGTGACGTCAAGATCGCGCTTGTAAACGTCGGTGACCCAGGGCATGGCATCGAGATTTTCGACCTGGGGACGGTCGGGATTGTGCACGACCTGGCCGTTTTTGCGGTAGCTGATGCCGAGGATCTCATCGAGTGGCTTGCCATTGGCGTACTCGACGACGGAGAAGTCGAACTCGCGGCGGCAGACGAAGTCGATGGCCGGGCACTCGTTCAGAGCCTTGTCGGGATCGGTGGTGACCGGCGGCCCGACGAAGGCGATTTTGAGCTTCGGGTGGGTTTCGCGCAGGCGCATCGCCCATTGCTGATCGCCGGTCCAGCCGATGGTGCTGGTGAAGAGGACGAGAAACTCGTAATCATTCAGGATGTCGCTGACCTGCTGCCAGGAGACGTGATGGGGGTTGGCATCGAGCAGGCGTGCGCCCTCCAGCATGCCGGCCGGATAGGCGAGCCAGACCGGATACCAGTAGGACTCGATTTCGCGAGTCGCGGGCCAGCGTGAGCTGGCGCCACCATCGAAGTTTTCAAACGACGGAGGGTTGAGGAAGAGAGTCTTCAGGGGCATAAGGTCTCTCCTTAGTCTACCGGAAAACACAGGCCCCCGGGGCCGGGGTGCCGAAACAGAAATGGGCGGCTAAAACCTTCAACCGCCGTCGTTTATCTCTCGCCCCTCGAGAACGATGCGGGGTTTGGGCCGGGACTGAAGACGCTTTGCCTCCCGGACTCTGGCGATGCGGGATCCCGTGGCCATTCGAAGGGGAGGACATCGACCGGAGAGAACTCGCCGGCTGCATCTTGTGCGTGTGCGGGAGGCTTGCCGGGCGGGGCGGCGCGGGCTACGGAGTTTTGAGGGAGGAACTCACCCAGTCGTTGATTTGGCCGGTCATGCGCAGCAGGTTGAGCTGGACCTTGATGAGGGAGAAGTTCGTATCGAGCAGATCCTCATATTTCTCGCGCTCGTCGATGTGAGCTTTTTGTGCGGCGACGGGGGAAACAGGCTGCGCGGTGGCGGAGCCGGAGCCGCTGGCCAGCTCGGTGTTGACGGTCTTCAGCTGCTCCTGGGCGAGCTCGGATTGAATCTGCGCGACGCGCTTCTCGGCCGCGAGTTCGCGAACGGTCCGGCGGGCGAGAAGGGTCTGCTCGCTGAGAGTATTGCGGGACTGGTCGGCGGAGGCTCGGGCATCGGTGGCGTCGGCAGCGGACTCGCGGGCTTTGGCGCGGCGGGTCGCATCGAAAAAGGGAAGCGTGACGACAACGCCGATGGCGGCGTTATTGTACTGGAGCCCGTTGGGAAAATACTGGGTGTAGTTGGCGAACTTCTCAAACAAACTATATTGCGCGCCAAAGGCCAGCGTGGGGCGGTAATTCTGCCGCGAGTCGCCGAAGGCCTGGTAGAGTTTGGATTGCGCATTGGCGTAGGCCGCTGATACGCCAGGACTGGCGGCCGCAGAATTGGGAGCGTCGGGGTCGAGCGCCGGGATGGCAGGAACGCTGTCGCTGACCGGGCTGAAGCCTTCGGCGGGAAGGCCGGTCAGGTCAGCGAGTTTTTGCCGCATCGCGTCGGCGTCATTGGCCAGGTGAATGCGCTTCTCCTCGGCCTGAGCGGCGGTCAGCTCGGCCTGGAGTTGGTCGACGCGCGGATCGACTCCGGCCTGCACGCGATCCTGTTCGATGGAAACAAGGCTGGCAGCGTACGATTTTTCTTCATCGAGAGCGGCGATTTCAGCGAGGTCGTGCTCGAGCTCGACGTAGTCCAGGGAGACATCCAGAGCCACCTGCTGCTGGGTGTCCTTCAGGCTCAGGCTGGCCGCCTCCAGACCCGCGTGGGCGGCCCGGATGTAATCGGGCTGTGCAAATGAGAAAACCAGGGACTGGGAATTTGCCTGAAAGAGGGAGGGGTAGCCGAGCGGATATCCGTAGACATACCCGGGATTGGCGCCGAAGACGAAGTTGGGAATATAGGCATCCCGAGCTTCGGAGACCGCGGCCTGTGCGTGCTCGACTTTGGCGACGGCGCTGCGGACGGCGGGGCTGGATTTTTCGGCGAGCGTCACCGCCGAGGAAAGGGATATTTGAGCGAAGGCTGTGAGCGGCAGAAAAAGAAATAGCGGGAGGATTGCCGCGGATTTCCGAATTGATGGGCGAGGCGGCTCCGAATTAGACATCGTTCTGAGTTTAAGTTATTGAGCAGCGCGGTCTGCACGGCGGCCGGAAGGAATATGCCAGGCGGAGGCGAGCGTGTGGGCTACGGCGAGCTGCTGCTGCGCGTCGGCGGCGTCTCCCTCATCGGCAAGCAGATGGGCGAGCTGCGCACGGACGATGAATGCGGGCGCGTCTTCGGTCTGAGCACGGGAAGCGAGATAGAGCTGGAGCAGCTGAACGGCGGTTTGAGGTTCGCGATGGGCCGCGCTGAGGTTTGACGCCCCGTCGACAAGAGCAGGTCCGTGGCTGTGATCGAGCGCGGCGCCCGTGTGAACCGTCGAAACCATCTCGTCCAGGCGCCCGCGCCGGCGATAAAACGATGCAAGATCCATCCAGGCGCTGGATGGGTAGGACGACTGGGAGATGGCGGCCTTGAGATCGGATTCGGCCTCGGGGTAGTTCTTTTGGGCTTCGGCGATGCGCGCCTGGAGCGCCAGCGCGGCGGCCGGACTGATGCTCTGGAGCTGGGGAACGATGGCCAGGGCGCGGTTGATACCGCCCCCTACCATACCGGGAGCGTCCACATCGAACTCGCCCATGTCGGAGAGGGCGGCGGCGTTGCGGGGATCGAGCTGAACGGCTTGCTGGAATTCGGCAGCGACTTTGCGCGCCAGCTTAAACGCAGAGACCATGGAAATGTGCGCTGCCTTTTGCCCGTACGCGCGTCCCAGCCATAGATGGAAATCACTGTCGGCCGGAGCTGCCTTGACGGCGGATTCGCAGTCGGCGATGGCCTGATTCCAAAGCTGCTCCTCGTAAAAGACGCGGCAACGGAGGTTGAGGGCCTCGGCGTCCGCCGGGTTCTGCGAGAGCGCAGGGTTGAGCGTCTGGAGAGCCGCGTCAGCGCGGCCGGCATTGAGGTCGAAGCGAACCGGATCGGCGACAATCGAGGGTATGGCCCATGAGACGGCTGCGCCAAGCAAAAGAATGCTTCCGGTAATGAAAATGGCTCTGCGCAAAACTCCCCCTACTGAACGATTCTGACGGGTACTCCATCGGCGAGCGGCTGGCCATTGGTAGTGGTCAGCGCCACGACATCGCCGGCTTTCAGCCCGCTCACGATCTGCTGCGATACAAGGTTCGAGTTTCCGAACACAACCCGTGTGCGGTGCAGCGTGTCGCCCTCTACCCGGTAAACGAAGGTAGAGCCTCCTTCGAAGTGTGCCGCATCACGTGGGACCGTTAATACATTCGATTCATTGGCGACGGTGATGGTTACACGAACATTCGTGTCGGGCAGCAGGTCGCCGTCGGCATCCTCGATGGAAACGAGGACTTCGCCGACGTTGCGGGTGCCGTAGGATTGGATGTTGGAGGGCAGGCGGACAACGTAGCCGTGCCAGACCTGATTGGGACGGGCGTCCCAGACAATGGTAGCGGGTTGGCCAACGGCCAGGTCACCAATTTCCGGCTCATCGAAGTAGGCGAGGACCTGGGGTTTGTCGAGATCGGCCAGAGCGAGCAAGAGATCGCCCTGGTTGACGTACTCCGTTCGGGAGACGGGCAGGGAATAGACTGTGCCGGCAAACGGAGCATGGACGACCGCCTGGCGAAGCGCGTCCTGCGTAGCGTCGTATGCAGCCTGAGCTTCGTCGAGGGCAGCTTTTGCGTGGGCCAGGTCGGCGGTATCGTAGCGCGAAGTCTGGCGCCGCTGGAGCACCTGAACGGAGCTGTTGTCGGCGGCGAGGCGCTCCTGTGCGGCGCTCACTTCGCTGGGCGAGGCCGCGCCGGTGGCTTCGAGCTTCTGCAGCACGTCGAGATCATGCTGGGCCTGATCGCGATCGATCATGGCCTTTTGCAACTCGCCGGTGAGGGACAGGCGTTCTTCCTGGGTCCCCCCGTGCTGCGCAGCCTGCCATGCGGCTTGGGCGCCTTTGAGTGCGGCATAAGCGGTTGCGGCACGGGATTTGGCTTCGCTGTCGTCCATGGAGAGGAGCAGCTTGCCCGCCGGGACCTCCTCGCCAGGGTGGACGTAGACGGCTGCGACAATTCCCGGATAGGGCGCGTGGGCCTGGAAATTGTACTGAGGCTCGGGCTGGACCTTGCCGTTACTCGCAACGGGCTTAGTCAGAGTGCCAACGGTGGCAGCAGCGACGCGGATGGGCAATTTGCCGCGTGTGAGCAGATGGACGCCATAAAAAACGGCGATCAGTGCGAGGATCGACAACACCCACAGCCATTTCGTGTTGGACCTTGCCTGCCTCGCCATTATCGAAGGGACCGTTTGTCAGTATATAGGACTCGGATGACGACTCTAAGGGTGCGGAAAATGTGAAAGTTGCGGGATGATTGCCAGGGGGATGCGGGGGTCACCGGGCTCACGGTGCCGCGGAGATGCGCCCTCGGACTCGAATACGGCCCTTCGGGCGGAACGAGGCAGCGAATGCCAGAGGGCCAGTACCGGTGCGGGCCGTAAAATGGAGGAATGTCTTCAGTTTCTCGTTACACGGACGAGCACGCCAAAGCCGGTCTCGATTTCGAGTTCCCCGCGATCGAAACCTGGCCGAACCAGTTTGCCGGCTATGAGATTGTCATCGACGATCCTGAATTCACGTCGGTATGTCCTAAGACGGGGCTGCCGGACTTCGGAACGATCACGCTGCGGTACATGCCGCGGGAACGCTGCCTCGAGCTGAAATCGTGGAAGGAGTACCTGTTCTGCTACCGCAATTTGGGTATTTTTCAGGAAAACGTGGTGAACCAGGTGCTGGAAGACGTGGCGCGCGCGTGCGATCCGGTGTGGGCCGTGGTGAAAGGGGATTTCCGGCCACGGGGAGGGATTTCGACGACGATTGAAGCACGATGGCCGAGGCCTGAGGGCGAGTAACAGGTTACGGGTGCCAGGTTACCGGCTGCAGCCAGGTGAGCGCGGCTACTGAGGATTGGCCTGCTGTTCCTGCTGTTGCCGCTGACGCATTTGCTGCAATTCCATGAGCATTTGCTGGGGGGTGCGGATGCTGCCGTTCGCGTTCTGCCCAGGGATGGGGGGTACGGGGGGACGTGGTGGCTCATCGCCTGCCGGCGGATTCATGTTGAGAGGGGTTTCTTCCTGGTCCTCATTGTCCTGCTGCGCGATGCGATTGGGTTCTGGAGTGGCGGCGGGTGTGTTGGTGCGCTCGGAGAGGATAAGCTCGCGCGGCGCGCCTGTGGTGGTTGCGCCGAGCATGATGACGTTATAGCCGGCATCGTCGAGCAAACTCGAAAGGATGTCGCGAGGATTGCCGGGGCCGTATTTTCCAAAGATGCGCTGATCCTGGCTGATGCCATCGACCGTCATACCGCTGGAAGCAGCAAGCTGATGGAGGATCTGGGTGAGGCTGGAATTATCGGCATCCACCGAGAGCCGGCCATGGGCAAGCATGACCCTTGCGGGCTGGGCGGGCTGATCGAGCAGGGAAGGCGCGGTGCGGGGTTGGGCAGGCGCGGCGGGGGCGTCTGCGGCCGGGTTCACCGCCGGGCCTTGTGCAGGTCCGGGTTGCGCCGATGCGGGCGATGTCTGGGTTGGCTGGGATGGATTCTGCTCCGGATGTTGACGAAGACCGGGGATCGGCATGCGGCGTCCATCGGGCATGGTGCCGGGGTCCTGCATGACCTGAGCCGCGCATGAAAAGGTCAGGCCGGCTGAAGCCAGCAGAGCGAGGCAGCACGGGATGCGTCGGGACGGCATCGTAGGTCCACAGGTGGAATGAGTTGCCACACCCGTCCACTAGACTAGACTAGCAGTGTTTCAAATTCGCTCGCATTTTGCGGTCATGTTGCTGGAAAGAAAGACATCGATGCGCTGTTCTCTGGCGGGTCGGCTTACCCAAGCCCTGATCCCGGTTTTGCTGTTGAGTCTCGGCCTTCCGGCCTTCGGCGTGAACTGCATGACGCAGTCGGAGATGACCGGCGCGCAACGGAAGAAGCTCGAACAGACAGCCCTTTCGCTGGCTGGCCATGTGCAGGCGGGGGATACGGCCGCCGTCAAAGCGGAAACGATTGCAGCGGTCGCGGCGCAGTTCGACGGGATTGCGAATTCCATCGAGACGGTCAGCACGCCGATGAAGCAGGCAACGCTGACCGTGGACCAGCTCTATCTGCTGGACGCGAGGGACTTCAAAAGCGCGAGTGACGCGGAGTTTTTCTGCGGATTGCCTTCTTCCTCGCTGACAGTGGAAATCAGCATTCCCAATCTGCCGCCCGGGCAGTATGCGCTGGGTGTGGTGCACGCCACCGGAGTGAAGAACCCGCAGGCGGTGTCGATGGTGCTGGCCAACGACCCTGCCGGCAGTGAGACGTGGAAGCTGGCTGGCTTCTTTACGCGGCCCATGACCATGGGCGGGCACGACGGGGTGTGGTTCTGGCAACAGGCCCGGGACTACGCGGCGAAGAAGGAGAACTGGAATGCTTATTTTTATTTCCAGACTGCGGAGTTTCTGCTCGACCCCGTGGACTTTCTGACGAGCCCCAATCTGCAGAAGCTGCGCAGCGAGGCAGAGAAGGTGCAGCCGGAGGGATTGCCCGGGGCTGCGCCGATGCACCTGCCCGGCGGCGGACAGACATACAGCGTGACGAACATCCATACAGGCGAACTGGCAGACCAACTGGATCTGGTGCTGACGTACGAAGCAGCTGCGAATGCCGATCCGGTGGCAGCGCGGGCTCAGGTGACGGCGGTGATGCGGGCGCTGCTGGCAGCGCATCCGGAACTGCGGAGTGCGTTTCACGGGCTCTGGGTCTATGCAAGCACACCGGATCGACAGCACCCATTTGCTCTGGAACTGCCGATGGGGCAAATTGAGGCTTCCGGCTCCCCCTCTGGACAACACAGCTAGCGAACGAGCAACAGGAATTCAGGACGATTCATCACGAAACGAAGGACAGGGTGAGCCTTGGATATGAGCAGTCACATGGAAAAGCCAATGAGTGAGATTGTCGAACAGCGGCGCGCGACGCCAAGCTTCGACGGGGCGCCGATACCGGATGCCGATCTGAAGAAGATTCTGGAGGCAGGGCTGAACGCTCCGAGCGGATACAACCTGCAGCCCTGGCGATTTGTGGTGGTGCGGACGCCGGAGCAGCGGCGCCGGCTGCGAGGAGCCAGTTTTAACCAGGCCAAGGTGGAAGAGGCATCGGCGGTGATTGTGGCGTGCGGTGACAAGGACGGCTGGAGGACGGATTTGGAAGAGATGATCCGCATGGGCCGCGAAGGCGGCATGACGGAAAATTACGCGGAGCAGGCGCGAGCGAATATTCCGGAGTATTTGGGGAACCATCCAAACCTGACGGCGTGGCTCAACCGGCACGTGATGATCGCGCTGACGACGATGATGTGGATGGCAGAGGCGCTGGGGTACGACACCGCGCCGATGGAGGGATACGAGCCCGATAAGGTCGCCGAGGTGCTGCGCCTGCCCCTGAGCTACGAAGTGGTGGCGCTGCTGGCGATTGGACATCTGAAGGGACTGGACAAGTTCAATGGCGGGCGCTTCAGCATGCAGCGGACGGTCTTCGACGGGGAGTATGGAAAGCCGATGCGGCTGTGAAGAGCGGCCTGTCAGCAGCCGGCAGGTAGCAGCCAGGGAGGACGAGGACGGGCGCAGAAATTCGCGTCGACTCCGGGTCGAGACACCATGAGGCGGGAATATCCTGAGGCGCCGATTGCCGGGGTCAGCGCTGTGATTGTCGCTGAGGATTCGGCGGGGGAGCCGCTGGTCCTGCTGATCCGGCGTGGGCAGGAGCCGCTGAAGGGCGAGTGGTCGCTGCCGGGTGGCGCGGTGGAGCTGGGCGAGACGCTGGAGGAGGCGATCCGGCGGGAGGTTCTCGAGGAAACCGGGCTCGCCGTCGAACCGGTGCGGGTGGTCGAGGCATTCGACCGCATCTCGCGCGATGCCGAGGGTAGGGTGCGGTACCACTACGTTCTGGTCGATTTTTTGTGCAAAGTGACGGGCGGGGCGGATTGCTCGCGTCCCGTGGAGTGCGCGACCGATGCCCTGGAAGCGCGCTGGGCCGGCCCTGGTGAGCTGGATGGGTTGACGCCCTTGACGAGGGACGTGATCCGGAAGGCATGGCGGATGGCAGCCGCCTGACATCCAACCTGGCAGGAGAAACTGACGCGCCCATGGCGACGACGACCGTCTCCCCTCGAAAGCGGCTTCGCAGGACGCTGCACGTGCTGTGGTGGACCCTCCTGATTCTTTTTCCGCTGGTGGTCGCGCTGGTGGCGTATGCGCTGCTGCGGCCCCTGTCGTTGCTGTGGACGGCGGCGCAGGTGCGTCTGCTGCTGGCGGGAGTTCACAGCCGGTATACCGAGGTTCCGGTTGGCAATGTGGGAAAGGTGCGGGTGCATTATTTCGAGGGCGGATCGGGCACGCCCCTGGTTCTGGTGCACGGTTTGGGCGGGCGCGCGGAAGACTGGACCAATCTGATGCCGCAGCTGGTGCGCGATCACCATCACGTGTATGCGCTCGATTTGCCGGGATACGGGCGGTCGCAGTGGCCGAAGAACGCGCAGTACTCGATTCCGGAACTGGCGGGCGCGGTGGAAGCCTTCCTGAACAAAAAGAGTCTTGCGCAGACAGACCTCGGCGGGTGGTCGATGGGGGGATGGATCGCCCTGCGGGTGGCTCTCGACGAGCCGCAGCGGATTCGCCGGCTGATCGTCTTCGACAGCGCGGGATTCAAGTGGGATATGACGTGGGATAAGACGCTGTTTGAGCCGGATACTCCGCAAAAGCTGCGTGCGCTGGACAATCTGCTCATGCCGACGCCTCCGCCGATGCCGCCGGCGTTTATCCAGCGCGCGATTTTTCGCTACGTGGGCCGGCATGGGTGGGTGGTGCGGCGCAATATGGATGCCCTGCTGACGCAGCGGGATCTGCTCGACGGCCAGCTGGGCGCGCTGAAGATGCCGGTGCTGGTTGTGTGGGGCAGGCAGGACTATCTGATTCCGATATCGGTGGGCGAGCAGATGCACAAGGCCGTGCGGCAATCGGAGCTGGAGATCTTCGATGGCTGCGGACACCTGGCGCCGGAAATGTGTGCGGGGCGGATTGGTCCGGTGGTGAAGGGATTTCTGGATGAGCCGTCACCGATCGCGGGGCGGACGGCGGAGATCCCCCACTGAAGAGCGCGCGGCGGCTGGATGCTGAGCCTGGCGCCTATCGCGCAGGCGGGCCCTGGCGGATGATGCCTCGCAGGTTGTCGCAGAAGCCGCGATAGCGCCGGACATAGCGAAAATCGGCGAACAGCGTGGCGGCGGCGATGAGCAGGCAGACCGCGAGAAACCAGCGGCTGCGCCGCGAGGGACAGCGTCCCATCTGGCGAAAGCAGACTGAGATCAGGAAGGCGGAGAGCGTGGCGAGAACGGTGAGCGGGGCGAGTGCGCCGCACGCGACGGCGGTGGAACTGCGCATGAGCCAAACCGACGCAGCGGCGGTAAGGATCGCGAGCACGCCGGTGACGAGCAGGCGGGAGGATAGGCGCGATGGGCTGGACGTGAGTGGCATGCGGGGCTTGCGGGGACTTAGAGGACGCCGTTGCCGATGTCCCTGTTCGCGGGGCGCTCGCCGCGCGGCAATCTACAGCGCGCCATGATGTGCCGGGCTACATCTAGATCCCGCCCTTCCCTATGTCCATATTGGCGGGCAGGGGATTGCGTTCGTCGATGTACTGCTCAATGGTCTTATCGAGAATGCCTTTGGCAGCAAGGATGAATTCGACAGCGTCGCGGGCAGCACCGTGTCCGCCTTCGTGGGGAGTGATGTAATGGGCGGCGGCTTTCACCTGCTGGCGGGCATTGGCGACAGCAACGGCGAGGCCGCAGACGCGCATGACGGGAAGGTCGATGACGTCGTCGCCGACGTAGGCGATCTCCGCCAGTGTGAGATTCTCTTTCGCCATGATTTCGCGGATGGCGTGCATCTTGTAGGCCTGGCCCATGTAGACGTACTCGAGGCGCAGGTCGCGTGCGCGCAGGGCAACGGTCTCCGAGATGCGCTTGGTGATGATGGCGCACTTCATCTTGCCGAGGCGGGCGAGGGAGACGCCAGTGCCGTCATGGGCGTGGAAGCCCTTGGCTTCCACCATCGATGGTGAGGGAACGGCATAGCCGCCGCCCTTCTTATCCTTCTTCGCGGCCTCGTCGGCGGTGAGCGGGCTGGCCGCGGGGGCGGGAAAGATCCAGATGCCGCCGTCGGTGAGCACGCCATCGACATCAAAGACGATGAGCTTGATCTTGCGGGCGCGAGCTTTGGGATCGGACGGAGCGGCTGGCGAAGTCGCAGCGGTCATATAGGGCATTGTAAAGAAGCTGTCAGTGGCAAGAGGCGATCGAGGGCGCGGACAGCCGAGGCGTCCGGCAGAAACCATTGGTAACGCGAAACCGGCTCGACGCCCGGATAGAATAAACGGATGTTCCCTTTCCATCGCCCGGAGCCGGTTTCCGTATGAAGCGGATTGGGCGCCTGGTGTACTACGCGCGCCGCTACTGGCTGCAGGCGCTGGCAGCTGTGGTACTGGCGGCGGGCGTGGGACTGCTGGATGCGTTTAGGGTCCTCCTGATCGGTCCCATCTTTGACAATGTGCTGAACCCTGGGGCGCGCGGCCATGCCAAGCAGACGCCGCTGCTGGGCCAGTTGGGCGAGCGCTGGCACATCAATCTGCGGCCGGAACTGCTGGTTCCCCACTGGATCCACAATGACTGGTCGACGATTGCGTTCGCGTTTGTCGCCTCAACGCTGCTGAAGGGGCTCTGCGATTACGCCGGGACGTATCTCGCCAACTATGCCGGCTTCGGCATGATCACCGACATGCGCGACGATCTGTACGAATCGATCCTGCGGCGGTCGGTGTCGTTCTTCCAGAAGCACACCACCGGAACGCTGCTGTCGGCGCTCATTAATGACATCGAGCGCGTCCAGTATGCGACGTCGTCGGTGTTGTCCGATTTTCTGCAGCAGGTCTGCACACTGATCTGCATGCTCGTGGTGGTGATTGCGCTGGGCGGCAGGCTGGCGTGGGTGCTGCTGATCTTCGTGCCGGTCGTGGCCGGATCGATTCGCCGCATCGGGCGCGACGTGCGGCGAACGACGCGCCGCGGCCAGGACAAGCTGGCGGATATTCAGAACATCCTGCACGAGACGATTACGGGAAACCGCATCGTCAAGGCGTTCAACATGGAATTCTGGGAGCTGCTGCGCTTCCGGCAGGCGGCGCGCAAGCTCTTCCGCGCGAATCTGCGTTCGGTGCGGGCTCAGGCGCTGACGTCGCCGCTGATGGATTTCATCGGAGCGGTGGCCATTGCTCTGCTGCTGCTGCTGGGGCGCAACCAGATCGGGCACCGCGGCATGCCCGAGGGCGTCTTCTTTGCATTCATCGTGGCGCTGTTCAAGATGTACGATCCGATCCGCCGGTTCGGCATCTACTACAACAATTTCCAGCAGGCGGCGGGGGCGTCGGCCGCGATCTTCGACTTCATGGACGATCAGGATGAGGTTGTCGAGGCGAAGCATCCGCAGGTGCTCAGGGGGTTCAGGGACCAGATTGGGCTGGAAGGTGTGAACTTCTGCTACCGCGAAGGGGAGAGCGAGGCGGAGGGTTTGCGCGTGGTGCTGGAGGATATCAACCTGACGATCCACCGGGGCGAGGTGGTGGCGCTGGTAGGACCGAGCGGCGCGGGCAAGTCGACGCTGGTGAATTTAATTCCGCGGTTTTTCGATGTCACGGGCGGCCGAATCACGATGGACGGGATCGACGTGCGGCAGCTCAGCCTTTCCTCGTTGCGCGCGCAGATCGGTAAGGTGACGCAGGAAACGATCCTGTTCAACGACACGGTACGGAACAACATCGCGTACGGGCAGCCGGATGTTCCTTTCTCGCGCGTGGTGGATGCAGCGACGGCGGCGCTGGCGCACGACTTCATCGAGAAGATGCCTGAGGGCTACGACACGGTGATCGGGGAAAAGGGCTTCCGGCTTTCCGGCGGCGAACGGCAGCGCCTTGCGATTGCACGAGCGATTCTGAAGGGCGCGCCGGTGCTGATCCTGGACGAGGCGACCTCGGCCCTCGATGCGGAGAGCGAATCGCTGGTGCAGGTGGCGCTGGGCAATCTGATGACGGGACGGACCGCCATCGTGATTGCGCATCGGCTGTCGACGGTGCGGCGAGCGAACCGGATCGTGGTGCTGGAGCAGGGGAGGATTACCGCGATCGGCACCCACGAAGAACTGTTGCAGTCCTCGCCAACCTATCAGAAACTGTACCGGTTACAGTTTATGAACATGAGCGAGGGGAACGGGAATCCTGGAACTCGTGGCGTGGACGACAGGACACCCAATGCGAAGACGGAACCGGTAATCCACGGGAAGACGCAGGGATGAGCGAGAAGACGCAGGGCGCACTGGTGTATTCGATGACCGGATTTGCCCGAATCACGGGCAGAGTTTCTGAGACGCTCGGCTTTACGCTGAGCCTGAAGAGCGTGAACCACCGCTTCCTCGATCTGCACATGCGGATGCCTTCCGGCGCTGAGGGTGTGGAGATGCAGCTGCGGCGCACCCTGAAGGAAAAACTGAAGCGCGGGCACGTGGAAGTGACGCTGAACCTGGAGCGGAGCCAGAAAGCCGAAGCCGCGTATGACCACGCGCTGGTGGCTGCGTATGTAGAGGCATTCCGCGCCGCGGCAGCCGAACACGGCCTGAGCGGCGAGCCTGATCTCAACGTGGTGCTTCGACTGCCAGGCGTGCTGACTGCCGAAGAGCGCAGTGCGGAGGACGAGACGCGCGGACTGGAAGAAGCCGTACTGCGCGATACCGACGGCCTGGTCGACGCGCTCAACGCGATGCGAGCCCGGGAGGGTGCGCATCTGGCAAGTGAAATGCGCGCCGGCATGCAGCGGCTGCGCGGTCTGGTGGATGAGGCGGCACTGCTGCGCGAGAACGTGCAGGGAGCGTACTTCGAGCGGCTGGCGCAGCGGATGAAGGCGGTGCTGGATGGGAAATTCGAGGAAGACCGCGTGCTGCAGGAGGCGGCGCTGATTGCCGAGCGCAGCGATGTCGAGGAAGAGGTGACGCGGCTGCGGACGCACATCGACCACTTCACGGGATTGCTGGATCAGGGCGGAGAAGTGGGTAAGAAGCTGGATTTTCTGCTGCAGGAGATGAACCGCGAGGCGAATACGCTGCTTTCAAAGACGAGCGGCGTAGCCGGGAACGGGACCCGCATCACGGAAGCGGGGCTGGGCATGAAATCTGAAATCGAGAAGGCGCGCGAACAGGTGCAGAATCTGGAATAGCAGAGAGCAGAGAGCGGCCGGCAGTCAGCGGCCAGCAGAGGGGTAACGAGGAAGAAGGATTGGCGGGAATACTCTTCATCATTTCGGCGCCGTCGGGTTCAGGCAAATCCACGATCGTGAACCAGCTGCGCTCGCTGGTCTCCGGGCTGGAGTTTTCGGTGTCGTGGACGACGCGGGGGCCGCGCGGATCGGAGGTGGACTCGCGGGAATATCACTTTACGACGCGCGAGCACTTCGAAGAGATGATTCGCAACGGGGAGTTTCTGGAGTACGCGGAGGTTTTCGGCAACTACTACGGCACGGCGAAGAGCACGCTGGCCGAGGCGTTCGCCCAGGGCAAAGACCTGCTGCTGGACATCGATGTGCAGGGAGCCGCGCAGGTGCGCGGGAAGAGGCCCGACGCGGTCTCCGTCTTTCTGATGCCGCCTTCGCCGGAGGTTCTCGCCTACCGGTTGCGCAACCGGAGCCGCGCGGAAGGTGACGATCGTGAGGAGAACATCAGGAGAAGGCTGGCGCAGGCGCAATTGGAGATTGAGAATTACCGGCAGTATGGTTATATTCTCGTCAATGACGTTCTGGATCGGGCGGTGGAAGAGATGGTTTCCATCGTCGCGTCGGAGCGATTCCGGCGGAACGGAGTTTCGGCGAGGGATTCGGCAGACGCCGAGCGGCTGATGCAGATAGCGGAGAGGTGCCGGCGGGCGAATTCAGAAGCGCGCATCCGGCAAATCCTGCGAGCTTTTGGCGTGCCGGACCCGCCGGATCAGGGCTGAGAAACCGTAAGCACCGATGGGGGTAAAGGGATGACAATTGAAAGCGAGTACGACAGCAATTTTCGTTACGTGCTGGTGGCTGCGCGGCGCGCGCGCCAGTTGCAGAACGGCGCGGAGCCGCTGGTGAACAGCCGGTCGCGCAAGGCATGCAAAGTGGCGCAGGACGAAATTGCCGCCGGCAAAATTGCCTACGTCAAATCTGAGAGCGCGCAGGTCCTGAAGCCGGAGGTCGACGCTCCGGATATTCCGAAATTTGCCTCGTAGATTGTTGCGCGGAAAGCCCGCTCCGCAGGGAGATGTCAGGCGCCGCAGCACCCGAATCCGGGAGCGTAAGATCACCTTATGAGGGTCACGGTCGGCGTTTCAGGCGGCATTGCAGCGTATAAGGCGGCGGAACTGGTGCGTGCGCTGCAGAAGCAGGCGCTCGATGTGCACGTGGTGATGACCGCAGCGGCGCAGCACTTCGTGCAGCCTCTGACCTTCGCGGCCCTGACCGGGCACAAAGTGATCACCAGCATGTGGGAAGCGCTGCAGGACTCCGGCGGCGACGCGGCGTCGTCGATCGAGCACATGGACGCGGCGCAGACGACGGACGCGCTGGTGGTGGCTCCGGCGACGGCGAACATTCTGGCGAAGTTCGCGCACGGGATCGCCGACGATTTTTTGAGCACGCTCTACCTTGCGATCACGGCTCCGGTGATTGTGGCGCCGGCAATGAACGTGAACATGTGGAAGCATGCGGCGACCCAGGCGAACCTGGAAACACTGGCGAACCGGCATGTGCGCATCGTGCACCCGGAGAGCGGGTATCTGGCGTGCGGGATGACCGGCGCGGGCCGTCTTGCGGAGACGGATGCGATTGTCGAGGCGGTGCTCAGCGTACTCCATCGCCGCCACGATCTGGCCGGCGAGACCGTGCTGGTGACGGCAGGCGGCACGCGCGAAGCGCTCGATCCGGTGCGATTCCTGGGGAATCGCTCGAGCGGAAAGATGGGGTATGCCATGGCGGAGGCCGCGCAGAAACGCGGGGCGCAGGTGATTCTGGTGACCGCGCCGACGGCCTTGCGCGCGCCCGGCGGCTGCGACGTCGTTCCCGTGACGACAACGGAAGAGATGCGCGAGGCGGTGCTGAGCCGCATGAATGAGGTGACGATCGTGATCAAGTCGGCGGCCGTGGCCGATTATCGGCCGAAGGTGCAGGCCGACCAGAAAATGCGCCGCAGCGGACCGCTGACGATGGAGTTTGAGCCGACCAGCGACATCCTGCGCGAAGTGGTGGAGCGGCGCCGGCCGGGCATGCTGGTGATTGGGTTTGCGGCGGAAACCGAGGACGCGCTGGCGCATGGCCGGGAAAAGCTGCTGCGCAAGGGCGCGGACGCGATTGTGCTGAACGACGTTTCGCGCGAGGGAGTGGGCTTCGATTCGGACCGCAATGCCGTGACCTTCCTGACGCGCGAGCGCGTGATCGAGATGCCGGAGATGCCGAAACGCGAGCTGGCCGATCATCTGCTCGATGAAATTGTCGCGCTGCGCCGCCCGCGCCATGTGCTGGCGGAAACCGACACTGACATGGCCGTGACCGCCGGAGACTAAGATTGGCGCCGCGGTTCTCCCCTGAAACAGAAGAGGCATTGCGGGCGCGGATCGCGTATTTCCGCGATCTGGGCGTCTTCGACTTCTATCGCCGGGATTCCGCGTCCGGCCAGATGCTTCGCGTTGCTGACGCAAACATTGATTCCAGCCTGGAGAGCCTGGCCGCCGATGAGGTGGAAAGTCTGGAGACGCCCTCTATGCCGAAAGCCGCTGTTCTGCCTGTGGTGGAGCTTCCACAAACGCGCGTTGCACCCAAAGACAAAGCAGCGGCGCTGGCGGCCATTCGCGAAGACCTCGGCGAATGCACGCGCTGCGCGCTGGCGCAGGGGCGGCACACGATCGTGTTCGGGGATGGCGATCCGAATGCGCGGCTGATGTTTGTCGGCGAAGGACCCGGCGCGGATGAAGATGCACAGGGGTTGCCGTTTGTGGGGCGTGCCGGGCAGTTGCTCAACAACATGATTGGCGCGATGGGGCTGAAGCGCGAGCAGGTCTACATTGCCAACATCGTCAAGTGCCGTCCGCCGCAGAATCGCGTGCCCGAGCCAGCCGAGGCGCTCACCTGCGCGCCGTTTCTCTTCCGGCAAATCGACGTGATCCAGCCGGAGGTAATCGTGGCGCTGGGCTCAACGGCGGCGACCTACCTGCTGGGCGGGAAGAGCCCGCTGAGCGCGCTGCGCGGGCGCGTGCATCAGGTGCGCGGGGCGAAACTTATCGTGACGTATCACCCCGCGTATTTGCTGCGCGATCCGCGCCAGAAAAAGGAGGCCTGGGCGGATTTGCAGATTGCCATGCGGGAACTGGGGCTGGGGAAGCCAGCCTAGCAAGAGACGGTTAGCAGGAGACGTCTGGCGGGAAGCGCTTAACGAGAAACGTTCAGCGAGTCCACGCGAGACTGCGGTATGCCGGCTGTTCCTGCTCACCGTACCTGGCTGAAAGTACCACGCTAAAAGCAACTCGCTCAGCGTACGTCGCTTGCTGTTCTCCGCTTCGCCTTACCAGGGCAGAGCGTCGTTCATGTGGAAATAGCCGCCGGTGGGGCCGTCGTCGGGCAGCGTGGCCAGACGAACACTGGTCTTCGCGCCGTCGGGGATTTCCATGGGAGCGGCGTCTGTGCCCATATCGGTCTTCACCCAGCCAGGATGCGCAGAGTTGACCTTGATCTTTGTATCCTTCAACTCGTGCGCCAGGTGGACGGTGAACGAGTTCAGTGCGGCCTTCGATGCGTCGTAGGCAAAGGCCTTGGCGTCGTAGATCGGCGAGCCCGGAGTGGCATGCAGCGTGTTGGACCCAAGGATGCTGGAGAGATTGACGATGCGACCCGCGGGCGATTTGCGCAGCAGAGGCAGCAGCGTTTGCGTAATCTGAATGACGCCAAAGAAGTTGGTGTCGAAGGTGTCGTGCAGCACTTCGGCCGAGGTGGTGCTGGTCTGGTTGCCGCCCAGAAAGTTTTCCCGGGAAACGCCGGCGTTGTTGATCAGAATGTCGAGGCGGCCGTATTGCTTGTCGAGGTAATCGTAGACGATCTGATAATCGGCGGAATTGGTGACGTCGAAACGCAGGGCTTCGGCGTGGATTCCTTCCGACTTCAGCTTCTGCGCAGCCGCTGTTCCTTTTTCGAGGTCGCGTGCGCCGATGACGACCATGATGCCGAGCTTGCCCAGTTGACGAGCGGTTTCGAGGCCGATGCCTTTGTTGCCGCCGGTAATGAATGCGACTTTCTCTGATGCCATGTGTCCTCCGTTGACTCCCCATGAGATTCACGAGGCGGCGAGGAAGATTCACGCCGCGATGATTGGTTGCGGCCCGGTTGCGGCGGTAACGCAGCGCGATGCATCTCCGGTTCTGGTAGGCTCCCAAAAAGAATCGATGCCTGCCTATTGCGATGTTGCCGTTCCGGTGCCGCTCGACCGAGTGTTCACCTATGCCGTGGGAGATGCGACACCGGCGGTGGGGGCTCGAGTCCTGGTGCCATTTCGCAACGAGAAACTGGCGGGGGTGGTGGTGAGGGTACACGATGAGCCGCCCCGCCGGACAGGCTTGCACGGGGCTCCGGACAACGATGCGCCGCCTGTAGAAATGAAGCCCCTGCTCGGCGTGCTCGATGCGGAGCCGGTGCTGTCGCCGCAATTGCTGGAGCTGGGGCAGTGGATCGCGCAGTACTATCTGGCGCCGGTGGGCGAAGTGCTTCGGTCGATGCTGCCGTTGACGAGCGAAGTGCGGCGCAGAGTGCTCTATCGCATCACCAGCGCGGGAATGCAGGCACTGGCGGCGGGAGCGGAACGAGGCGCGTCGCGGCGCTCGCGCTTGTCAGCCGAGGAGCAGGACCAGGAGTATGCGCTGCTGAACGCGCTGGCTACGGGCGAGGCTCTGACGCTGACCGCGTTGCGGCGTGCAGCGGGAGCATCTGGCGAGGCGGGCGCGCTGGGGCGGCTGGTGCAGGGCATGCTGCGCAAGAAGTGGATCGCGCGGGAGACGGTCGCGGAGTCGCGGGACGCGAGGCGTACGGTGCGGTACGCGGTCCTCGTCGCGGACGTTCGCCTGCCGAAGCTCAACGAAAATCAGCAGGCGATTCTTGCGGAGCTGGCGGGGGCTGACGGACAACTTCCGGTGGCGGAATTGCGCCGGCTTGCCGTTCCGGCTTCAACGCTGGCGACGCTGCTCAAGCGCAACCTGGTGCGGATTGAGGAACGGCCGGCGGATTTTCATTTGACCAGCCTGCATGCGCTGTCGAAGAGTGAGTATGCGCTGAACCCAGTGCAGGCGCGGGCGCTGGAGACGGTGAGCGACGCGGTGGCTGCAGACGAATTCCGGCCGCTGCTGCTTTATGGCGTGACGGGATCGGGGAAGACCGCGGTGTATCTGGCGGCGATGCGGCGGGCGCTCGATGCGGGCAAGGCGGCGATTCTGCTGGTGCCCGAGATTGGGCTGACGCCCGCGATGGCAGCGCAGCTGCATCATGCGTTCGGAGCGGAGGTGGCGCTGCTGCATTCGCAGCTGACGCCGGAGGAGCGTGGCGAGCAGTGGCACAGGATCCGTCGCGGCGAGGCGCGGGTGGTTGTGGGAACGCGGTCGGCGATTTTTGCGCCCGTGGAGAGGCTGGGACTGGTGATCGTCGATGAGGAGCACGACAGCAGCTACAAGCAGGAGTCGACGCCACGGTATCACGCGCGCGATGTCGCGGTGATGCGGGCGAAGCTGGCGGGCGCGGCCGTGGTGCTGGGCTCGGCGACGCCCTCGCTGGAGACGTGGCAGAACACCGCGAAAGGAAAGTACGGACGGATCGAGATGCGGGAGCGCGTGATGGATCGGCCGCTGCCGGAAGTGCGGCTGCTCGACATGCGGCGGGAATTCGAGGAGACCGGAAAGGAGCAGTTGTTCGCGCGGGCCCTGACCGAAGCGACGCAGAAGACGCTCGACCGCGGAGAGCAGGCGATCATCCTGCTGAACCGGCGAGGGTATTCGTTTGTGGTGGTGTGCCGGGCGTGCGGGGCGAAGCTGGAGTGCGAGAACTGCTCGATCGCACTGACGTTTCACAAGGCGTTGGAGAGCGACGACGGGCGAGCGGCGGGGCAGCGGCTGGAATGTCACTACTGCGGTTACAAAAAGACGGTGCCGAAGCAATGTCCGCAATGCGAGAGCGAATATCTGTATTTCCTCGGAGCTGGGTCACAGCAGGGCGAGGAGCGTCTGCAGGAGATTTTTCCTGGAGCGCGCATCGGGCGGATGGACCGCGACACGGTTCGCGGGCGTAACGACATGGAGCGGATGCTGCTGCGGCTGCACTCCGGCGAGATCAATCTGCTGGTGGGCACGCAGATGATTGCCAAGGGGCACGACATTCACGGGGTAACCCTCGTGGGGGTGGTGGGCTGCGATTATGCGCTGGGACTGCCGGATTTCCGTGCTGCGGAGCGAGTCTTTCAATTGCTGACGCAGGTATCGGGGCGCGCTGGGCGGGGAGAGCTGCCGGGACAGGTGATCGTGCAGACGTATCATCCAGAGCACTACGCGGTGCAATACGCGGCACAGCACGATTTTGAGGCGTTCGCGGAGCGGGAGCTGCGCTTCCGGCGGGCGATGCATTATCCGCCGTATGCATCGCTGGCGAACGTGCTGCTGCACAGCCCGCGGCTGGAAGAGGCGGCGGGGTGGGCTTCGACGCTGGGCAAATGGTGCCAGCAGACGATGCTGAAAGGGGTGCGCGTGCTGGGGCCGGCAAGCGCGCCCATCGCGAAAATCAAGCGGACCTACCGGTTTCATCTGGTGATGAAGGCCGAGAGCCGGAGCGCTTTGCAGCGCGCATTGCGCGGATTGCTGGCGCATGCGGAGCAGGCGGGGATTCCCCGGGCGAATCTGGTAGTGGATGTGGATGCAGTGAGTCTGATGTGAACGGGGAGGGTCTTGCGGACGTGCAATACCTGGAAGAACGAAAAGTGCGATCGCTGCTGACCTATGAGGCGCTGATTCCGGCAGTTGAGCGCGCGCTGATCGATCTGTCAGCGGGCAGGATTCGCCAGCCGGTGCGCAGTATTCTGCCCGTCCCGGAGCATCGGGGAATTTTCGCGCTGATGCCGGCCTTGGATGGCGAACTGATGGGCGTGAAGCTGGTGACGGTGTTTCCGGAGAACACGGAGCAGCCCACCCATCAGGCGGTGATTCAGTTGCTGTCGACGAAGACGGGCGAGCCGCTGCTGGGCATGGATGGGCGGCTGATCACGGAGATGCGGACAGCCGCGGTTTCTGCCGTGGCGACCCGGCTGCTGGCCCACAAGGATGCGCGGGTGCTGGCGATTCTCGGCAGCGGGGTGCAGGCGCGGTCCCATGTAAGAGCGCTGCGGCTGGTCCACAGCTTTGAGGAGATGCGCGTCTGGAGCCGGACGGCCGAGAACGCGCGGAGTTTCGGCGAGGAGAGCGGCGCGACGGTGATGCCGAGTGCGGAGGCGGCGGTACGCGGCGCGGATGTGGTGATCAGCGTGGCGAGCACACGAGAGCCGCTGGTGCGCGGGGCATGGCTGAAGCAAGGCGCGCTGGTTTGCGCTGTAGCGACGGTGGGTCCCGACAGCCGGGAACTGGATGATGGGGCGATGCAGGGAGAGATTATCGTGGAATCGCGCGAGGCGGCGCAGCGCGAGTCCGGGGATTTGATTGGATCGGGGGCGGAGATTACGGCCGAGCTGGGCGAATTGCTCGCCGGGACACGGAGTCTGACGGTCGGGGGCAAGTGGGTCATCTTCAAGTCGCTCGGCGTGGCTGCGACGGATTTGGCTGCGGCGAGGCTCGTCTGGGAAGGTTGGAGGGCCGGAGGTGCGTGAGTTGATCCGCTGCGTGGCCTCCTGGAAAGGGGTTTAACCCAGGCCGATCCAGTTCAGCAGCAGCCCCGGCAGACATCCGAGGATCACGACCAGCGCGGCGAGGAGCCAGAGCGCCAGCCGTGTGGCGAGCGGGGTACGAATGGCCGGAGAATCAGCCGCGGCGTCAGGGGCGACCCAGGCGGCTTTCAGGACGCGCAGGTAGTAGTAGAGCGAAACGGCGCTCATGGCGATCGCGAGCAGCACGAGCCACAGCAATCCGAGAGACGGGGAGGCGCTGAGCGCGGCAGAGAAGATGTAGAACTTGCCGAAGAAGCCCGCGAGAGGCGGAATGCCGGCAAGAGAAAGAATGAAGATCATGAGGCAAAGCGCGAGGCTGGGGGAGCGTCGGCTCAGGCCGCGCAGGTCTTCAATGCGGTCGATGCCTTCGCTTTCGAGAGCGCCAAGGACACCGAAAGCCCCGAGGGACGCCAGCGCATACGTGATGACGTAGTAGAGGAGCGCGCTGAGGCTCTGCTGGGTGTGGGCGACGATGCCGAGCAGCATGTATCCGGCATGACCGATGGCGGAATAAGCGAGCAGGCGCCGGAGGCTGGTCTGCGCGATGGCGGCGAGGTTGCCAAGGACCATCGAGAGCGCGGCAAGGATAGCGAGAACCGGGACCCATCCGGGCTGGTACGCGTGGAATGCGCCGCTGCCGCCGGCGCCGGCAAGCGCGATGGTGACCACCCGCGCAAAGATGAAAAAGCTGGCGACCTTGGAACTGGACGCGATGAAGCCGGCGCTGACGGTTGGCGCTCCCTGGTAGGCATCGGGCGCCCACAGGTGGAACGGCGCAGCGGCAATCTTGAATCCGAAGCCGACAGCCACCATCACGATGGCGATGAGCAGCAGAGGGTCCAGCGCCGGAGTGTTGAGGGCAGCGGCGATGTTCGGCAGCTCAATGGAACCGGACAGGCCGTACAGCAGGCTCATGCCGAAGAGCAGGAAACCGGCGGACATTCCGCCGAAGAGAAAATATTTGAGGGCCGCTTCGGCGGACTGGCGGCTGCGCTTGTCGAAGCCGGTGAGAATGTAGAGCGACAGCGAGAGGAATTCGAGCGCGACAAAAATGAGCAGCAGGTTCTGGGCGGCAACCAGGAACATCATCGCCACGGTGGCGAAGAGGAGGAGCGCGACGTATTCCCCGATGTGGAGCGTGAAGCGCGTGGAGCGCGTGAGCAGCAGCGTGAACATCGCGAGCACGACTAAGGAGATCTGCACTACCCGCGTTAACGGCGTAACGACGAACATGCCGTCGGGGAGGCTGTATTGCAGCGGGGCTCGCGTGAGGAAGTGGATGGCCAGGATGCATCCGATCAGGCCGATGATCACGGCGCTGCCCAGGCGGTTCGCCGCCGGGGATTTGCGCAGGAGGGTGATATCGAGGGTCAGTGCGACCAAACCGGCGAGGGCGACGGCGATCTCCGGCAGCGTGCAATGGAGCAGATCCAGGTAGCTCACGGAGTTCATCGCCACGTTCCTCCGCGAAGGCCCTGGAAGAGCGGGGAATTGAGTGCGGGCAGGATGAGATCGGTGAGGATACGCGGGTAAAGCCCGACGGCCAGCGACGTGCCGAGCAGCAGAATTGCTCCGCATTTCTCGGGCAGGCTGATCGGCGGACAGTCGCAATGGGGCGCGGAGGTTCCCTGGAGCGGTTCGCCGAAGAACGCTTTGGTGAGGGCCCGGCCGGTGAAGGCGATGCCGATGAGAATGCCGATGCCCGCGAAGACGACCATCCAGGGCAGCGCGCGCCACGTGCCGACGAGAACCTGAAATTCCGCGATGAAGCCGCTGAACCCAGGCAGGCCGATGGAGGCCATGCCGGCGAGGATGAAGGTAACCGCGGCGAAGGGCATCACGTGGGCGAGGCGCATCGGCCCCAGTTCGTTGAGGTCGCGGGTGTGGGTGCGGTCGTAAACCATGCGGCCGACGACGGCGAAGAGCAGGCCGGCAATGACGCCGTGCGAAAACATCTGGAAGACCGCGCCATCGAGGCCAATCTGCGTCAGCGTCATCAGGCCGAGCAGCACGAAGCCCATGTGACTGACCGATGAATACCCGATGACGAACTTGAAGTCGCGCTGGACAAGCGCGACGCTGGCGCCGTAGACGATGCCGATGAGGGCGAGCACCGCGAAGACGCTGCGCCAGGAACCAAAGCCGAGAACGTGGAAGCCCCAGGGATCGAGGCCGCGGGGGAAGAGCATCATGGCGACGCGCAGGCAGCCATACGCGCCCAGCTTCATGACGACGCCGGCCAGCAGCATGGACGCGGCGGTGGGCGCGGCCGCGTGGCCGGTGGGCGCCCAGGTGTGGAAGGGCCACATGCCGGCGAGCACGGCGAAGCCGACGAAGACCAGCGGAAACGCGAACATCTGGAAATGCGGCGTGAATGGGTAGCTGGCGAGGGCTTCAAAGCTGAAGGATTGTCCACCCGTGGTTGCCCACACGCAGACCATCGCCGCGAGGACGAGCGCCGACCCAGCGAAGGAATAGAGGGCCAGCTTCATCGCCGCGTATTCGCGCAGGGAGCCGGCCTGAGGCGTGCCCGCGGCGTCGCGCGGGACTGAGCCCCAGATGGCGATGAGGAAGTACTTGGGGATGATGGCAATTTCGTAGAAGACGAAGAGCAGGAACAGGTCGAAGCTGAGGAAGACGCCGTAGACGCCGCCGATGAGTACGAGATAGAAGGCGAAGAACTCCTGGGTGCGGTGCTCGATGTTCCACGAGAAGAGAATGCCGGAGGTGGCGGCGATGCCGGTGAGGAGCAGCAGCGTGAGGCTGATGCCGTCGGCGGCGAGGTGATACGAGAGGCCCAGTTGCGGAATCCAGGGGACCTGGGTGACGGTGAGCAGTTCGCCGGGCCGCCAGTGGACGAGCGTCATGAGGCTCAAGGCGAGGCCGGCGAGCGCAGTGACCAGGGCCAGGATGCGCGCCGCCTGCTTCGACGGAGCAAGCCGCGCGGCGAGCGCGCCGATGAAGGAGAGATAGATCGTCCAGGCGAGCATCAGAAGTGCCCTCCCTGGCTAAGGCTCAGAACCCACTGCGCGACGGTGCCGTGGATCATGCCGGTGATGAGCTGCGGAAACAGGCCGAGGACGAACATAAGGGCGATGGCCGGGGCCACAGCGTAGCGTTCCGTGGTCGTGAGGTCAGGCAGAGTCTGCCAACGGGAATTCACGGGACCGGAAAAGACCTTCTGAATGACGGTCAGCAGGAAAACGGCGGTCATCAGCAGGCCGAGAACGGAGATCGACGTGGCCCAGGCCTCGAGTGGGAACGCTCCCTTGAAGATGAGAAATTCGCCGGGGAATCCGTTCAGGCCAGGCAGTCCGAGAGATGCGAAGATGGCGATGCCCATGAGCCCGCTGAAGACGGGGATGACCTTGCGGAGGCCGCCGAAGTCGTCGATGCCACGCCGGCCGGCGGTGCGGCGCTCGAGCAGCGCGATAAACCAGAAGAGCGCCGCAGCAGTGAGGCCGTGGCTGAAGATCTGCAGCAGAACGCCGGTGAGAGCTGCGGACTTCTCGGTGGCCGAGCCGGCGGTTTGCGCACAGATGACGACGCCCAGCACACAGTAGCCGAGATGATTCACGGAGCCGTAGGCGAAGGTGCGCTTCAGGTCGTTCTGCACCCACGCAGCGAAGGCAGGCAGCACGATGGTGGCGACGGCCAGCCACAGCAGCGGGCTGCGGGCCTGCTGCATTTGCTGAGGAAAGATGGGGAGCAGGATGCGCAGGAAACCGTAAATGCCCATCTTCGACATGGCGCCGGTGAGCAGCATCGTGGTTTCGGTGGGCGCTTCGGCATAGGCTGCGGGCAGCCATGTGTGGAAGGGAACCACAGGAGTCTTGACGGCAAAGCCGAGGAAGGCGGCCCAGAACAGGAGCTGTCCGATGTGCGCGGGGTTGGCGGACCAGTGCAGGTTCTGTGCGAGCGACGGCATGAGCTGGCCGGACTGCGCGAGGTTTGCGAGATCGACGAAGTCGAAGCGGCCGGTGGCAAGAAATAAGGCCAGGAACGCGAGCAGCAAGGCGATGCTGCCGACCATGGTGTAGAGGAAAAACTGGTTGGCGGCGCGCGCGCGACGGGAGCCTCCCCACAGGCGAATGAGGAAGTACGCGGGGATGAGGCTGAGCTCCCAGAAGATGAACCAGTGGACGAAGTTCAGTGCGGTGAATGTGCCAAAGAGACCGGCTTCCAGGAACAGGACCAAAGCGAAATAGACCGGATTGAGCTTTGCATTCGCCCATGCGGCTGCGAGCGACATGAGGACGACCATCGCGGAGAGCACCAGCATGAGCACGCCGAGTCCGTCGACGCCCACATGATAGGCAATACCCAGCGAAGGCGCCCACTCGTGGATATCCTCAAATTGCATTCCGGGCGTTGAGGGTTCGATTCCAAGCCAGAGGAATACGCTGAGCGCCAGCGACGCAACGGCGAAGAGGACGGCGAGGATGCGGGCGGATGCGCGCGTCCGGCTGAAGGCCAGGATCAGCAGGCCGCCGAGGATGGGCAGCAGGGTCAGGACTGTGATCATCCTCGCGACCCCCAAAGCAGCAGAATGCCGAGGACAACGAGGGCGATGGCGATGATCCTGAGGTAGTTCTGTACGCGGCCATTCTGGAGCCGGGCGAAGAGACGTCCGCCGAAGGAAACTTCGCGGCAGCTGAGATCGAAGCCGCCATTGACGAGGTATTTGTCGAGGCCGAAGTCGAGCCAGCCGACTCCGGCTATGAACCACGCTATGCATTGCACAATGCCGCCGAAGATCCAGCGATCGAGAAACGCGGAGAACACGGCGATGCCACGGGTGAGGGCAATCACGGTGACGCCGTAGAACTCGTCAACGTACAGGCGATTGCCGAGGGCGTGAAAGAGCGAGGGCTGGAGGAGCTCCAGCGCATCGGGATCGGTGGCGTGGAGGATGGGCTTGCGACCGTAGAGGAACCAGCCGAGGAAGAGTCCCGCGAAGACGATCAGCGACGAGACGACCATCAGCGAGACGAGGCCCGGTTCCGAGAAGCCGGCGAAATCGAAGGTAGCTGCCCGTCCCTCAAGGAAAGCCTGGAACCACGGCCACGCCGGGGTTCCGACGAAGCCCAGGAACGTCGCAAAGGCCGCCAGGATCACCAGCGGGCCGGTCATGACCGAGGGGCTCTCGTGCGGATGAACCGGCTCGCAGACTTCGCCGGGACGGCCGGCCGAGACGACGGGTTCGATTTCGTGAGCGGGGATCGCGTGGGATGCGGTTTCCGCGGCGGAGACGGTGGCCTGCGGCTGGCGATGCGGGCCGAAGAAAACGTAGAGCATCTGGCGCGTCATGTAGAACGCGGTGAGCAGCGCGCCGATCGCTCCCAGGTAGAACGGTCCCATCGAGACGCCCCAGCCATGCGCCGAATGGAGGATGGCGTCCTTGCTCCAGAAGCCTGCAAAGAGCGGGAATCCGCAGAGCGCCAGCATGCCGGCGGAGTAGGCGGCGAAGGTGACGGGCATGAAGCGGCGCAGGCCGCCCATGTTGCGGATGTCCTGCTCCTCGGTGCAGCCGTGGATGACCGAACCGGCGCCGAGGAAGAGCAGCGCCTTGAAGAAGGCGTGGGTGATGAGGTGGAACATGCCCACGGCGACGCCACCCACGCCCAGGCCGAGCATCATGTAGCCGAGCTGCGAGACCGTGGAGTACGCGAGGATGCGCTTGATGTCGTTTTGCGCGACGGCGATGCAGGCCGCGAAGAGCGCAGTGATGGCGCCGACCCAGGCGACGACTGCCAGTGCGTGGGCGCTCATCAGAGGATCCACGCGCGCGATGAGATACACGCCGGCAGCAACCATGGTGGCGGCATGGATGAGAGCGCTGACCGGCGTGGGGCCTTCCATGGCATCCGGCAGCCAGACGTGCAGCGGCACCTGGCCGGACTTGCCGACGGCTCCGCAAAAGATGAGCAAGCCGATCGCGGTGGAAACGGCCATGCCGCCAATCGTCAGGTGTGCGGCGAGCGCCGTTCGCGCGCTGTACTCCAGGCAGCCCTGGCCGTTGCTGTAGAAGAGCAGCGTGCCGGTCTGCGCGTAGAGCCAGACCATCCCGAGCAGGAGGCCCAGATCGCCTACGCGCGTGGTGATGAAGGCTTTCTTCGCGGCGGCGGCAGCGGCGGGACGATGGAACCAGAAGCCAATGAGCAGGTACGACGTGAGGCCGACCACTTCCCAGCACATGAAGAGCAGCAGCAGGCTGTTGGCGATGACCACGCCCAGCATGGCTCCCGCGAAGAGTGAGAGGAAGCAGAAGAAGCGAGTGAAGTTATCGTCGTGAGCCATGTAGCCCAGGCTGTAGATGAAGATCAGCAGCCCGACAAAAGTGACCATCACCAGCATGACGGCCGCGAGGGGATCGAGCAGCCAGCCCAGCGCGACCCACTGATCGCCAAACTGCATCCAGCGGAAATTGATGGTCTGGACGACGGGGTGCGCGAGGGCTTGCGCGAATGCGAAGAGCGCAAGCAGGAACGAAAGGCTCATGGAGCCGATGGACAGTGTGGCCGAGAGGCGACGCTGCTGTTGCTTCAGGAGGGCCGCCACACCGGAGGCAACGATGGGGAGGGCTGGAATCAGCCAGAGCCAGCGGACGATCCAGGGAACGGGCGGAGCCGCGTACACCATCAGAGCCTGGCTCATCCCTTCATCTCCGTGATCTCGCTTACGTCGGAGGTTTTGGCGAAGCGGTAGATGGCGAGGATGAGCGCAAGGCCGACAGCGGCTTCCGCCGCAGCGACGGCAATGGAGAAGATGACGAAGAGCAGGCCAGTGAGGTCGGAGCTCGTCGCGGCCGGATGCGGGCCGAAACGCCAGAACGCGATGAAGTTCAGGTTAGCGGCATTGAGCATCAATTCGATGCCGGCGAGAACGAGGATGGCGCTGCGGCGGGTCAGGGCGCCGGCGAGTCCGATGGCGAAGAGCAGGGCGGAGACGAGCAGACAACCACCGAGAGGGCTCATCGTGCGGCGGTCTCCGTTTCCGGGGAAGTGCCGACGCGGCGCTTTTCACGCAGAGCGATGACGACGGCGCCGATCATGGCCGCGGTGAGCATGAGACCGATCACTTCCAGAGGCAGAACATAGCGCTGCATGAGCGTGAGGCCGATTTGCTGCATCGGGGCGGCAGGCGCCTGAGGAGCGGCAGGCAGATGGATGAGGGAGCTGGTTTCCACGGCCCAGGCGAGGACGGCGAAGACGGCGAGGGCAAGGATCATTCCGCCGAGGCTGGCGGGCGAAAACGATGGTTCGGAGCGGTCGTCGCCGCCTCGCGTCAGCAGGATGACGAAAACGATGAGAATGGCGATGGCCCCGACATAGACAAGCAACTGCGCGAGGCCGGCGAACTCGGCGCCGAGATTCAGGTAGAGGGCGGCGAGACCGGCGAAGGCGACAGTGAGGGCCAGCGCGCAATGCACGAGACGGCGCAGCGTCATGGCGGCGACGCCTCCAGCCAGGGTGAGGATTGCGAGGATCAGGAAAGGCAGGTTCATCGTCCTTCGTACAGGTCCTGCGGTCTCGACTGCGCCGCCGGTCATTCCTCGGTTCCGGGCGGTTGGTGCCTGCCCGCTTTAAACCTTCCTACGATTGCACACCGCAATTGCGGCGTACTGTGACTGCAATCACGTTGTGGCCGGGTTCACTCCGCGAAGCGGTAGGTTCGCTTTTCGATGTGCCTGCCATGCTCCAGCGCGCGCGCCAGCGCGACATACGGAACCAGGATCAGGAGAGCACAAACCAGCCAGCGTACCACAAGGCCAAGCGGGGCCGACCCGGCAACGGCGTGAGGCAGGAAGCGCCAAACGCCTGCGGAAAAGATGACGATGAGCGACATGGGCAGCATGAATTTCCATGCAAGGTTCATCAGCTGATCCATGCGCAGGCGGGGCAGCGTGCCGCGCACCCAAATGAAGAAGCAAACAAAAACCACCAGCTTGGAGAAGAACCAAATCCAGGAGGGAATCCACGCGAGGAAACTGAAGGGCGAGGACCATCCCCCGAGGAAAAGCGTAATGGCGAGGGCGCTGACGGAGAACATCTCGAGATATTCGGCAAGGAAGAAGAGCGCGAACTTGAAGCCCGAGTATTCGATGAAATAGCCTGCGATGATTTCGGATTCGCCTTCAGGCAGATCGAAGGGACTGCGGTTGGTCTCGGCCATGCCGGAAATCATAAAGAGGATGAAGCCGGCGAGGCCCCAGGGCGTGAAGGCGTTCCAGTGGGCCAGCGTGCCGGTGTAATGTGCCTGCTGGTCGACGATCCGCGTTGTGGAGAGCGTGCCGGAGATCATGACGACAGCGACGGAAGAGAGGATCAGCGGAATCTCGTAGCTGATCATCTGCGCGATGGCGCGCATGGCGCCGAGCAGCGAATATTTATTACGGCTGGACCAGCCGGCCATGAAGATGGCCAGTTCCGTGGCCGCGCCGACGGCGAAGAAGAACAGAACGCCGGCGTCGAGATCGACCGCGACCATGTTGCGGCCCATGGGCAGCACGGCGTAAGCGAGGAACACCGCGCCGACGAGGACGAGAGGCGCCAGGTAGTGGACGAGGTGATCGGCAGCGCGCGGGACGATGTCTTCCTTAATGAGCGATTTCACCGCGTCGGCGATGGGCTGCAGAATGCCGAATGGGCCGACACGATTCGGTCCGTAGCGGTTCTGCATGCGGCCCAGGCCCTTGCGCTCCAGCAGAACGGAGAGGGCAAAGAGAGCGGGGAAGATGACGATGATGGGAATGATTGTGAGCAGGATCGAGACCAGCGCTTGCAGCGGCGACGGTGTGCGGACGACCATCCAGTGCTTGATCCAGACGAATATCTGATCGGCGGACACGGAACTGAAGACAGCAGCGATCACTGCTTCACCCTCGTTTCCGGCGTGGCAGTTTCTGGATTGGCCGCTTCCGGTTTGGCAGGCGCGCCCGCTCCGTTGGTCGCAGATCCCGGCGCAGCCGCCGGTGGATTCGCCGCAGCCTGCGCGGCTTTGGCAGCAGCGGCCGCTGCTGCAGCGGCGGCTTTGGCCTGGGCTTCGGCTAATTCTTTGGTGCGGCGCTCGTCGGTTTCGGCGGCTTCAGTCGGGTGAATCTTCCGGTAGTAATCGTTCGATTTGGACAGCTCATGTTTGTCCCAGAGCAGCCCGCCGAAGCGGTCGCTGGTGCTGAGTTCGAAGACCTTGTCCATGCGGATGGCGTCGAAGGGGCAGACCTCGACGCAAATCTGGCAGCTCATGCAAACGGAAACGTCAATGTCGAAGACGGCGGGATAGAACTGCTGCTTGCCGACGAAGTCCGGCTTCTTGTCCTTGCTCTTCTCGATGTGAATGCAGCGCGGCGGGCATTCTTTCTCGCAGATTTGGCACGCCACGCAGCGCAGGCCCGCGTCGGGATCGGAGCCGTCGTAGAGCAGGAAGGGGAAATTGCGCGAGGCCTCGGGCAGTTCGAACCGCTCTTCGGGGTACTGCACGGTGACGAGACGGTCTTTCTCGACATAGCTGCCGAAGAAGTTACGCGCCGTCTCCAGCAATCCCTGAATGATGCCTTCACCTAACATAAGACCCAGCCCTCAGCGAACAGCGTTCAGCGATCAGTTCAAAGCTGAAAGCTGAAAGCAAGAAGTTAGCGTTTAGCCCATGGCGATCCACCTGCAGCTGCCTGATCGCAGCGCCGACGATCATGTCCCGGCGTGGCCTGCTGAACGCTGACCGCTTACCGCTGATCGCTGTCCTCACCGGTCTACCTCGCCCAGCACGATATCGACGCTGCCCAGCGTGATGACGACATCGGCGATGTTTCCGCCGAGGCACATATCTTCCAGAATCGTGAGATTGATCATGCTTGGCGGGCGCACGCGATAGCGATACGGATTCGTCGACCCGTCGCTGATCAGGAAGAATCCCAGCTCGCCCTTGGGCGACTCGATGCGGCCGTAGGCTTCGCCGGCCTTGGGGCGCAGGCCGCGCAGGCGCACCTTCGGATCGATGATGGGGCCTTCGGGAATGCCGCGCAGAGCCTGGTCGAGGATCTTGATGGTCTCGCGCATTTCGAGAAGACGCATCATGTAGCGGTCGTAGACGTCGCCATGGTCGCCCAGCGGCACGCGGAAGTCGAATCGGTCGTAGATGCCGTACTTGTCGACTTTGCGGATGTCGTAATTGACGCCGGAGGCGCGCAGCATAGGGCCGGTGACGCCGGCGTTGATGGCCAGCTCGCGCGAGAGCACGCCGGTGCCCTGGGTGCGGGCCATCAGAATTTCGTTGGTGCGCAGCAGCGCCTCGAATTCGTCCAGGAAGCGCGGCAGGCGGCCGTTGAGGTTGCGAACCTCGTCGAGCCACGCGGGCGTGCAGTCAACGCGGACGCCGCCAAATCGCATGTAGTTGCACATCATGCGCGCGCCTGAAAGCGACTCGAACAAATCGAGGATCTTCTCGCGCTCGCGGAAGGCATACATCAGGGGCGTGCCGCTGGCTCCCATATCCTGCAGAAGGAAGCCGACCAGGCCGGCGTGGTTCTGAAAGCGGGTTAGCTCGGCGACGATCACGCGGATGTATTCGGCGCGCTCGGGGACGATGATTCCGGCCAGCTTCTCGACGGCCAGCACGTAGCCCCAGTTATTCGTCATCGAACAGAGGTAGTCGAGGCGATCGGTGTAAGGAATGGCGGAGAGATACGCGCCATGCTCGGCGATCTTTTCATGGTTGCGATGGAGATAGCCGAAGACCGGCTTGAGGCGGACGACCTTTTCTCCTTCCAGACGGACGTCCATGCGGAAGACGCCGTGGGTCGAAGGGTGATGCGGGCCCATGGAGACTTCCATGATCTCGGATTCACCGATGCCGATGGGGTCCAGATCGAGAGCGGAATCCACAAGGGGTTGGCTCATCGATGGGCCTCCGTCGCCAATATGTCGTCGGCGGGAGGAACGTAGTCCCTGCGCATGGGGAAATCCACGAAGCCTTCCCACATCAGAATGCGGCGCAGGTCGGGATGGCCGTCGAAGACGATGCCGTAGAGGTCGAAAGCCTCGCGCTCCTGAAATTCACAACTGCGCCAGACGGGTGTGAGCGAAGGAACATGGGTCTGATCGGTGCGATTCGCGGTGCGCAGGCGAAGAATGACAGGGCCGTGTTTCTTCTCCATCGAGAAGAGGTGGTAGACGGCTTCGAGATACCCGGGACGCCTGGTCTTGCGCGTTTCTTCGACTTCGGTTTCCTGCTGCGTGCCGTCAGGGCCGTCGACCATCTTCTTCACTTTGACCTTTTCGGAGGTCTCGGTATCGAGCCGGTCGACGCCGGTGACGAGCGAACAGAAATCAAGGCTCAAATCGGGATGGTCACGCAGAAAGAGAGCAATGGCGACAGCATGCTCGTTGTCGAGCAGGAGCGAGTGCTGCGCTGAGGGGCTGCCATTGGGGATGACCGTCACCGACGCGCCGGGAACACCGGCTTCCATCTGCGCTTTCAGATCCTCGACGGGGGGAAGGCCGCTCATTGGATCACCTTGAGCGGATTGCCCTGCTCGTGGAGGAAGACGTCGAGGTTCTGTGGCGGCTCGAGCCCGTGTTCGCCAAACGCGGGTACCGGAAATTCGCTGGGCTGATCGGCGTCGAGATGGCGCGGGCGGCCGGGTCCGCTGAGCGCCTGCCCGTCGATCTTCTTCTGCAAGGTCATGAAGGCGTGAATGAGCGCTTCCGGACGCGGCGGGCATCCGGGGATATGGACATCCACAGGGATGTAGCGATCAATGCCGCGCAGTACGTTGTAGCCGTCGCGGAAGGGGCCGCCGGAGATGGCGCAGGCGCCCATGGCGATGACGTATTTTGGCTCGGGCATCTGGTTGTAGAGGCGCACCACCTGGGGCGCCATCTTTTTGGTGACGGTGCCGGAGACGATGATGAGGTCTGCCTGGCGCGGCGAAGGCCGAAAAACCTCAGCGCCAAAGCGGGCAAGATCGTAGCGGGCCATTGTGGTGGCGATCATCTCAATGGCGCAGCAGGCCAGGCCGAAGGTGAGCGGCCAGACGGAGTTCTTCCGCCCCCAGTTGTAAATCTCCTCCAGCGTGGTGGTGAAGATGCCGTTCTTGCTCAGCTCGATCTTCAGCTCTTTTAGATCGTCGGCCATTCAGTCCTCAGTTTGAGCCGCTCAGGCCCACGTCAGCACACCCTTCTGGCAGGCCCAAACGAGGCCCTCGACCAGCAACAGCAGAAAGACGAGCATGGCGATGCAGGCTCCCGCCGAAAGGCCCGTAAACGCGACGGCAAAGGGCAGGAGGAAAACGGCTTCCACGTCGAAAATGAGAAAAACAATCGCGTATAGATAGTATGACGCGCCGAACTGGATCCAGGCGTCGCCTTTGGACTCGAGCCCACATTCGTAGGTAGCGTTTTTCTCGGCGCCGGGTTTGCCGGGCGAGAAGAACCTGGCCCACAGCCAAGCCAGAGCGAGAGGCGCGAATCCGAAAGCGACGGCCGCAATGAGCAGCGCGACAACGGTAAGCCACGGATGTACAGGCATGCTTCTCCCCAACTGACTGCAGCGAAGGTACGCGTCCGGAGGCTTGACTCTCCGTGATCACAATCACACTGCCGGTGCGACGCTTGTCCTGACAGGATCAACAGCGTGTTAATGGCGGCGTGAGCCGTGCACTCAAACAGTTTATCCTCGCACACTTGTGTTCTCTGTCACAGCCGCGGGTGAACCGCGCGGAGGAGACTTCCTGTAGAGGGTTCGAGGCGCAATCGCACGCGTCCCTGCCCAATTGAGACGGGAGAAACATGAGCGCACCCAGCAAGACAGCGATATTCGACGGCAACGAAGCCGCCGCCTCCGTGGCTTACCGCTTTTCCGAAGTCATTGCGATTTATCCGATTACGCCGTCTTCCCCCATGGCGGAGTTTGCGGATCAGTGGGCGGAGGAAGGGAAGCGCAACATCTGGGGCGCGGTGCCGAAGGTGGCCGAGCTGCAAAGCGAGGGCGGGGCGGCGGGCGCGATGCATGGAGCGCTGCAGGGCGGCGCTTTTGCCACCACGTTCACTGCGTCGCAGGGCCTGCTGCTGATGATCCCCAACATGTACAAGATTGCCGGCGAGCTGACGCCATCGGTCATGCACGTGACGGCGCGCTCGATCGCGACCCACGCGCTGTCGATTTTCGGCGACCACTCCGACGTAATGGGCTGCCGGCAGACCGGGTACGCGATGATCGCCTCGAATTCGGTGCAGGAAGCGGCGGATTTCGCCACGATCGCGCATCTGGCCACCCTCGAGGCTCGGATTCCGTTCATGCATTTCTTCGACGGGTTCAGAACCTCGCACGAGATCAATAAAGTGCAGCCAATTGCCGATGAGACGATCTGTGCGCTGCTCGACGACAGGGCGGTGCGGGCGCATCGCGAGCGGGCCCTCTCCCCCGATAAGCCCGTGCTGCGCGGATCGGCGCAGAATCCGGACGTTTTTTTCCAGGCGCGTGAAGCGTGCAATCCCTACTACCTCGCCTGCCCGGTGATCGTGCAGGATGTGATGGATCGGTTTGCGCGCAAGACGGGGCGTGCTTACCGCTTATTCGATTACTACGGCGCGCCGGATGCGGATCGAGTAATCATTCTGATGGGGTCGGGTGCGGGCGCGGCCGAGGAAGCCGTTGACGCGCTCAACGCGCGGGGCGAGCGGCTGGGGCTGCTGAAAGTGCACCTCTTCCGGCCGTTTGCCGCGGAGGCTTTTCTGACGGCGCTGCCGGAGACGGTGCGCAAGATTGCGGTTCTGGACCGCACGAAGGAGCCGGGATCGTCGGGCGAGCCACTCTATCAGGATGTGGTTACCGTGGTTGCGGAGGCTTTGTCGAGTGGACGCCTGCCGCTGTCGCAATTCCCGGTGATTGTGGGCGGCCGGTACGGATTGTCGTCGAAAGAATTCACACCCGCCATGGTGAAGGGAGTCTATGACGAGTTGGCGAAACCGCATCCGAAGAACCACTTCACCATCGGCATCGACGACGACGTCACCCACTCCAGCCTGACGTGGGATGAGAACTTCTCGACCGAGAATCCGAAGACGGTGCGCGCGCTGTTCTACGGGCTGGGATCGGACGGAACCGTTGGGGCGAACAAAAACTCCATCAAGATTATCGGTTCCGAGACGCCGAATTTCGCGCAAGGCTACTTCGTCTATGACTCGAAGAAGTCCGGGTCGCTCACAACATCGCATCTGCGTTTTGGGCCGGAGGCGATCCGCTCGACGTATCTGATCTCGCGCGCGAATTTCATCGCCTGCCATCAGTTCGAGTTCCTCGAAAAGGTCGATGTGCTGACAGCGGCTGAGCCGGGGGCGGTTTTCCTGCTCAATAGTCCCTATGGGCCGGGCGAGGTGTGGCCGCATCTCCCCAGGACGATCCAAAAGACGATCATCGACAAGCATCTGAAGCTGTACGTGATCGACGGCTATGCCGTAGCCCGCGAGAACGGCATGGGTAACCGGATCAACACCGTGATGCAGACCTGCTTCTTTGCCATCAGCGGCGTGTTGCCGCGGGACGAAGCGATCGAGCAGATCAAGAAAGCGATTCAGAAGACCTATGGCAAGCGCGGCGAAGCGGTGGTGCAACAGAATTTTGCCGCCGTGGATGCTGCGCTGGCGCACCTGCATCCGGTGAAGATTCCGGAGCATGTGTCGGCGCATTTCGACATTCTGCCGGTGATTCCGCAGCAGGCCCCCGCCTTCGTGCGCGACGTGCTGGGCGCGATGGCCTCGGGGCACGGCGATCTGCTGCCGGTGAGCGCGCTGCCTCCAGGCGGAACGTTCCCGACGGGAACGGCGAAATGGGAAAAACGCAACATCGCGCAGTTCATCCCGGTTTGGGACGAGGACCTGTGCATCCAGTGCGGCAAGTGCGTGATGGTTTGCCCGCATGCGGTGATCCGGGCCAAAGTTTACGATTCTGCGCTGCTGTCCGGTGCGTCGGCGACCTTCAAATCAGCGAAGCCGAAGTGGCGCGGCATGGACGCGGAGTTGTATACGCTGCAGGTTTCGCCGGAAGACTGCACCGGCTGCCAGTTATGCGTAGAGGTTTGCCCGGCGAAGAGCAAGGCAGACCCGGCGCGCAAGGCGCTCAATATGCAGCCGCAGCAGCCGCTGCGCGTTCCTGAGCGCGCGAACTGGGAGTTCTTTGAGGCGCTGCCCACCGTGGCGCGCGACCGGCTGTCGCACGGGCAGGTGAAAGACATTCAGCTGCTGGAGCCGCTGTTCGAGTTCTCCGGCGCTTGCCAGGGTTGTGGCGAAACGCCATACATCAAGCTGCTCACGCAGTTGTTCGGCGACCGGCTGATGATTGCCAACGCCACGGGCTGCTCGTCGATCTACGGCGGCAATCTGCCCACGACTCCGTATTGCCAGAACGAAGAGGGACGCGGGCCGGCATGGTCGAACTCTCTCTTTGAAGACAATGCCGAGTTCGGCCTGGGCATGCGGCTCGCCGTGGATCAGCAGAGAGCCTACGCCGAGGGTCTGGTGGCGAAGCTGGCCTCGGTGCTCGGCGACGATCTGGTGCGGGCAACGCTGGAAGCCGATCAGTCAACCGAACCCGGCATTCGTGAGCAGCGGCAGCGGATCGCTGAAATTCGCGCGAAGTTGGCGACGGTGGATTCAGCCGATGCGAAGAACCTGGACTCAGTCGCGGATTCCCTGGTGCGGCGCAGCGTGTGGATCGTTGGCGGCGACGGATGGGCGTACGACATCGGGTTTGGCGGCCTCGATCACGTGCTCGGCTTCGGCAAAAATGTGAAGGTGCTGGTGCTCGACACCGAGGTCTACTCGAACACGGGCGGCCAGATGTCGAAGTCGACGCCACGCGGGGCCGTCGCCAAGTTCGCCGCCGGCGGCAAATCCACCAGCAAGAAGGACCTGGCGATGGAAGCAGTCGCGTACGGGTCTGTGTACGTGGCGCGCGTCGCTCTCGGGGCCAACGACAGCCACACGCTCAAAGCCTTCCAGGAAGCTGAGGCGTGGGATGGTCCGGCGATCATCATCGCGTACAGCCACTGCATCGCGCACGGGTACGATCTGTCCCAGGGACTCGATCATCAGAAGGCCGCCGTCAGCTCCGGTTACTGGCCGCTGATGCGGTACAACCCTGCACTGCGGGAAAGCGGCAAGAATCCGTTCATTCTCGACTCGCGCGCGCCCTCGATCCCGCTGAAGGATTACGTCTATAACGAGACGCGGTACACGATGCTGCTGCGGGCGCATCCTGACGTTGCCGAGACGCTGTTGAAGGAAGCGACGGATGACGTGGAGCGCACGTGGCGGGTGTACGCCGGACGGGCAGCCATGCCGGGCCGCGAGGCAACGCCGAACATCTCACCGCGCAACGGGCACGAGCCGGAAAAGCCCGCTCAGGATGCGAAGCCGGCGGGCGGAAACATTTAACCGAGATCGTTGCGTTCGCTGTTGTACATACGTACTTATCGAACCGGGGCCGGATCAGGATTTTGGCCCCGGATTTTTTCTCTGCGGCGACAGCGCCCGGGCGACTGATCCACGCTCCTCCCATGGGCAGGCCGCTGCTGGTCTACAATGACGAGAAGCCGCCTGCCTGGAGATCGTGACTGGAACCCTCTCGGGCGAGCGCGCCTCTTCTCATCATGATCGAGCATCCTCTTCCTGAAGCCCTTACATTCGATGACGTTCTTCTGACCCCTGCCGCCAGCGAAGTCGCTCCTGCGCAGGTGAGCACGCAAACCCGGCTCACGAAGCACATTCCTCTCAGCACGCCGCTGCTTTCCGCCGCGATGGACACGGTCACCGAGTCCCGCATGGCCATCGCCATGGCGCAGCAGGGCGGGCTCGGCATTGTCCACCGCAATCTCACCATCGAGCAGCAGGCGGGCGAAATTGACAAGGTCAAGCGCTCCGAGTCCGGCATGATCGTCGATCCGGTGACCATGGCCCCGGAGCAGCTCATCTCCGACGCCCTCGAAGTCATGCGCCGCTACAAGATCTCCGGCGTGCCTGTCACCCGCAATAAGAAGCTGGTCGGCATCCTCACGAATCGCGATCTCCGCTTCGAGACGCGCACCGACATCCCGATCAGCGAGGTGATGACCAAACAGAACCTCATCACGGTTGCCGTCGGCACCACCCTCGAGCAAGCCGAGGAGATACTTCACCAGCATCGCGTCGAGAAGCTTCTCGTTGTCGACGATCAGTACGAGCTGAAGGGCCTCATCACCGTCAAGGACATCCAGAAAAAGCTGAAATACCCCAAAGCCTCCAAGGACGAGAAGGGACGGCTGCGCGTGGGCGCGGCTATCGGCGCGACCGGCGATTATCTGGAGCGCGCCGCTGAACTGGTCCGCAACCGATGCGATGTGCTGGCGATTGACTCGAGCCACGGCCATTCTTCGCGCGTGCTCGAGGCCGTCACTGAGGTCAAGAAGCGCTTTCCCGATGTCGGTCTTCTTGCCGGCAACGTCGCTACGCGCGACGGCGCACAGGCTCTCATCGACGCCGGGGCCGACGCGGTCAAGGTCGGGATTGGACCAGGCTCGATCTGCACCACGCGCATGGTGACGGGCGCGGGCATGCCGCAGATCACCGCGATCAGCGAAGCCTACAAAGCGGCGTCGAAGCACGGCATCCCGATTATTGCCGATGGGGGAATCAAGTACTCGGGCGACATCACGAAAGCCATTGCCGCAGGCGCGAGCGTCATCATGATCGGTTCTCTTTTTGCGGGTGTCGACGAGAGCCCCGGCGAAACCATCCTCTACCAGGGCCGGTCCTTCAAGGCGTATCGCGGCATGGGATCGCTCTCCGCGATGGCGCAGGGTGGGTCCGAGCGGTATTTCGGAGGCGGCCAGGATGCCAATATCGACGAGAGCAGCGAGAGCGTGGTGAACCGCGAGCGCAACGGCAGCAGCAACCGCCTCGACAAGTTTGTGCCGGAAGGCATCGAAGGGCGCGTGCCGTATCGGGGTGCCCTCGAAGCAATGGTTTATCAACTCGTCGGCGGACTGCGGTCCGGCATGGGGCTGGCAGGCGCTGCCACGATCGAAGACTTGCAGAAGCGAGCGCGTTTTGTGCGGATCTCAAGCGCCGGCCTGCGCGAGAGCCATGTGCACGATGTGGTGATTACGCGGGAAGCCCCGAATTATCACGTGGAGTAACCGAGGAGTCCAGCGATGACCTGGTATGCGTACGTCGCATGCTTTTTCGCCGGAGTCTTCCTGGCGAATACGGTGCCGCATCTTGTTCACGGGATTTCCGGAGACCGCTTTCCCACACCCTTTGCGCATCCGCCAGGGAAGGGATTGTCATCGCCCACCGTCAACATGCTGTGGGCGCTGGTCAATCTGGCCATCGGCTATTTTCTGTTTCGCGCCGGGCATGTAGCGAGCGGAAGCATGGCTGCGGCGGCGCTCTGCTTCGCCGGGGTCGCGGCCATCAGTATCCCGATGAGCATGAGCTTCGCGCGGAAACACGCGCAGTAGACGGGGCTGCGCGGCCTGGTCTTCGTTTGTGGGCGGGGTGGATAACCGTCACCCCAGGGAAGTGACCGGTTCCTGTGCCTGGAGCGATTCAGCATAAGGCGCCCGCAGCACGCCGCGCTCGGTGACGATAGCGGTAACATAGCGAGCCGGCGTCACGTCGAAGGCAGGGTTTTCGATGCCGACGCCGTGCGGTGTCAGCTGGCGGCCCGCGTGGTGAGTGACCTCGCGTTCTGCGCGCTGCTCGATGGGGATCGCATCCCCGTTCGGGGTGTTGAGATCGATCGTGGACCACGGAGCGGCCACATAGAACGGGAGCCCGTGTTCCTTTGCGAGGACAGCCACGCCATAAGTGCCGATCTTATTGGCGACGTCTCCATTGGCGGCAATACGGTCGGCGCCGACTATGACGGCCTGAATTTTGCCCTGGCGCATGAGGCTGGCCGCCATGTTGTCGCAGAGAACGGTGGTGGGAATGCCGTCGTGCATCAATTCCCACGCGGTAAGGCGCGCCCCCTGCAGGAACGGACGGGTTTCGTCGGCGTACACATGGAGTTGATGGCCCTGTTCGACCGCAGCACGAATGACGCCCAGGGCGGTGCCGTAACCGCAGGTGGCGAGGGCTCCGGCATTGCAGTGGGTGAGGACTCCGCCGGAGGACGGGAGCAGGGATGCGCCGTGTCCGCCCATGGTGCGGCAGGCGCTGATGTCCTCGTCATACATACGCTGCGCCTCGCCGATCAGGCCCGTGCGGATGGTCGCGGGGGTTGCGCCGGGTTCGGCAGCGAGCTGGGCGAAGTGCTTCTTCATACGGTCGATCGCCCAAAACAGATTGACGGCTGTGGGACGTGTGGCCGCAAGGGTCTGGCACATCGTGGCAAATTCCGCTGCGAGCGAGGAAACATCGGAAGCCTGGCTGTTTTTAGCTCCCAGGGCAAGTCCCATGGCGGCGGAAACGCCGATCGCGGGCGCTCCCCGGACGACCATGGTTGTGATTACTTTTGCGACATCCTGGTAATCTTTTGCGAGTACGTACGTTTCTTCGAGAGGCAGTCGCGTCTGGTCAAGAAATCGGACGCCGCCGGGCGTCCATTCAAGCGTGGGAATCATTGATACCATTGTACCAGGCAGGGTAGTAGAGGGTGGATTCCCTCGCTTCAGGAATCAAGACAAAACCTGACGAATGCGCAACCCATAAAATATTTTTCGTCACGGTGGCCTCGAATGGGCGATGATGTTGTGTAATTAAAATCTCTCAGGAGCTTACCCGTTTAGAGAGCGACGGCTGAGATTGAAATGTGTCGCGGTAACCACTTCGGCCGCGGGTGAACAAGCCGGGCCCAGGAAACAATGAAAACCAGACTGCGTTGCCCGAAATGCCGCCAGGAACAACTCTCTCGCATTGCGAGATTCGGGTTCCTGAGAAACCATATCTATCCGTTGTTTGGCTACTATCCCTGGGAATGTGCGATCTGCAGACGTCAGGTGCTGATCCGCAAACGGGGAGGCTCGTACCGGCGCGTGTCGCCGCCGCGGCGTGTCAAGGATACCGCCCCGTCGACTGAACTCAATCGCTGATAGAGATCGTTAGTGTACGGCGGCTCCGAACTCTCGCTCCATCGCGCCCGATGCAGCAATGAGTCCGTCGAGTGGCGCCAGTGGCGGGAGACTTGCCCCGAGCCGCGCCAGTTCGGCGACGGCCAGCTCGGTCGCGATGTTTCCGACCAGGGTATCCTGCGCGAACGGACAGCCCCCGAATCCCCCCATCGCCATATCGAAACGGCGGCAGCCGGCTGACCAGGCGGCACAGATTGTCGCCGCCGCGTCCTCTCGACGCGCATGCAGGTGCACCCCAATTTCCGCCCGATCGTCGACCGAGCTAAGAACTGAGCCGACCACTCGAGCTACCTGATCGGGTGTGGCCAGTCCGACCGTATCGGCGAGGGAAATCTGCGCGATACCGGAGTCCACGAGCAGATCGCAGGCGGCCACTACTTCCTCCGCGTCCCACAGATCGCCGTAGGGATTGCCAAATGCCATGGATATGTAGGCGACAACCCCGAGACCAGCCTGGAATGCAGCCTGGCCGACCGCTTCGAGGGTCTCAATACTCTGCTCCGGCGTTTGGTTTTGATTGCGTCGCAGAAATTCCGGAGAGACGGAGTAAGGGAAGCCGAGGGTGGCGACGGCTTCCGTTGCGATAGCGCGCTCCGCACCTTTTTGGTTGACGACGATGCCGATGATTTCCACGTCGCCGGGGGCATCCAGATGGCGGAGAACTTCTTCGGATTCAGCCATTTGCGGGACCGCCTGCGGCGAGACAAAAGAGACAGCGTCGATATGCCGGAATCCTGCGGCGATGAGGGCGCGCAGATAGTCGGCTTTGGTCTCCGCAGGGATGCGCTTCGGCAAGCCCTGCCACGCGTCGCGCGGGCACTCGATGATTTTGACCGTGGAATTCATGGGATGGCGTTATGCCAGCGCATGGTGAAGTCGGCGCAGAGAAGCACTCCGTAGGGTATCAGCGCAAGGCCCGAGAAGGGACGCCAGCGCCGGCGAGAGAGCGTGAAGACGAAAAAGGCGGTGGCGGCGAGGGTGGCCGCCGAGTTCCACGGCATCAGCCAGGCGTAAAGCTGCGCCTCGAGAATGAACAAACGGTCCCAGAGAGAGAGGGGCGGGATGTGAAAGACGACCTGGTTGCCCGCGCAGATAGCGTGCACACCGGACGCCAGGACGAGGGCGCAAAAGACGACCGAGGGAAGCGATGCGGCGGTCAGCGGCATCAGCAGCGAGAGAAAGGCGCGGTCCGGATTCGCGTGATGGACGGCCTCAGCCATTGCGTTCGATGCGTTGGATGCTCAGCTCCGGCGAAAGTGGCGGGCAAAGAAGCAGGTAATAATCCGTGCGGCTGCGGCGGTCGTCTTCGCGCCAGTCGGAATAGCGCAGGCAGAGGCCGATGCGGGATTCTTCGCAGGGCAGGCGCTCGTAACGCTCCTGAAACTTCCGCTGGCGAACGCTCAGGGCGACGAGATCCTGGGTGACCGAAAACGAGCGCAGCTCGTTGGGCGGCACGACGAAGCCCGAGAGCGGTCGCTCGATCCCAAGATTCTCTTCGTCGCACAGCCAGACACGGTAGCCCCCGAGGCGGAAGGAGCGTTCGCCGTCGTTCCAGACGTCGACGGCGATTGGCGGCCAGGTGACGGAATCGTAGTGGTAGTCGCCATGATCCGCGCGGTCGCGGCGATAGGTGACGGCGAGGGGACGATGGGTGAACCGGTCCGTTGATTCTTGGCGGATGCCCATCCAAAATCGAGGCTGCACGGTTATGCGGGCTTCCCACTGCTCGCGCTGCAGGGCTGTTGCCGCTTCGGCGGCGGCCAGCGAGCGCCGGGAGACGTGGAGATAGGTGAGCGTGACCAGGGCGATGATGACCGAAGCAAAAAAGCTGAACAGCTCGCCCAGAGCCATGGCGTAGGTATCCCCGTGGCGATGCCACGCGATAAGGAACAGGACCGTCAGGCTGGAGCAAATGAGCACCAGCGCGATGAGACCCAGGAGAAAACGCAGGCGCAACTGGGTGAGCAGTATGCTCGCCAGCAGGTGGTGGCGGGTCATGCGCAGGACGACTTTCCAGGAAGGCGATTTGGCCGTTTCGTGCGGATCCTGCGGGAAACCATGCTACGTTCTCGCTGCGAGCCAGGCCAGCACGACAACCGCGAGCAGCCCGGTGAAATGGGTAACGAGGCCGATGATGAAAGCCCGCAAATACTTTCCTGCTCGAAAGGTAAGCGTCATCAGCAGGCCGTACAC
>JBARMS010000046.1:0-36364 GCA_049802575.1 Acidobacteriaceae bacterium | reverse complement strand
CCACATAGCTGAACACCGCTCCCTGCTCCTCGTTATCTCCACGCATATCTCTCTACTACCAGGTTCCCCTGTGCACTTCCAGTCCCTTTGCAGATACTTTTTCCGCAAGCTGTGAAGCCGTGCCCTGATACGAAACCGGTGCGCGTTGGTCCTCATACCGCATGCATCGCCTGGCGCCGATCGATGATTTCGTTGAGCGCTTCGCAGACGCGCTGCCCCATATCGGAGGTGGATAAGACTGGCGCTGATCGGTTGCTGCGAACAAGATCGGCCGTGCGATTGCCCTGGTCGAGCATCTTTTTCACCGCGGCCTCAATCGCGTCCGCTTCCTGCTCAAGTTCCGCGGAATAGCGCAGCAGCATGGCCGCCGTCAGAATCGCGCCCAGCGGATTGGCAATGCCCTTACCCGCAATGTCCGGCGCCGAGCCGTGGACGGGTTCATACAAATCAACCTTGCCGCCGATGGTCGCCGACGGCAGCATGCCGAGCGATCCGGTAATGACACCGGCCTCGTCGGAGAGAATATCGCCGAAGAGGTTTTCCGTCAGCACTACGTCAAAGCTGCGCGGCGTATTCATCAGGTGCATCGCCATCGCGTCCACGTATTGGTGCTCAAGCGTCACATCGGGATAATCCCTGGCCACCTCGTTCACCGTGGCGCGCCACAGCTGCGAGACTTCGAGAACGTTTGCCTTATCGACCGACGTCACTTTCTTCCGCCGCTTCTGCGCCAGATCGAAGGCCACCTTTGCCACGCGAACCACTTCGTCGCGCGTGTAGCGCATGGTGTTCCATGCCGAGTTCTTTTGCTTGTCCCACTGGCGCGGCTCGCCGAAGTAAAGGCCGCCGAGCAGCTCGCGGACGAAGAGAATATCGGCGCCCTCGACGATCTCAGCCCGGAGCGGGGAATTCACGGCCAGTGCGGGCCACGCGAACGACGGACGCAGGTTGGCGAAGCCGCCGAGGGCGGCGCGAATCTGCAGCAATCCCGCCTCAGGACGCTGGCCGGGAGGCAGCGCATTGAACTTGTTGTGGCCCACGGCACCGAGCAGCACGGCATCGCTCTTCAGCGCCGCGTCGAGCGTGGCCTGGGGCAGTGGCGTTCCCTGCGCATCGATCGCCGCGCCGCCGATCAGTTCTCTCCGGAACTGGAAATCGTAGCCGCCCATTTCGGCGACGCACTCCAAAACACGCACGGCTTCGGCGGTGACTTCAGGACCGATGCCGTCTCCGGCAACCACGAGAATGTTCAGCTTTTTCGTCATGACTCCCTGTAGAAGCGAGGACTCCGCACTCGCTGGAGGTGCGCTTAGCTGGCCGCCGATTCGCTCACTGCTTCTTCGCTCGAGATCAAATCCTCGTGGCGCTGATGGTGTGCGACCAGGTTGATCAGATCCTGGTCGTAAATCGCCTTCTTGCGGTCGGCCAGCTCCGTGAACGCGCGATACGCGATGTCGAGATCGGCCGCGGAAAGCCGATAACCCAGAGCCTGCAGCCGCGTGCGCAGCATGGCCCTCCCGGAATGCTTGCCCAGCACCATGCGGTTGGCGGGTACCCCGACAGAATTCGGCGTCATGATCTCGTAGGTCAGCGGGTTCGACAGCACGCCGTGCTGATGAATGCCGGCTTCGTGCGCAAACGCGTTCGTGCCTACGACGGCTTTGTTTGGCGCCGGTCCGAAGCTGATGGTCGAAGCCAGCTGCTGGCTCACCGGATAGAGACGATCGAGTTTCAGCTGGGTCTCGTAAGAATAGATGTCGGCCCGCACGCGCAGCGCGGCGGCAATTTCCTCGAGCGCCGCGTTGCCCGCACGCTCGCCGATGCCATTGATCGTGCATTCGACCTGGCGCGCTCCCGCCTGAATGGCAGCAAGGGTGTTCGCGACCGCAAGGCCGAGATCGTCGTGGCAGTGCGTGGAGAGAATCACCTGATCCCCGCCCGGGACGCGCTCGCGGATCATCCTGAACATGGCGGCGTATTCTTCCGGTGTTGCGTAGCCGACGGTGTCCGGCAAATTGATCGTAGTAGCGCCGGCGGCAATCGCCGCGCCTACAAACCGACAGAGGAATTCGGGATCGGTGCGTGTGGAATCTTCAGGAGAAAACTCGACGTCGTCGACATAGGTGCGCGCCAGGGCGACCATCTTCGCCGCCTGGTCGAGGGCTTCGTCGCGGCTGATCTTCAGTTTGTACTGCAAGTGGATGTCAGAGCTGGCCAGAAATACATGGATACGGGGGCGGGCGGCCTTTTCCACCGCCTGCGCGGCGCGCTCGATGTCTTCGCGGCGAGCGCGCGCCAGCGAAGCGACCTTCGGGTCGCGAACCTCCCGCGCAATCGCGGAAATCGCCGCAAAGTCGCCGTCGGAGGCGATGGCAAAACCGGCTTCCAGTATGTCCACACCGAGATCGGCGAGGGAATGCGCCAGGGCCAGCTTTTCATGATGCGTCATGCTGCAGCCCGGCGACTGTTCGCCGTCACGCAAGGTGGTATCGAAGAAATAAATGCGATTGCGGGTCATGGGGTCTCCCCAGCAGTAATTTTGCGCCCCGTAAGACAAGTTTCGCAAAGCGGCACCCATAAAGCAAATTTGTAATATCTTGCGTTTCCATAAATCTATTGCATACTGGTTTGAGCTTGCCGTGCACTTATGTGTGCTGCCCACTCTTCGCTGGGTCACAGTTCACTGGCAACTGTTCACTGGACCCTATGGATCTCCATCACCTCGAAACATTTCTGGCTGTCACCGAGGAGCGGGGGTTTTCCCGCGCCGCCCTGCGCATGCGGCGCACCCAACCGGCCGTCAGCCACGCGATCCGCAACCTCGAGCAGGAGGTGGGCGAGCCGCTTTTCGACCGTTCCTGGCGGGATGCAACGCTGACCGCGGCGGGCGAGCTGTTGCGCGTGTACGCGGAGCGCATGCTCCGCCTGCGCGGCGAAGCCACCAATGCGCTCGAGGAGCTGCGCCTGCTGGAACGGGGCCAGCTCACTATGGTTGCGAACGAATACACGTGCCTCTGGCTTCTCCCGGTGCTGGACGCATTTCGCCGCGTGCACCCGCAGATTGGCGTGATGGTGCAGCGTTCGCTGGCCAGCCAGATTCCCGATCAGTTGCTGGAGCGCGCCATTGAATTCGGGGTCCTGTCGTTTCGTCCAGAGGACGAGCGGCTGAAGGCGATTGCCGTCTATACGGATTCAGTGGCGTTCGTCGTCGATCCGAAGCATCCGCTGGCGAAGCAGAAGCAGGTCTCGATCCGCGAACTCGGCCGCGAGAATTTCATCGCGCATATTGTGGCGTCACCCCTGCGGCGGCGCGTGATTGAAACGTTTGCCCGTCATCAGACGCCCCTCAACATGGGGGTGGAGTTGCCCAGCCTTGAGGCCATCAAGCGCTTCGTGGCGCTGGGCAACGGCGTGGCTCTCGTGCCCGGGCTCACGGTTCAGCCGGAGCTCGCGCGTGGCGAACTCGTACAGGTCCAGGTACCGGAGCTGAAGATCGCGCGGCCTCTGTGGCTGGTGCATCGCGCGCACGCCAGTCTGTCTCATGCGGGGCTGGCATTTCTTGATGTCGTTAAAAAACTTGCCGCGAAAAAGGGACATCCTTTCACTTTCCGAGTCGAATACAAATATCCGGAAGCGCACGGCAGGCCGATTCGCAGGCGTACCTGAGAGGCGCCGGACCGCGTTAACTTTTGGGGGAAGGTGTAGGAAACGGCCCGCGGCAGGTACAATGACCAGGTAGACATCCCTCGATGTTTGCAATCTTTACGGGGCCCGGAACGCCGGCCGCGGCGGGAATGGTGCGGCACGGCGGATCCCCCAGGGCGTAGTCATGAGGTTGACGGAAGAATGAAGAAATCGCTGTTGCTCTTTTTGTTTCTGCTCCCGTTCGTGGGAACAACGTGTTTCGCCCAGGAAAGCCGCCAGGATATCAGCTTCAGCGATTCGGCTATCATTCCGCCGTTCGCCGCCGGGAACGCGGTCCAGCTGCATGCCAGCGTCGGCAAGTACGGCATGCTGGTCAGTTATCGCTATGACCTCACGCCCCATGGCGCGCTCGAGGTGAACTATCAGTACAACCAGAACGAGCAGCACTTCACCTTCCCCAGCGGGAACTATCACATCCACGACCGCTTCCAGGAAGTATCCGGCGCTTATGTCTACAGCTTCAACTTTAAGAACTTCAATCCGTTTGTTGAGGCGGGGATTGGCGGTTTGCTCTTCACGCCCATCGACGATTCGAAGACGAACACGTTTGACCTGAGCCAGAACACGGCGATTGGCGGACTGTACGGCGCGGGCATCGCGTATGAGATCAGCCCCAGCTTCGACATTCGTGCCGAGTATCGTGGTCTGGTGGTCAAGACTCCGACGTTCGGATATCAGAACAACGACTTCCGCACGAACGTCTACTACAACATCTACGACCCAACCATCGGCATCGCCTATCACTTCTGAGGAGCGCGCCGCTCAACACACCGGGAGCCGGACGCCAACCGTCCGGCTCCCGGTGTGTTGAGGCGTTGCGAAGCGATTGCAGAGCTACTTGAATCTCCAGGAGACACCGACGGTGACGCCGTTGGGCGACAGGCCGTTGTTGTGCGTCACCGCAACACCCTTGACGTAAGTGGGTGGTCCGGCAAACGAAGGCCAGATCTGATATTCGTAATCGGCGCGCAGGTTCAGATGGTACGACAGCCGGTACTCCAGGGTTCCGCCCGGAGCATACATAAAATAGCTGCCCTTGAGGCTGCCCTGATGCGGATAGCCCTCGGTCGTGATCCATCCCCCGCCGAACAGCGTTTTGAGCCAAAACGAGTAGCGGCTATGGCGATAAAGACGGTAGCGCGGTCCGATGAGGTAGTCGGATTCCTTTTCGCCGCCCTTCCCATGCCAGTCCATCCAGCGCGCCTCGCCTTCTGAGCTGATCCTCGAGGTCAGGTTCACGTTGAACCACGCGGTTGGGCCGATCACGTCGTAGCTGCACGCGAAAGCTATGTCGTGATTGCATGAGAAGTCGGGACTGAAGACCGACGCACCTGCACCTGCCCAGATAGTGCCGTCCCCGCCGACGGCCGACTGGGGACTTTGAGCAAGCAACGCTGCGGGAACAAGAAGTACGACGCAAAAAGCTAGTGGTTTTAACACCCTCTGATCTCCGGTAAAAGCTCGCGAGCAGCCATGACGGTCTCCGCTCGCTCCCGTTGAGTCAAACCCGCTCGGCGCGTGCAAGATGCGGCAGGCAATTCATTTTCGAATCAGAATCGCCCTGCTTTACACGCGCCCTTGGATACTTATTGCGGCGGCGCAGTTGCCTGAGGCTGGGCCTGCGCGTTCGCAGCCGGCTGAGCACCGCCGGCTCCGGCAGAAGGCGGCGTAGAGCCCGGCGACGCCGGTGAAGGTGGAGTGACGCTCGCCGGTGTGGCGTTCGGCTCCTGGTAACGCTGCAGCCGGAAGTAAACCGGGGTGATTTCCAGCGGCATCTTGTCGCGCGCGTTGAGCGGCGCGGTTGGTTTGAAGTTCAGGGCGAACACCTTGTCGTCCCACGGATCCGTCTTGATGCGGCTGTTCAGAGGCAGAGCGGCAATCTGCTGCAGGTTGTCCCAGTCCAGCTTGGGGGCTCCCTGCATCAGGCCAGCCAGCCAGGGCTGCCCGTCGGCGCGCATGACCGGGTCGCCGAGCCGGGGCGTAAACAGAGCCGGCAGCTGTTTCTCTCGCGACTGGAGCTGCTCGAAGAACAGCCCCACACCGGCCGCCTTGTCCTTGATGTAGGAGTGCTGGAACAGCTCGACCGCCCTCTTCGCCGCATCCTGATCGTCCTGGATGGAGTGATTCATGGTGATGCGCTGGAAGGCGGCGGTATCGGGGAAGAGCAGCCGGTCGTTGAACGCGTAGCGCGTGTCGATGTGGTGGCCCATCAGGATATGGGCCAGCTGGAACGAGAGCACCGCAACGAGCGATTCCTCGTTCGGCAGGACGTCGATCAGACCCTTGCTGAGCAGAATGGTATTGCCAACCGCCAGCGATTCCAGCGGTTCTGTGAGGATCACGCGGCAATGAATATCGCTCGGTAACGTGAGATTGTTGCTGATGATGATGTTGTTGGTGACGGTCTCCAGCAGCTTGTCGTAGTCGCTCACCGGCGCCACCAGACCCGCCTGCGTCAGGCGATCGAGAACGTTGTTCTCCGCCTGGGAAATCCATTCCCGCTCCGCCTGCAGCGGGCTCACATCCGCCGTGTTGTCGCTCTGGTCTTCCGCGCCCTCAATCTCCATCGACTCCGCGTCGGATTCACTGGTGGGCAGCTTGAGCGAGTAGCCCCAGTAAGAGGTCTGTCCGCGGAAACTGGTGGCGTGCGCGGCCGCATTGTGCACGGTGTCTTCGATGTACACCGACGCAGGCGCCCAGACGCCGGGCTGCACGTTCATGCGCCAGCTGTCGAAGTGGAAATAATGGCTCGCGTCATCATTGGGATTATTGACGTAGGTGCCGTTGAAGCGAACGATGTTGCCATCCTGGTCCTCAACCCAAATACGGCCGAGGAAGCGGCCCGGCCCCCGTTGCTTGGGCTCGACATCGAAAACCCAGGTGCGCACCGTGCCGAGGAATTCGCGGCGCACAAAGGAGAACGTGTAGTGGTTCTGGTCAAACCCGCTGGGGTCGACGAACATCATGGCCATGAAACCCGTTGGCGAGTTCTCCAGATGGAAGGCCTTGGTGAGATCGGCCATGAAGTGCATGGAGCCGGAGAAAAAGTGAGTGTGGGTCCGGTCCATGCTGCGCATCGAGTACTCATCGGCAACAAAGGCCTTGCCGAAATCCACGCGCCCGATCATGTACTGATCGTCCACCGGAATCTGATACAGCTTGAAGTCCGGCCTCATGTCCTGGATGTATGTCTGAACGACCGGCGTGCTCTTTTCGATCTGCCGAATGATCACTTTCTCCCGGCCAATCGCCTCCTGCACCAGGCGCTGCTGCTGAGGCGTCAGCGGGATGGGACCCTGAAGCTGGTGGCGGTGCTGCTTAGCCTGCGAGGCAGGAACGGCCAATAATGCCGCAACGCCCAGCATCATGTAACGACGAAACATTCGTTTAACTCCTCACTCTCTTTCCCTGGGTTCTTTCTCCGGTCCGATTGTGAGCCTTCAGGCCATCTGGAAGGTGACGTGAATGATGCTGACCTGATCCACTGCGTGACCGTCCTGGGTCGCTGGCTTGAAGCGAATGCGCGCGGCGGCCAGCTTCGCCTGTTCATCGAGACCATGGCCCAGTCCACTGACAACGCCAAGAACTTCAACCTGTCCCGAGGCCATAAACCTGACCTTGAGGGTAACATCGCCCTCGATCCGGAGTTGGCGCGCCTCGGCAGTATACTCCGGCAGCGGCTTCTCCAGAACCACGATAGGCGTGGTCGCGGGCGCATCCTGATGGACCGGACGCGGGGCCGCGGCTCCGTATTCATCGTTGTTGAAGCTGGCCTGCGCCACGGTTCCATGACTGCCCGGCTTCCCGGTGCCGCCTACAACGCCATCAGAAAATCCGGCTGAGGCAATCGTTCCGCGGTCGTGTCCTCCAGGAACGCCATTGGCCACACCCGATCCAAACGCAACGCCATGCACGGAACCAGCGCGCGCGCGTCCGGCGCCCGGCTCTCCGGCACCCGGCGCGGCGTTAAAGGATCCGACTGCCGCAATCGTCGCCGGCCGGCTCGCGCCCGGGTTCGGCTTCACGCCCTGCGGATCGCCGAATCCGCCAACGTGGATGGACGGCGCGGCCATGTTGTTGGCGACCGCCGTCGGGTTTTCGCTTTTAAACAGACCCAGTTTGGGCTGTGGGGGAGGGGTAATCTTTTTCGGCGGCGCTGCTTCCATTTTGGGCAGCAACGGCGTGGGCATCTTCACCTCCACGATTTTGGGCGGAGGCGGGGGCATTTCATGCGGCATCTGGATCTTCGGAGGCGTCCGCATCACCGGCGGGGGCGGAATCACCTTCGGCTGGGGAATTGGCGGCGGGGGCACCGGCTTCGGCGCTTCTGTCGGAAACACGAGCTGCGTGATGTATTTGTGCTGCTGCACCTGGTGCACCTGGGCGATCGTCAATAACAGCAGCAGGGCCGCAACGGTCACGTTGAGTACCATGCTCATGCCGAGCGAGCCCAGCCGACCCTCAGGCTCGGGAAGCAGGCCGAATGTAGCGGTTTGCGGGTGAGTTTTTTTCGCCATAACCGTTTCTGTCCAAATCTCTGTTCGAAGTCGGTGCGATGCAGGTCAGTGCGTGATACCCCGATGCACTTTAGAGACCAAAAACGATCCCCAAAAGTTGCGGGATCGATTGCAGTCATCCTGGTAAGACTTTGGGGGAACCGCCCAGGAATTACTCTACGTGCGCAGCTGGTTACCTACAAGGTTACTTTGATCATACCCTGAGATGACCGTTGTGTGTCGTTACCACTTCAGGGTGATTCCACCTCCACATTTGGGTTACTCCACCCCAAATGAATAGGACGCCGGGAAACGTCACAACGTTTTAACAGCATCCACCTCAGGCGCACAAAGTTCCTGGGGCGGTGCCGGCCAGCGGGTACGAAACGCACTGCTTTGAGTGAAACGGGGGAAGGACCCTGCGCCAGCTGTCGTCTGAAAATCGCTTCGGGATACGCTATAAAACTATAAAGATGGGGCCGCAGAACACCGGCTTTCAGCATACCTAAAATTGAGCGAGGCGCGCTTTGAAAATTCTCGTGACCGGCGGCGCCGGGTACATTGGTGGTACCGTCGCTGCGTTGCTGCAGGGCCGGAGACACACGATCACCGTCTACGACAATCTCTGCCACTCCAACCGAGCCCTCCTTCCTGCCGGCGCAGATTTTATTCAGGGCGATGTCGATGACCGTCGCAGCCTTGAAAAGGTGCTGGCGAGCGGCTTCGACGGCGTCATGCACTTTGCCGGTTACATCGAAGCCGGCGAAAGTATGGCGAAACCAGAGCTTTACTTCCGAAACAACACCGCCGCTACCCTGACCCTGATGGAAGCGATGTTGGTTACCGGCGTCCGGCGAGTCGTCTTTTCGTCCACCGCCGCGGTCTACGGTGAACCGGAGACCACGCCCATCAGTGAAGACGCGCCTTTGCGGCCCACCAATGCGTATGGCGAATCGAAACTGCTCGTGGAAAAAATGCTCGCGTGGATGTATCGGGTACACGGATTCCCCTATGCCAGCCTGCGCTACTTTAATGTCGCCGGAGCAGCCGGCGGCCGGGGAGAGGCCCACGATCCCGAATCGCACCTGATCCCGCTGATCCTGGACGTGGCCATCGGGCGTCGTGACAAGATCAAAATCTACGGCGACGATTATCCCACCCGAGACGGAACTTGCGTGCGCGATTACATCCATATGGAAGACCTCGTGGAAGCCCATCTCCTCGCGCTGGAATCACTTGCCGAGGGGGGTCAGCGGATCTATAACCTCGGCAACGGGAGCGGATTCACCGTGCGCGAGGTCATCGAGACGGCCCGGCGGGTGACTGGCCACCCCATTCCGGCCGAGGTGGTTCCACGGCGCCCAGGAGACCCGGCTATCCTGATCGCCAGCTCGGAAAAGATTGGAAGGGAATTGGGTTGGAAGCCCCGGCACACCACGCTGGATACAATTATCTCCAGCGCCTGGGAATGGCACCGGAAGTTTTACGGCTGAGCCCGCAAGGGAAAGCTCGTCGGTCGCCAGCCTACTTTTCGATCTCCACGCCTCGCCAGAAGGCGATGTGGTTCTTGATGTTACGGGCGGCGGGATTTGGATTTGGATAGTACCACGCGGCGTCCTGGTTCTCTTGTCCATCCACCAGCAGGCTGTAATATCTGGCCTGGCCTTTCCAGGGGCAGGTGGAGGTTGTGGAGCTGGGCCGCAGAAACTCCCGGTTCACGGCACTCTCCGGGAAATAAATGTTGCCCTCAACCGTTTCGTAATGCTCACTTTCGGCGATCGTTCTTCCGTTCCAGACTGCCTTGGCCATCGTGCGCTGTTCCTTCGCCTGTGCGGCTAACTTCAACACATTAGCAGATGCGGATGCCCCTGCAAATGTCTCGGCAGGAACCCCCGCAACGACCCCCCTCGCCGCGCCTGGCAGGGCTGGCCGCGCCGGCGACAACATTTCCTCCGCTTTCCGGCGCATGTGCGCACGGGACTGCACTCTTCGGTACGTTAGTAACCTTCGGGAAGGCGATGGACCCCATCCCTGGATCTGTGCCAATCTGGCCCAGTCGGAGGATTTCTCTATGCCCACTCGCGTCGAGCGCCGGACGGTGGACTTGTCGCAGTACCCGGATCTGGTGGTCGTTTACCTCGGCATGCGCGTCAACCGGCTCACCGGGCTCAAAACCCTGATCGGCTTCGGCCCGCAGATATCGAAATCCGTCGAAGGAAGGCCGGACGGCCTGCTCCGTCATGAGAATTTCCTTTTCTCTTTCTTTCCCATGCACGCCGGCATGCGCCAGTACTGGCGCGATATGGATTCGCTGCTGCGCTGGACCCGCTCCGATCCGCATCGAGCGTGGTGGAAGAATTTCCTGCGCGACTCAGGCGGCACCGGATTCTGGCATGAAACCTACCTGATGCGCGGCGGCATGGAAGCCATCTACGACGATGTGGCGGTGCCGCTCGGCTTCTCGGGTTTTGCGCCGGTGGTCGCGGCTCGAGGCGCGATGTTCGGGGCCGCGCATCGCACGGCGCAGGCGGATCAGTCGGAGCCGGTCGTCACGGAGCGGGATCTCTACGGGTCTTAGCCGTTCTGTGCGGTTGCGGCCTCCTCAAAGAGCCGGATCACCGATTCGATACCGCGATGGAAGTTCGGAATGTGGAACTTTTCATTGGGAGCATGAAGGCCATCGTCGGGCAGCCCAAACCCCATCATCACGGACGGAGTGTTCAGGTACTTGTCGAAATCGCCGACGATCGGGATCGACCCGCCCGAGCGAATGAAGACCGTGTCTTTGCCCCACACCGTCTTCAGGGCGCGTGTCGCCGCCTGGACCCACGGATTATCGATGCGCAGCACCGAAGGCTCGCCAGAGTGGATGAGGCGCACGTTGACCGAGCAGCCGGCAGGACAGATCTTCTCCACAAAGGCTTTGTACTGCGCGAACGAATCTGCCGGCTTCATGTTGGGGACGAGCCGCATGGAAATCTTGGCGGTCGCTTTGGCGGGGATCACGGTCTTCGCGCCCGCGCCGGTAAAGCCGCCGATGATTCCGTGGACATCGAGGGTGGGGCGCGCCCAGGTCCGCTCAATGATTGAATACCCTGGCTCGCCGACCAGCACGGACGCTCCCACTTCGTTTTTCTTATAGTCCGCCTCGTCAAAAGGCAGGTCGTGCCAGGCCCGCAGCTCGTCCGCGCTGGGTTTTGCGACGGCATCATAAAACCCGGGAATGAGGATTCTGCCCTCGCGATCCTTAAGACCCGCAATGATGTGCGCCAGCGCAACAAACGGATTGGGCGCCGCGCCCCCGTACATGCCCGAATGCAGATCGGCCTTCGCGCCCCGCACCTCCAGCTCGGTATAAATCATGCCGCGCAGACCTACGCACAGCGTCGGCAGCTCGGGCGCGAACATCTCGGTGTCGGAGATCAGCGCGAAGTCAGCCTTCAGGCGCTCCGGATGCTCGCGGACGAAGGCCTCAATCTGCTCGCCGCCGACTTCTTCTTCGCCTTCGTAGATCACGCGGACGTTGATCGGCAACTTTCCCTTGCCAGCGTGGAAGAGCGATTCGAACGCCTTAAGCTGCGTGACCAGCTGGCCTTTGTCATCGACCGCGCCACGCGCATACAGGTTGCCGTTGCGTTCGGCCGGTTCAAAGGGTGGCGTGATCCACTCGTCAAGGGGATCGGGCGGCTGCACGTCGTAGTGGGCATAGCACAGGCAGGTGGGCTTGCCTGCCGCATGGAGCCAGTCGCCGTAGATCAGCGGATGCCCACCGCTGCGGATCACCTCAACATGCTCCATTCCCATCCGGCGCAGATTGTCGGCGACCCAGGTCGCTGCGGCTTCTACATCGCCCGTATGCTCCGGCAGGGTTGAAACGGACGGAATGCGCAGCAGCGCCTTCAGCTCATCCAGAAACCGGGCGGCATTTTCGCGAGCAAATGCAACGGCAGCGTCCATAAACACAACCTCAGGACGAATCGAATAAACAATCGAGTATACGGCAGGCGCCTGTCCCGGGCCTGTGCGGTTGCGCACCCGCGTGACCGGCAATGCGCCGATCTGTGCCCGGGGCAGCCTGTTCCGGCGCGTCCGGAAATCCGCCGCAAAGGATTGCGCATCCGAGAACTGCGCAGCCTCTCCGGCAGCCAGGAACGAGGGCAGCCGCCGGAAAGCGCGGGCAGGAACGCTGCGGGGTGGGGCCGGGTGGTTTCTGTGCACGGCTCGGACGTGATACAACAAACCGTGATCAACCGTGTTGGAACGAATGGATGACCAGCCAGGAGAAGGTCCTCATCGTTGAAGACGAGCCCCATGCTCTGTCCGGACTGGCAGAGCTGGTCTCAGGCTGGGGCTATCGAACAGAAACCGCTCGCGACGGCATTGAAGCGCTGGAAAAGACGACCGCGTGGCAACCGGGCATCATCGTGTCCGATCTGAAAATGCCGCGGATGGACGGACTGGAGCTGCTGGCCCGGCTCGGCGAGACGAATGAGCCGATTGCGGTCATCATGCTCACCGCCCAGGGATCGATCGAAGCCGCCGTGGAAGCGATGAAGAACGGCGCCTACGACTTTATCCAGAAGCCGGTCGATCCCACTCGCCTGCGGGCTATCCTGACCAACGCTTCGCGCCAGCGCGATACCGACCGGGAACTGGAAGTGACGCGCCGCAAGCTCCGCGAAACCGGCGTGCTCGGCTCGCTCGTCGGAGCGTCGAAGAAGATGCAGGAGATCTTCACGCTCATCGAGCGCGTGGCCACCAGCAATGTGAGCGTGCTCATCACCGGTGAAAGCGGGACGGGCAAGGAACTGGTAGCGCGGACCCTCCACGACCTGAGCCCGCGCCGCAACAAACCCTTCGTCGCGGTCAACTGCGCCGCCATCCCGGAAACGCTCATCGAGAGTGAGATCTTCGGGCATGAAAAGGGCGCGTTCACCGGCGCCATCGAGCGGCGTGCCGGATGCTTCGAACTGGCCGAGGAAGGCACTCTGCTGCTGGACGAAATCGGCGAGATGCCGGTAGCCACGCAGGCCAAGCTGCTGCGCGTTCTTGAAGACCGCAAGCTGCGCCGGCTGGGCAGCAAGATGGAGTCACCGGTGGACGTCCGGGTACTCGCCGCCACCAATAAGGATCCCGAGCAGGCGGTCGCCGATGGGCACCTGCGCGGCGATCTCTATTATCGCCTCAACGTCTTTAACATTCATATGCCTCCGTTGCGCGATCATAAGGACGATATTCCCGCCATTGCCGAAGCCATGATCTCGGACATGAATCAAAAGCATGGCCGCAAGGTGACGGACCTCGACAGCGAGATGATGGCGCGGCTGATGGCCCATGACTGGCCAGGGAATGTGCGGGAACTGCGCAACACCATCGAGCGCGCCGTGGTACTCGGCGGCGAAGGCCTGCTCCAGCCGCGTCATCTGCCGCCGGGCTTCGGCACGCGCGCGCCCCGCCCGACGAGCGAACTGCCTCCAAACGCCATCCAGCTGGAAGTGGGGGCGACCGTCGACGATGCCGAGCGGATGCTCATCTTCAAGACTCTCGAGTCCACCCACAACAACAAGACGCGGGCAGCAGAAATCCTGGGGATCAGCCTCAAAACCCTTCACAACAAGCTGCGCGAATACGGCACTGCGGCCGCCGCGGGCGTGCCGGAGGAGTAGCTGGTAGCGTAGATTGGCAGCAGATGCAGCGCTTTCCTCATGCTCCTGGTTCGACCGTGACTGCTGAGCGCTTCACCCCGTGCCATGCGTCTGAAAACGAAACTCGTCCTCGCCATCACCAGCCTCGTGTTCGCCGTTGTGGTGGTTTTTTCGTGGATCTGGATGAGCCAGCTGCTGCAGCAGCACATCGGGCAGTCCTACGAACTCACCGCTGATCTCGCCCGCCAGCTCTCGGCCCAGGTAAGCCGAACCCTCAACACCGGCCTCAGCTCGCGCCAATTTGATCCCCACGACCCCGCCGCCGTACGCGCCGCGGTCGTGGACACCCTGCGCCAAAGCGCCGCGCTCAATGAGCAGCTCAACTCGATCGTCGAGTTCTCGCCCACCGTTCTCGATGTGGCCATCGCCGACCGCGACGGGCGCGTACTCGTCTCGACCGATCCCACCGAACAGGACCAGCTGCTGCCGAAGCGCCCCGATTATGCGGAGCTGCGGCAAACGTCGGTCTCCTCGATGATCCGTACGCTGCGGATCGTCTTCGGCCGTCCGCAGGTCTACAACTACGCTCTGGAAATTGACCTCAACAACCAGCCCTTTCTCAGCATCCACATCGGCATCCGCACCACGTTCCTGCAATACGTTTTCTATCCCTGGCTGCGGGAAACCCTCGAGACCATCCTGCTGGCCATGATCATTTCGATCGTGGTTGCCGCCTTTCTGGCCAATCTGGCTCTTCAACCCCTCGAACAGATCAGCCGGCGACTCGATACGCTGACCGCGCAGGAAGCCCTTGCGGAATCGCAAACGACCGGGGAACTGGGCCCACCCGAATCAGACGCTGCGCATCAGGGACCGCTGGCCGCTCTGGCCGATCCGCTTCTCGGACGGGGTGACGATGCCGTGGCCCAGGTTTCCGGGAAGATCGAGCGCCTCGGCCAGCGCATTCGCAACGTCGAAGAAGTTTTCTCTGCGCTGCGCGAGAACCTCGACCAGATTCTCTCCAACCTGCAGGACGGCATGATGTTATTTACGCGCGACGCGCGCGCGGTGCTGGTATCGAGCTCCGTGGAGCGCTTCCTCAACATCAGCCGGGACCGCATCTTCGGGGCGGAAGTGCGGGAGATTTTCGACCGGGGCACGCGTCTGGGACGCACGGTGCGCGACGCCTTTGAAGGCGGCATGTCGATCGTGCAGGAAGAAGTGACGACGGAGACCGGCCGCCGCATCGAGGTCTCTCTCGACTTTATCCATGACGAGCATTCGCGGGATCGCCATTCTCTGGGCTCGCTGCTGACTCTGCACGACCTGGAATCGGTGCGGGAAATCGAGAGCGAGCTCGAGGTTTCCCGCCGCATGGCGGCCATCGGCCGGCTGACCGCCGGAGTTGGCCACGAGGTGAAGAATCCCATCAACGCGATCGTCGTGCACCTTGAGCTGCTGCGGAATAAAGTGCAGGCGGGAGACGACGCGCTGCGCCATCTGGACGTGATTCAGAGCGAGATTCGCCGTTTGGACCGCGTGGTGCAAACCCTGGTGGACTTCTCGCGTCCTGTGGAGTTGCAGCTCAAGGATCAGGACTTGCGCGCCGTGGTCGACAGTGTGCTCATGCTGGCCTCAGCGGAGCTGGAGACTCGCGGCATCCGTGTCGAGAGCAAAACGCCGGGGCACACCATCTCATGCCGGGTCGATGCCGACCTGCTCAAGCAGGCGCTGCTGAATATCGTGCTCAACGGCGCGCAGGCCATGGCAACAGGCGGATTGCTGGAAGTGGGCCTCAGTGACGGCGCGCGGTGGGCGAGTATCCAGATACGCGATCACGGCACCGGCATCCCGGACGAGATTCGGCCCCGCATCTTCGACCTGTATTTCACCACCAAAAAAGAAGGCAGCGGCATTGGCCTGGCCATGACCTACCGCATTGTGCAGCTGCATCATGGGCAGATTGACGTAGAATCGAAGCCTGGGAGCGGAACCACCTTTGTACTGCGGCTCCCTTTGATTTCTGCCGGTTCGGGAGTGCGTGCAGTGCCGGGCCTGCCGGCGCACGCGGAACCTGGCGAGCTGGCTCGCCAGGGGGATGAGGCCCAGCCAGAAAGGTCCGGACCATGAGATCCGGGTGGAGGATTGCGGTCTGGGGTTTGGCCCTTGCGGCACTCGCCGGCTGCAACCGTAAACAGCAGCATCCTGCTCCGCCACCGCAGTCGCTGGCGCCTTCGGTTCCGCCGTCGGAGATGGCCAATCAGGCCCCGAAGATGCCGCCCGTCCCTCCCGCGAGCCAGCCAAAGCCGGTCATGCTCGATACCAGCGTTCCGCCCGTGTCGAAGAGCGAGACCGTCGCTCATCCCAGGCATCAGCGGCATCATGCCAAGCCTGCGGAAACCGAAACCGCCGAGCAGGAACCGGCCAAACCTGCCGCCGCCCCGGACAACTCGCAGCCAAATCCTGAAGTGGCAAGCGGCGAACCCACCGGGACTTCCCCGATTGGGGAACTGTCCACGGCCAACAACGATGCCAATACCGCCGACCGGCAGGCGCTCGCCAATGAGATCACCGGAACCGAGAATGCTTTGAACGGCATTCACCGCTCACTCAGTTCCGACGAACAGAAGACGGCCGCGCTGATTCGCACGTTCATCGGCAAGGCCCGGCAGGCACTGAAGATCGACGATCTGGATGGCGCGAAGAATTTCTCGACGAAGGCAAAGATCCTGCTGCAGGAGCTAACGAAACAATAGGCTCGGGCTCGGCGCTCTCAGCGCTCGCCCCATTTCAGCTTTGAGCGCAGCACGTCAAAGAAGCCGTTCGCGCCAATGCGAATGAGCTTGACCGAATACTCTGAACGCCGGCAGCGCAGTTCGTCGCCGATGCGCAGCTGGATGGCTTCCTGCCCATCGACAGTGAGAAAGGTCTGGTCGGGTACGCCCTCGATCCGTAAGAGGATACGCGATTCGCCGGGAAGCACGAGCGGACGCAGCGTCAGCTGATGGGGGCAAATCGGCGTGACGATCAGCGTGTCCATCACCGGGATCAGCACCGGTCCTCCGGCGGCCAGAGAATACGCAGTCGAGCCGGTTGGCGTTGCCACGATCACGCCATCGGCGCGAAACGTGGCGGCCAGCTGCCCATCGACTTCCACACTGAAATGGCCCATGCGGGCAATGGTGCCCTTCGCCGCCACAACATCATTCAGCGCATCGTGTTCCCGATGCAGCTTTCCATCGCGCCACAGCTCGCTGTGCAGCATGGCACGCGACTCCAGGATGCAGCACTTGCTGTTCCAGGCATCCAGATGCGTGTAGAGGTCCGCGAGCCGCACTTCGGTCAGAAAGCCGAGCGCTCCCAGATTCACGCTCAAAATCGGAATGCCGGTACGAGCGAAGACGCGGGCCGCCGCGAGCAGGGTGCCGTCGCCGCCGAGCACAATCGCGAAGTCCGGATGGAGCGCCGCCATCTCCGGACGCGGGCAGATCTTTTCGTCCGCCACGTAGTTCGCGCTTACCGGGTCCAGCAGAGGCTCGTAGCCGTGCGCCTTCAGCCAGAGCACGAGTTCCGGAAGCGTTTGTCGCAACTCCTCTTTCTGCGGTTTGGAGATGACAGCGACGCGCGGCATGAGGTTTAGTGTACCGCCCGCGACCGCAACCGCCGGGAACCGGAAGGCGAGAAGGCGGACCGGGTGTCAACGAAAAACGGCCAGATTTCTCCGGCCGTTTGTGTGCGGTTCGCGCAGACTACGTCGTGGAACGGCTCTTGACCGCCAAAAACTGCACGGGCACCGCAGTTCCTGAGGAGTTCGTCAGATTCGGGGTGAGGGTCTGCGTGTCGGTGAACGTCGTCGGATCGATCAGGTGCACCAGGTTATCGCCAGTGGTGCCGGTGAAGAAGACCGACCCGTCGGGCGCAAACGCTCCGGAGACCGGTGCCAGCGCGCCCCCCGAAAGCTGAACTGAGCCCAGGGTGCCAAACGAATACCCGCCGGAAGTCGGCGCCCCCGGCAGATAGTAGGGCAGGATGCCCGTCCCCGCTGCTGACTGATACGTGATGAACGCGATGTTTGAATACGGCGATGCGACTACCTGATCGATTTCCGACGCCGCAACCGGTAGCTTGCCCTGCGTAAAGCTTGTGTTCAGGGTAAGGGGCGGCCCGTTGTAGGCCGGGCAGGCATTGACGGGCACTCCGGGCACCAGCGGCGATGCGGCGCTCTGCGCAAGTCCTATGTCAGAGAGGGTCGTGGTATTTGCGCCGAGGATGTGGAAACCATCGGACGTCGCCGTGAGCTGCGCGGTGTCGACGCCGGTGTCGCCCGCCGGCGGATAGAACTCGAGGGTCCCGCTGCTGCTGTTCGGGCAATAGCTGCGCGCCGCGGTCGTGTTCCCGCTCACAAACGCCGCGACGCTCGGCACCGTGACGGTGACCGACGGGCCGCAATAAGGATCCCAGGCCGGGTTGTAGGCCGGGTACGCCGCCGATCCAGCGGCCTCAAGCGGGCAGGTGTAGGTCGCCTGGTTGCTCAGCGGATAGCTCGTCCAGCCGCTGTTGGTGTTGTTCACAAACAGCATGTTCTGGCCGGTGGCCGGATCCTGTCCCACGATGTAGGCGGTCGAACCGTCGGGCGAAAACTGCGCGCGGAAGGCAATTCCGGAAATCGAAGTGACCGTGCCCGTTGTCGCCCCATACATATAGATCACCTGGCGCAACTGATCGTTCACCACCACCTGACTGCTGGTTGGGTTCACCGCAAGCACCACGCCAGGCACGCCCGGGACTTCCTTCGTGAGCTTGTTTCCGGTGGTGCTGACGATCATCATTTCTTCATAGCTGCCGAAATAGAGACTGCTTCCGGCCGGATCCATCACCATGGAATTCGGCGGATATGGCAGGAAAACCGGCGCCCCGGAAGTCCCGGTCGTCATATCGACTTCGGAAAAATACTGCGACTTCGACGAGGCCATCCAGATTTGATCGCTGACCCGCCCCGGCGAATTGACAGTGAGGATGTTCGAGGTCACCGGCATTCCGTTGCCGTTCAGGCCCACCAAATTAATGGGAGACGGATTACAACTGAATGGCTGGCAAATCGCCGTCACCGAGGCATGGCTGGGGAAGGTGTCGGAGATGACTCCAGTGCTGTTCACGCTCAGGTTCTGTGGCTCGGTGGAGGCATAGCTCAGCGCCAGACCTGTAATGCTGGTTCCATTCTTGTCTACCGCTGTGGTAACAACCGTCTGCGGGGAACTCGGCGTGACCGTGGTCGAGGATGCTCCGTTGACTTTAATTGCCAGCGTGACTGGCGGGCAGGTAGAGAAGTAGCCGGCCGCGGAAGTGACGTCCGACGTCGCTGCCGTGATCACCGTCGACCCCGGAAGGTTGGCTGTGGCAACCCCGTTCGGATTGCTCGCGGTGGTAGTCGTGGTGGGGTTCGTGGTGGTGGGATTGGTGGTGTTGTTGATGTTGACCACGTTGCCGTTGACCGCTCCGTAGATGATGGTGCCGATATTGGCGGAGGGGCTTACGCAGGTGGGAATGCCAGCGGGCACGGTGCCCACTGGACCGCACAGGGGAGTGCCCCCGGGACCCGCGACCGTTGTCTCAGCAAGGAACGAACTGGGCAAAGTGGCGCCCTGCGAGATGCACGAGTTCAGGTTGGGGATCGTCATCGACGTGATGGGCGGATGGATATAGATGTTGACGGGATTCGTGGTCACCGCGCCGCCCGTTGCCGTAATCTGCGCGGTTCCGCAACTCGTGGAAGTGCAACCTTTGAACCCGGACAGAGTTGATCCAGAGGGCGGGGTGCAAATGGTGAAGTTCGGGACCCCGCCTGGGCTGTTGCGGTTCCACGTGCCGGCGCAGAGCAGGCCGGAGGGGGACACATCGGCGAGCAGCAGATTGGAGCTGGCGTAGGTCCAGCGGCTGACGCTCGCCGGGCCCCCGTTGCAGTTGTAGGCCGACGGCTGTCCGATATTGCCGGTCTGTCCCCAGGAGAGCGACAATCCCGTCGCCTCCGGCTGCATGATCGCGTAGGCCGGCTGGGTGGTGGTCTCGCCGTAGGTGTGCCCGTTCTTTACGCAGTAATTATTCGGATTATGCCCACAACCCGCGATGGAAAGACCAACCGGAAGCGAAGACACCAACAGAACTGCAAACGCCAGGAACCGCCGCATGAAACCTCCCCGTTTGGGCAGTCGGGCCGCTCAAACGGTCGAAACACCAGAAATTACCGGGTGCGATTCAGGATAACAAACGACCGGGCCCCGAGGACAGCGCGCTCCGCCTGCCCTCCCATGCCGGAACTGCACCGGGAAAGGGGTTTAGACGAAGCTCGCACCCCGGGGGGCATCAATCCATCCCCTCCATGTTTTGCCGTGGCCTGTCGGGCGGGTCTTCGGCGGACTGCGCTGACGCGCTGGCCCCCCTACTCCGGCATGTACAGGTTGAACCAGCCCAGCGCCCGCTCCAGCACATCGCGCCGATGCTGAGGATTCGTGAATCCGTGTCCTTCGTCTGGATAAACGACCAGCTGCGTGGGAACTCCCAGGTCGCGCAGCGCATGCCAGAACTCGAACGACTGCGGCGCCGGACATTCACCATCGCGGTCGCCTACCACCACCAGCGTGGGCGTCTTGACATTGGTAATAAAGCTCATCGCCGAGCTTTTGTAGTAGACGCGGGGGTCCTCGTACACCGATGCGCCGAAGAACGGGATCATCCACTGGTCGATCGAGTTTTCTCCGTAATAGCTCAGCCAGTCTGAGAGTCCCGCACCCGATACCGCGGCGCGGAAGCGGTGGGTCTGCGTCACAGCGAACATGGTCATGAAGCCGCCGTAGCTCCAGCCCGTGATCCCGACGCGGTGATCGTCGATGGGATACTTCTTCTCTACCGCATCGACGCCGGCGAGGATGTCGCGCAGATCGCCGTAGCCGAAATCCTTGCGATTCGCCTGCGTGAACGCCTCACCCTGCCCGTAACTGCCGCGAGGGTTCGGCATCAGTACGAAATAGTCGAGCGCGGAGAATGGCTCCGGTCCGTACCCGGCGTACGGCCAGCGCGGCATATTCGCCGCCGACGGGCCCCCATGGACGAACACGAGGAGCGGATACTTCTTTGCCGGATCGTAATGCGCCGGCAGCAGCAGCCATCCCTGGATGTTGAAGGTGCCCGCGTTGCTCTCAGGGCTGCGCACGTTCGTCCAGTCGATCGACTCGGCCTTCCCCCACACCGGCTTGAGCGCATCGTTCACATGCGTGAACTGATGCATGCTCATTAGCTCGCCAACCCACACTTCCGGCGGCTCGTTAAACGATGAGCGAATAAACGCGACGGTATTCGTGTTCGAGACGGCGACGCGCATCTCGAGGTCCCCCGCACCCACGGAGTCGGGCAGCGTCAGGTCGTAGTCCGGATTGTCCTGGTGCGTCGCGAGGTCGTAGACGAACAGGTGCGACGATCCGCCCTTGATCTCCGCGATCCCCACCGACTGGTTGTCGAGCCACACAAACCATGCCGGACTGCCCGCTCGGTTCGGCGTCTGGTCGGTTGGATCGCCGCCTGTCGCAGGAACCGTCCAAAGATCCCCACCCGTCGATCCCTGGTCGCTCATCAGGCCGCCGATGAAGCCGATTCTCGAACCATCCGGCGACCAGCGCGGCACCGCGATCTGCAGCCCATGCAGCGGCCCGGGCACGGTCTGCGTATCGAGAATCGCCGTCGGATGTCCGTTCACGGGCTTGGTGTAGAGCTTCGCGACCCACCAGTTGTTCTCGCCCGGAGGCGCCGCAGCAATGTAGGCCAGCTTCGTCGAATCCGGCGACCAGTCGAATTCGTAGACGTACAACTCCGGCGGCGTGACCTGCGTGAGCTGCCCGCTCGCCACGTCGACCGTGGCGACGCGCTTCACTTCAAGCCCTTCCACACCGATGACCCCGGCCGGCGATTTCTCCGGAGCCAGCGGGCTCGGCGGACGCGTCGCGCCTTCCACATAAATAAAGCTCAGAAATTTGCCGTCGGGCGACCATCCAAGCTCCGACGCATACCCGTTCAGCTCCGCCAGTTGCTTCGGCGCCTCCGTGCCCGCGGGATCGACGAGAAAGATCGCGGTCTTGTGATCGGGTGTGCACTCGGAGAAGAACGCCAGCTTCGTCGAATCCGGCGAGAAGACGGCGTCGCTTTCCATGCCCCGCGTGCCGTTGGCGCAGGCGGTCACTCGGTGGGCAGAAGCCGCATCGGCGACCGTCGCCAGTTGAATTCCATACCCTGCGTGGCCCGCCTCGTTCCACACAATGTACCTTCCATCCGGCGAGAGATTCGTCTCGCGAATCATCTCGCCCTGGCTGAGCGACTGCATTACCTGGTCGACGCGCGGATCGTTCGGCGGATTCACCGGCGGTTGCGGCAATCCCTGCGCGAGGGCCGCGCCCGTGACGGTGAGAAAAGATCCAAGCAGAATGGCAGAGGAGCGGCCGGCAATCCGGCCCGCGGCAGCCGCACTGGGGACGCGGCAAACTTGCATTTTCATGGGGGCATTTATATCAGACCGCGCAGACCTGCTGCCCGGCGCGCTGCTCATATACGATGCCGCTATGGCTGTGCTTGCGGGTCAGATTCGGCTGGCGCGATTCGACGAGGACGCTGCCCTGGTTCGGACTCTCATGCGCGAATACGCCGCGTTTCTCAATGCCTCCGTCGGCGGCGAACATATCTGTGTTGAAACGCTCGAGCAGGAACTGGCGGGCCTGCCCGGAGAATACGCTGAGCCCGCCGGCACAGTGATCCTGGCATTCGTCGAGGGCTCAGGCCCGAACGCAAGCACGCCGAATCCGGCCGGCTGCGTCGCGCTCAAGCCGCTGCACCTCGAAGATCCCGCCCGCGCTCACGAACGCGCCTGCGAGATGAAGCGGCTCTGGGTACGCCCGGAATTTCAGCGCCTGCGCATCGGCCGTCAACTGGCCGACTCCGTTCTTCAGGCCGCTCGCGAGCGCGGCTACTCCGCCATGTACCTCGATACGATGCCGGCCTCGATGCCAGCCGCGTACGCGCTTTATTGCGACCTGGGCTTCACCTCGGTCGCGCGCTACCATCGCAACCCGGTCCTGCGCGAACCGGAGTCCGCGGAAGTCGCCTTTCTGCGCAGGGACCTGTAATGGCGAACCCTGAGCGTCTGGTCACGATTTCTTCTCAGCCGGCCGCGCCGCATCCGCACGAGCAATTTGCCGCCGCGCGGGAGCTGGAATCGCAGCTCCGCGCCGTCATCCGCGGCGAGGTGCGCTTCGACGCGGCCTCGCGCGCCCTTTACGCCACCGATGCCTCGAACTACCGGCAGACCCCCATCGGCGTCGTGCTGCCCCACGACGATGCCGATGTGGAAGCGACCATCGCTGCGTGCCGCAAGGTGGGTGCTGCGATTCTGCCGCGCGGCGGGGGCACCAGCCTTGCCGGACAGTGCTGCAACGTCGCCGTCATTCTCGATTTTTCGAAGTACATGCGCCGCCTCCTCGCGCTCGACCCCGAGCGGAAGACCGCTCTCGTCGAGCCCGGCATCGTCCTCGACCGGGTGCGCGAGGCTGCCGAGCAGCACCATCTCACCTTCGCTCCCGATCCGGCCACCCACTCCCGCTGCACCATCGGCGGCATGATCGGCAACAACTCCTGCGGCACGCACAGCGTGATGGGCGGGCTCACTGCGAACAATATCCGCTCGCTCGACGTGCTCCTCGCGGACGGCACGCGCATGACCGTCGGCGCGACGAGCGAGGAGGGACTCCAGGCCATCCTCGCCCGCGGCGATCGCCGCAGCCAGCTCTACGCGGGCATGCTGCGCCTGCGCGATTCCTGCGCCGACGCCATCCGCCGCCAGTTCCCCAACATTCCGCGCCGCGTCTCCGGCTACAACCTTGACGAGCTGCTCCCCGAGCGCGGCTTCCACGTCGCCCGCGCGATCGTTGGCAGCGAAGGCACCCTTGCCACCGTGCTGCGCGCCGAGCTCGACCTGATGCACTCGCCGCCCTGTCGCCGGCTCGCCGTGCTCGGCTTCCCCAATCCGTTTCTCGCCGCCGATGCCGTCCCCGACGTCATCCGCCATCAGCCCATCGGCCTCGAAGGCATTGACGCGATGCTGCTCGACTTCATGCGCCGCAAGCATCTCGTCGATGACGACCTCGCGCTTCTGCCGGAAGGCACTGGCTTTCTCCTCGCCGAATTCGGCGCCGAAACCGATGCTGAGGCCGAAGCGAAGGCCCACAGTCTGCTCGCCGTCGCCAGTCGTCTGCCTGGCTCGCCGGCGGGCAGCCTCTGCTCGCAAGCGGAAGCGGCGCGCATCTGGCACATTCGCGAATTGGCTCTCGGCGCCACCGTCTTCGTTCCGGGCGAGCCGCACGGCTGGGAAGGCTGGGAGGACGCGGCCGTCGCGCCCGAGCAGCTCGGCTCGTATCTGCGCGCCATCTTCGGCCTCATGCAAATCTACGGCTATCGCAGCCCCATGTACGGCCATTTCGGCCAGGGCTGCGTGCACCTGCGCATCAACTTCGATCTCGAAAGCACGGAAGGCATCCGCAAATTTCGCGCCTTTCTCGACCAGGCCGCCGACATCGTCATCGCCCACGGCGGCTCTCTCTCCGGCGAGCACGGAGACGGCCAGGCGCGCGGCGCGCTGCTGCCGAAGATGTTCGGACCGGACCTCATGCGCGCCTTCCGCGAGTTCAAGCGCCTCTGGGATCCCGAGAACCGCATGAACCCCGGCAAAATGATCGATCCCGCCCATGTCTATGAGCCGGACGAAAACCTGCGGCTCGGCGCAGGCTACCAGTCTCCTCAGCCCGCCACGTTTTTTCAGTTCCCCGACGATCGCGGATCTCTTGGCGAAGCCACACTGCGCTGCGTCGGCGTCGGCGCCTGCCGCAAAGCGCACGGCACCATGTGCCCCAGCTACATGGCCACCCAGGAAGAGCAGCACTCCACGCGCGGCCGCGCTCATCTGCTGTGGGAAATGCTCGAAGGCAAGGTCATCGGCGCGCCTGGCCAGCCAGACTGGCACAACGAGGCCGCCCACGAAGCCCTCGACCTCTGCCTTTCCTGCAAAGCCTGCAAAACCGAGTGCCCCGTCAACGTGGACATGGCCACGTATAAGGCCGAATTTCTCGCTCACTATTACGCCGATCAGTCGCGCCCGCTGCGACACTATGCCTTCGGTTTCATGGATCGCATCGCCCACGTCGCCTCGATCATCCCCGTCCTCACGCCGCGTCTTGCGAACCTGCCCCTCGCGATTCCCGGCGTCTCGCACCTCATCAAGTCGGCGCTCGGCGTCGCCCCGCAGCGCACGCTGCCGCAATTCGCGCCGCGCAGCTTCCGCGATGAGTGGTACCGACGCCGGGTGGCCGATCCTTCTCGCGCCAGCGATAGGGTGGACTCAGCGCATACCGATCCGGGAGCGCAGAAATCATCTCCAGCGGTGGTTCTTTTTGCGGATACGTGGAACAACTACTACCACCCGCAGTCGCTCCACGCCGCCGCCCACGTCCTTAGCGCGGCCGGATTCTCGCCCGAAGTCCCTCGCCGCCACGTCTGCTGCGGCCGTCCTCTCTACGATTTCGGATTCCTCCCTCAGGCACGAGCCTATTTGTCACAAATCCTGACACAATTCGCCCCGCAGATCGACGCCGGCATGCCTTTTGTCTTTCTCGAGCCGAGCTGCGCCAGTGTCCTGCGCGATGAGCTGGTCAATTTCTTTCCGCAGGACGAGCGAGCGCAGCGCCTCAGCGCGCAAACTCACCTGCTCAGCGAATTTCTCGTCCGCCACGCCCCGCATTTCGAACCTGCGTCCCACCGCGGCCGCAGAATCGTGCTCCACGGCCATTGCCATCACAAATCCATGATGAAAATGACCGACGAGCTGGCGATCCTCCGCCGCACCGGCGCCGACGTCGAGCTGCTCGACTCCGGCTGCTGCGGCATGGCCGGTCCATTTGGCTTCGAACGCGAGAAGTTCGCCGTGTCACAGGCCCTCGGCGAGCGCGTCCTGCTGCCCGCTGTGCGCGGCGCCGCGGCCGATACCCTCCTTGTGGCGGACGGCTTCAGCTGCCGTGAGCAAATCGCGCAAAACACCAGCCGCCGCGCTATTCACTTCGCGGAGGTGATCGCCGGCAACGAGCCCTAACGCGGCAACTTCCAGGCGCGCTGCAGCCGCGCGTAAGCCGCCTCCGGCAATTGCACCAGCAGCGGCCGCTGCTTCGGGTCGAGCCACGTCATCAGTGTTTCCAGATCCGATTCCGCCATCGCCGTGCATCCCGTCGTGCCGCGCCCATCGCCCGACCAGATGTGCAGGAACACGCACGATCCGCTCCCAGGCACCGGCGCAGCTCCCCCCGGCACCGTGCCATCGTGGTCCACCACCACTCCCCATACGTAGGCCTGCCCCGCATCCCGCATGTGCTCGGAGCTCTTCCAGTCCACCGCGACCTGCGATCGGTCCACGATGCGGTTGTAATGCTGCGACGCGGGATCGTCCACGCACTCCACCGTCGGCGTCAGCTCCAGATACGGCAGCTTCAGCCCTGGCAGCGGCTGTGCCGCATAGCCGAAAGCCGTGCCGAGCGCGAAGATCCCCGCCGGCGACCGTTTGTCTCCCTCCTTCTTCACCGGACCCGACAGGTCGCTCGCCTGCGCGCTCGCCGCCGGAACCACACCGAGACCCCAGCCGAGTCCGCTGCGTCCGACGACAATCGCGATGGGTGCGCCAACCGCATGCCACTTCGCATGGGTGTTCGCGCGTTCAAAGCGCTGCAGATGCCCCGGCACGGCGTTCCAGTCCGGCGTCGTTACCACGATGGCCTGTGTGGAATGCGCCAACGCATCGGACGAAACCGTGCCGGTCTGCGCACCGAGCGTGCATCCGGTCGCCGCCGCCAGAAATGCAAATACAAATGAGGCTTTCATCAAAAGCAGTCTAGCTCCGCGCCACACCGGAATACCCTCCGTGCGCCGCCTTGCACCGCACCATGCGCCGTTCCGGCTGGGGCGGAGCCGGACGGAAGCAGCTCAGGTGGATTTCCGCGAGACTCCCCTGCAGGCGTGCCAGTTGCTCTTTGACGATCGCCCGCACGCAGTCTGGATCTGCCTTCGCGCGAAGATTCACGAGCACGTCGTGCCGGATGACAGGCGACGCATCCAGATGCCCCTCCACATGCGGCGGTGCGCCATTGGCGCACAGCGCGGCTTTCACCCATCCTGCTGGCGAGCGGTCGAGCAGCTTCAGATGCACCAGCGGGATTCCCGCCGCTGTCAGAGCCTCGTCGATCCCATCCAGCAGGGGGCCTGCCACCATCGCCGCAGAAACCGGCGTCGCCGGCACATAAACGAAGCTCAGATTCAGCCAGGCCAGCGCCGCTTCAGCGCGCGCGTACCGCTCATAATCGACCTCTGCGATCCTCCCACCAGCTTCCACCGCTCCCCCCAGAATCTCGTCGACCCATTCCGCAACGCCCTGCCCGGTCCTTGCGCTTAGCCGCCTTGCCTCCACGCCCTGCGGAGCCGCCGCGTCCGGATAGAGATCGGCCTTGCTCATCACCACCAGGTCTGCCTCCTCGATCTGTTTCTCAAACAGGAAGCGGAGATCGGCATCGGCCCTCTCCCCGCCCAGCACCCAGAGCCGCGCCGGGTCGATCAGCACCGTGAATGGCGCCGGCCGGCAGCGGTCGAACTCCTCAAGGGGTGCGATCACGGTCGCCGCCAGATCCGTGCAGCTCCCCACCGGCTCCGCAAAAATCACATCCGGCGACGACCGGCGCAGCTCCTCAATGGCCGACGTGAGCTCAGATAACCGGCAGCAAAAGCATCCGCCGGTCACTTCCCGCGCCATCAGGCCCAGACTTTCCGCATGCTGCGTGTCCACCAACTCGTCGCCCTGATCGTTCAGGATGACGGCGCAGCGCAGGCCGCGCCGCTCCAGCATCCGCGTGGCAGCCAGGATCAGGCTCGTCTTGCCCGCGCCGAGGAATCCTCCCACCAGAACGACCCTCGGCCTCGAGTCGTGTGCATGCGAGGACGCGCCTGATCTGGCGCTCCGATGCGCTCCGTCACTCACGCCCGCACCTCGATCTGCACGCGCTCCTTCGCACCCAGCCGCAGGGTCTCGCCGAACGTCACCCGCACCCGCCCCTCGCGCCGCTCCACACGATGCGCTACCGCGCGTCCCGCGTACTGCACCGAAGCCTGTATGCCCGTGCCGGGCATCTCGCACGACCGGCAGACCAGCGTCCCCGCCAGCACATCGAGAGCAAACACCGTGTGGCCGCTCGCGCGCTGGAGCGAATACGTCCCCCATCCGGTCCCGCTCGCCCAGAAGCACTGAAAATCGTCCGCCGCCAACTTCGGAATCGCGACTACCGCCGCTTCCACGCCGTCGTAGAGAAATCCGCTCAGGGCCAGGAAGGCCGACCACGACGACAGCGCCCGCGCGTAGTGGTGGCCGCACTCCGGCTCATCCCAGGGATTGCGCTTCTCTCCGTCAAAGCGCGCGCGCACGTTCTGCACGCATGAAACGCCCTCGTTCACCATGCCCCAGTCCATCATCAGCGCCGCCACCAGATACTCCTGGCCGGTCCACGCCTCCGCGTAATACGGAAATGGAACCTTCGGCCGCGCAGCCTTGCCGTAGTCGCACACCAGCACGGCCGCCTCGTCATTGAGCGCGTACGTCCGCTCCACATTGTCGTGCTCGGCCAGCGAAGGACGGTAGTTGTATCGATAAATTGACTGCAGCGTGGCGCGAATATGATCCGCCTCGACCAGCGGGCCCATGCCTCCCCGGTCCACAAGGTATTGCCCGATCAACTGATCGGCCAGGCACCCGCCGCCCACCTGATACTCCGGCGATTCAGTATTCTCCGACCCCATTGAGCTGCGCAGATTCGTGGCAATCTCGTCCGGGCGAAATCCGCGAATCTTCTGCACGTAAAACTCGCCCGTGAACAGGTTCGCGTCGATCCACCGGCTCCCCTGCTCGAACAGCGTGCGATACGTCTCTGCGGAAGCCGGGTCGCCCGCGGCCCGCGCCATCTCTTCGCCCGCGCGCAATGCGCCCAGGTAGTAAATCCCACACAGCGGATTCGGCCCATAAAACTCTACGTCGTAGGTGTTGTGCTGCACGCCTTCCATCACGCCGTCGCGGTTCGCGTCCCAGCCGCCTGGAACCCACGCAAACTCCAGCGCCTTTTTCGCGCGCGGCCAGGTGCTGCGCAGCAACTCAGCATCGCCGCTCGTTTTCCAGTCGAGCCAGGCGTGGATGATCTGTCCCATCTGCCCATCCGCCGCCGCGAAGCCCGACCGAGCCTTGCCTTCCGGCAGCAACTGCCGGAAGTGAATCGCCCCCGCCTCATCCATCGAATAGCCAAAGGCGCTCCGCCGCAGCGACCGCGCGAACGAGGGGAACAGGAACGTGGTCGCGGTCTCGTAGTTCCACACATGCGTGCAGTTGCCAAAGCAGCATCCCTGTGTGTCGTCGCTGCCCTCAAAGGCGTGGAACTCCCCATCGGCTGTGCGAAAGCAAGTCGTGGTCGCCAGCGTGGAAAGGTTCGCGCTGGCTGCCTCCTTCACCGCCGCCGGCAGGGTGCTCGCGGCAAAAGCGCTCGCGAACTGCCGCGTGCGCGCCTCCAGATCGGCCAGGTGATCCGCTGTGTACGCGACTGCTTCCCACGCGCTCTGGAACCGCGTCGCATAAAAATTCCCAATCACGGTCTTCCCCTCGCCGTTGGGCGCATCCCATCCGATCCACTCCGGCGTTCGGTTCGGAAACCGCCATCCCAGCAGAAACGCAAACTCCACCGACTCCCCGGCAGCGATGCTCCTTTTCAGGCTCAGTACGCCCACGGAATTGTGCGGCTCCGGTTGCGCGATCAGCTCGCCCGCCGCCGCAAATTGATCCCAGAAATGCAGCGGCGCATTCCACCAGCGCTCCGCTGGCCAGCCCGTCCAGTGCGACACCTGCGCGCCATCGGTAAGCGCCGCCAGCACCAACTCGCCCGCCATCGGATCATCCGCCGCCAGCGAGGGATTGCTCATGCTCAAACCGACGATGCTCTTTCCGCTCCGGAATTCATTCGTCCGTCCATCGCTCGCCTTTGCCCGCGCGTTGTCGGCGCTGTCCGGGCGCGCATGCACCGGGTTCTCGATAGAGAATGCGATACCCACCTGCGCCGTCGCCCCGCTGGGATTCGTCACGCGATACCGCAGGATCGCGACCGGCAAACCTGAATCGTCCGGCTCGTGTGGAATGAACGGCGAAAACGCATCGAGCTCCACCTGCACCGGCAGCGCGCGATCCGCAAAATCGATGTGCGCCAGCGGATACGCGCCGGTAAACGTCGCCGCCTCCAGCCGGCTCAGCCCAGGAACGTTGTTCGAGCCGAGCCCGTCCTGCCCCTCGTACGGCGGCAGGATGCGCGATTCCAACACGCGCGCCACGGGCTGGCCGCTGCCCGCTTGCGCCCAGATCGCCGGGAACGCATACGGAGGACGGTATCCCTTGTTCGGCCGATTGAAAATCTCCCAGTTCACCAGCTGGCCGCGGCCGCCCAGTCCCATGCTGCCTGCCGCTATGCCTCCCAGCGGGAACGAAATCATGCGCAGCTGCCGCCCGGAAAACCTGCGCGGAAACTGCGCATCCGCCGGCGTCTCCGCGCGCGCGGCGCCGGCCGCGTTTTCCTGCCCGGCAGCCGCCCCGGTCCACGTGCTCGTCTGCATCGCCGCTCCCACGGTCACGGCCGCTTGTTTCAGGAAGTCCCGGCGATCCAGCCTCAGTTTGTCGGTCACGCAAATCCCTTCTCAATCCCGTTTGAAACAACTGCGCTCGCATTGTAGCCAGCCGCCCCTCCATTTGACATCCACCGCATTCCCCCATAATTTGGTTCTTAGAGATGCAGGTTCGCGTCCATCATCGTCATCATCACCATCATCACGTGACGAGCGTGCCGGCGCAGTTCTGCTCTCGAAATACCTAAGCAGCAATACCAGGATCGAGAGAAGCCCGCTGGCGCCAGACGCTGACGGGCTTTTGCTTTTTACAATCGAAATTCATGAAGATGGGAGCGAAGGTTGAGCAACATGACGGAACCGACGATTGATTTCGCCAAAATGGATGGCCTTGTGCCCGGCATCGTGCAGGATGCGCGCACCGGCCAGGTGCTGATGCTGGGCTTTCTCAACGACGAGAGCTGGCAGAAAACAAAAGCAACCGGCTTTGTTACATTTTGGAGCCGGACCCGCCAACAGCTGTGGATGAAGGGGGAGACCAGCGGCAATCGCCTGCGTATCGTCGACATCTCCACCGACTGCGACCAGGACGCGCTGCTGTTTCGCGTTACCGTCGAAGGGGACGGCCTCGTCTGCCACGAGGGAACCGTCAGCTGCTTTACCCGTCCGCTGACAGCCGGCGCGGAGGTGCAGGCATGAGCATGAACAAGCTCCGCCTCGGCATCCCCAAAGGCAGCCTGCAGGACGCCACCATCGCTCTCTTCCGGCGCGCCGGCTGGAATATCTTTGCCGACGGCCGCTCCTACTTTCCCTCCATCGACGACGCCGAAATTGAATGCATGCTCATCCGCGCGCAGGAGATGGCCCGCTACGTCGATCACGGCGTGCTCGACGCCGGCCTCACCGGCATCGACTGGGTTGTCGAAAGCGGCCTCGAAGTCGAGAGCATCACCAGCCTCGTCTACGCCAAGCAGTCCCGCCGCCGCGTCCGCTGGGTGCTCGCCGTTCCCGAGTCGTCTCCGTGGAACAAGGCCGAAGACCTCGCCGGCAAAATCATCGCCACCGAGTTGGTCGAAGTCACCAAGCGCTACTTCGCCGCGAAGAATGTGCCGGTCAAGGTCGAATTCAGCTGGGGCGCGACGGAAGTGAAGCCGCCCACTCTCGCCGATGCCATTGTCGAAGTCACCGAGACCGGCAGCTCCCTGCGCGCCAATCGCCTGCGCATCATCGATACCGTGATGGAGAGCGAGACGCACCTCATCGCCAACAAAGCCGCGGTCGCCGATCCATGGAAGAAGCAGAAGATCGACTCGCTGGCGCTCATGTTGCGCGGAGCCATCGACGCACAAGGCCAGGTGGGCCTCATGCTCAACGTTGAAAAGCAAAACCTGGCCACCGTGCTCGGCGTGCTCCCCGCTCTCAACTCGCCCACCGTCTCCGAGTTGAGCGATTCGCACTGGGTTGCCGTGAACACCATTCTCGAAGAGAGCACGGTGCGCGAGGTCATCCCGAAGCTGAAGGCCGCCCACGCCACCGGCATCGTCGAATACCCGCTGAACAAGGTGGTTTTGTGAAACTGCTGAGGATGGATGGCCGACAGGCAGTCGCCGCGCGGCGAGCTCTTGCGGCGATCACCGACCGCCGCAATGCTGCGTATGAACGCGTTCTGCCCCAGGCGCGCCGCATTGTCGATGCAGTGCGCCGCGGCGGCGATCCTACTCTGCTGCGCTTTCGCGCGAAGCTCGATCGTATTCCGTCACAGACACCGTTACGTATCTCCCCGGAAGAAATGCGCGCAGCCTGGGATGCCACGCCGAAGCTGCTGCGTCAGGCTCTTCAAACGGCCGCGAAGAATATCCGTGCGTTCGCCGTGCGCCAGTTCCCTCGGGATTTCGATCTGCACCCCGTGCCCGGCGTTACGACCGGCCAGCGCGTCTTTCCGCTCGGCGCGGTCGGTTGTTATGTTCCCAGCGGACGCTATCCGCTGCCTTCCACGCTGCTCATGACCGTCATTCCCGCGCAGGTCGCGGGCGTCGAGCGCATCGCTGTCGTCTCGCCCCGGCCCGCAAAGGAAACCCTCGCCGTCGCCCATCTCCTCGGCGTCACGGAGTTCTACCGCATCGGCGGTGCCCAGGCCATCGCTGCTCTCGCGTACGGAACCGAAAGCGTCCCCGCCGTCGAAAAAATCGTTGGTCCCGGCAACGCCTGGGTCACGGCAGCCAAAAAGCTAGTCGCATTCGACTGCGCCATCGACATGCTGGCCGGTCCGACGGAGATCGTCATCGCCAGCGAGGCCGGCGATCCCGCCTTGATTGCCGCCGACCTCGTCGCCCAGGCGGAGCACGACCCCGATGCTCTGGCCGTCTTCATCACCACGCGTACCGATCTGGCCCAATCGGTTGCCGCAGCGGCCAAACTCCAGGCGCGCGGCAACGCAATTGCCACTGCTGCACTTACAAATCATGGAATCGCCTTCGTGATCCGCACCCGCGAGGAAGCCCACGACCTCACCAACCGCATCGCGCCGGAGCATCTCACCGTCGACACCTCTGCCGATCTCGCCTGGGTGCGGAATGCCGGTTCTGTTTTTATTGGCCGATGGTCGGCGCAACCGCTGGGCGACTACGTCTCCGGTCCCAATCACACCCTCCCCACCAGTGGCAATACCCGCGTGCGCGGCGGCCTCAGCGTTCTCGATTTTGTGAAGCTTGTCACCGTGCAGGAGTACACCGCATCCGGCCTGCAGCGCCTCGGTCCCGCGGCGATGCGCCTCGCCCATGCTGAGGGCCTTACCGGCCATGCGGAGGCCATCCGCGCGCGAGGTGTACATGTCTGATCGCCGCCGCGAAATCGTCGCCCTGCCGCCCGCCGCGGGCACGCTCGAACCTTCCGCCGCCGTGCGCCGCATGAAGGAATACCATCCGCCGCTCGGGAACCGCAGCGGCCTGCGCCTGGATTTCAACGAAAACACCTATGCCTGCTCGCCCCGCGTGCTCGAGGCACTGGGCCGCATCTCGCGCAGCGATCTCACCCGCTATCCAGAGCGCGAACCGGTGGAGCGCCGCGTTGCCGAGCACCTTGGCCTCGCTCCCGGGCAGGTCCTCCTCACCAACGGCGTCGACGAGGCCATCCACGTCCTCTGTCAGACGTATCTCGACGTTGGCACGGAAATGCTGGTGCCTGTGCCCACTTACTCCATGTACGAGGTCTACGCTTCGGGCTCGCCGGCGCGCATCGTCACGGTTCCAGCGGCCGACGGCTTCCGCTTTCCGCTGGCGGCGATCCTCCGCGCCATCACGCCGGCCACGCGCCTCATCGCCATTGCCAACCCCAACAGCCCGACCGGCCAGGCTGTTCGCCGCGACGATCTGGTGCAGGTCATTGAGGCCGCCCCTCATGCGGCCATTCTCGTCGATGAAGCGTATTTCCATTTCTTTGGCAGGACCATGCTCGATTTGGTGGGTGGCGCAGAAAATGTAATCGTCGCTCGCACATTTTCGAAGGCGTACGGCCTGGCCGGCCTGCGTCTTGGCGTTTTGTGCGCGTCACCGTCACAACTTCCGTGGATGCGCCGCGCTATCTCGCCCTACAGCGTCAACTCCGTCGCCCTCGCCTGCCTCGCCGCCGCGCTCGAGGATGAAGACTACGTCCGCTGGTATACCAGTGAGGTTCTGGCCGCCCGCGCCACTTTCGAAGACGCTCTGGCCCGCCTCAACGTGCCCTTCTGGCCGTCCCAGGCGAACTTCGTTCTGGTGAAGATCGGCGCACGTCACGGCGAATTTGTCGAGGCCATGCGCACGCGCGGCGTTCTCGTCCGGGACCGTTCGGGTGACCCGGGTTGCGACGGCTGCGTCCGCATCACCATCGGCACGCAGGAACAGACGCGTCAGGGCATCGCCGCCCTCGAAGCTGCCCTCGAAGAGATCGGCTGGTCGCGATCCCAGACTGGAGACCGGCCATGACCGCCAAACGCGCCCAGTCCTCCCGCAAATCCGCCACGCCCCGAGTGCGTGCGGCGCAAATCGACCGCAAGACTGCGGAAACCGACATTCACCTGCGCCTCACCATCGAAGGCCAGGGCCGCTACCACGTCTCCACCGGCATCCGCTTCTTCGATCACATGCTCGAGCTGTTCGCGCGCCATGGCGCCTTCGACCTCGATCTCACCTGCCAGGGTGATCTCGATGTCGACCAGCACCACACCGTCGAGGATGTCGGCATTGCGCTCGGCGAAGCCCTTGACAAGGCCCTCGGCGACAGGCGCGGCATCCTGCGCGCCGGCTACTTCCTCATGACGATGGATGAAACGCTCGGCCTCGCCGCCGTCGATCTCAGCGGCCGCGCCGCGCATCACGTCGAGACCAAAGTCCGCACCCGCCTGGTCGGCGATCTGCAATCCGAGCTGGTCGAGGACTTCTTCGAAGGCTTCGCCCGCGGCGCCCGCGCCAACGTCCACGTGAAGACGATGTACGGCCGCTCCAGCCACCACAAGATCGAGGCGCTCTTCAAGGCCTTCGCCCGCGCCCTGCGCTTCGCCTGCGCGCGCGATTTGCAACTGCGCGATGCATTGCCGAGCACGAAAGGCCTGTTGTGATCGCCGTAATCGACTACAAAGCCGGCAATCTCACCTCTGTGATGAAGGCTCTGCGCTCCCTGAGTGCGGATCCGGTCCTCACCGAGGATCCAGCCGTCGTGCTCCGCGCAGATAAGCTGATCCTCCCCGGCGTGGGCCATTTCTCGGCGACCAGATTCCTCGAAAACCGCGGTCTGAAGAGCGCGATCCAGCAGCGAATCGCCGCCGGCACACCCTTCCTCGGCATTTGCGTGGGATTGCAGTGGCTCTTTGCCGGCAGCAGCGAAGCGCCGGAGACGCCCGGCCTCGGCGCACTTCCGGAAATCTGCGAAAGATTTGCGCGCGGCAGGAAAGTTCCCCACGTCGGCTGGAACTCCCTCGCCATCCAGCCCGAATCCCGGCTGCTCGCCGGCATTCCAGACGGCAGTTTCGCCTATTTCACCCACTCCTATCGCGCGCCGGTCTCATCCGCCACCGTCGCCGTTACGAATTATGGCGGCCCTTTCTCAGCCGCCGTCGAGCAGAACCACATCATGGGCGTCCAGTTCCATCCGGAGAAATCCGGTGAAACCGGTCTGCGCGTGCTGCGCAATTTTCTGGAGTGGCGCCCGTGCTGACCAAACGCATCATTGCCTGCCTCGATGTGCGCGACGGCCGCGTCGTCAAGGGCGTCCAGTTCGTCGACCTCGTCGACGCCGGCGACCCTGCCGAGCTGGCCGCGCGCCACGCCGCTGCCGGAGCCGACGAGATCGTCCTCCTCGACATCACCGCCACGCACGAAGGCCGCGGCACCCTGCTCGCCACCGTTGAGAGAACCGCGCAGCGCCTCTTCGTGCCCTTGACCGTCGGCGGAGGCATTCGCACCGCCGACGAAGCCGCCGCTGTTTTCGATGCCGGCGCAGACAAGATCAGCATCAACTCCGCGGCGCTCGCGTATCCCGAACTCATCGGCGCAATCGGCGCCAAATTCGGCGCTCAGGCGGTCATCGTCGCCATCGACGCCCGCCGCGTTCCCAGAGCGCCCGTCGAGCGCGCCGAAGTGTTCGTCGCCGGCGGCCGCAAGCCTGCGGGCCGTCGCGCCGTCGAGTGGGCCCGCGAAGCGGAATCCCGCGGCGCCGGCGAAATTCTGCTCACCTCCATGGACGCCGACGGCACGCGCGCCGGCTTCGACTGCGAGC
>JBARMS010000045.1:0-46048 GCA_049802575.1 Acidobacteriaceae bacterium | reverse complement strand
GGGCACGGCGACGCGCGGCCAGAGGCAGCGCGCGCAGACGCTCCAGCTCGATGCCCATGCTGCCCTCATCCGGATGCGTACTGACGGCGCGTCCTCCGCCGCGTACCGCCTTGCCGGGGAGCAGCAGCCCGGGGAGCAGACGCGCGAGCTCCGCGTCCCACCACGCCTCTTCGTCGCGCGCGATCTCCGCCATGTGGGCGAGTTGCTCGGCGATGCGCGGATTGAACGCCGCGAGCTGGGGCAGCAGTTCATGGCGGATGCGGTTGCGCGTGAAGGCGGTGTCGGCGTTGGTGGCGTCTTCACGCCAGGGCTGGCCGATGCTGCGCAGCCAGGCTTCGATATCCGCGCGGCGTGCATTCAGGAACGGCCTGAGGATCAAGCCGCGGTCTGCAGTGTCGGGTGAGCTGGCTCGTAGAGCCGGGGCGCAGGCTATCACCGGATGGATGCCGCCGAGCCCTTCCGTCCATGCGCCGCGCAGGAGGCGATGCAGGACCGTCTCGGCCTGGTCGTCGAGCGTGTGCGCCGTGGCGACGGCGTCGGCCTGGTTGGCTGCGAGCAATTCTCGAAACCAGGCGTAGCGCAGGGTGCGCGCGGCTTCTTCCAGGGTTTGTCTGCGCTCGCGCGCGGTGGCCGGCGTGTCGACATCGTGCCGCAGGAACGGGAGCCCCAGCCGCCCTGCCAACTCCGCGACAAATTGCGCGTCCGCATCGGCGTCAGCGCCGCGGATGCCATGATGCACGTGGACGACGGGGAGCACGAGCCCGATCTCGGGCGCAGCATCCACAAGAACACGGAGCAGAGCCACGGAGTCCGCGCCGCCGGAGACAGCGACGGCAACGCGCATGCCGGGGCGCAGGCGGCTGCGATCGAGAGGAGGCGCGGGTGTCACGACTCCATGCTAAGACTTATACTGCTCAACATGCTGAGAACCAGGCTGGCTACCCCTTCCGACGCTGCTCTCATCACGCGTCATCGCCGCCGCATGTTTGTCGACGCCGGCCGCCGCGACGATCAGGTGCTCCAGATCATGTCGGAGGCGCATGAGCCGTGGGTGGCAAAGGCCATCACCGACGGCCGCTATCTCGGGTGGATCACCGAGGACGACGGGAAAGTCGCGGCGGGCGCGGGCCTGCTGCTGCTGGACTGGCCGCCGCATCCGCTCGATCCGCGATCGAGCATGCGCGGCTATCTCTGCAACGTGTACGTGGAGCCGGATTATCGCCGCCGCAAGCTGGCCAGCAACCTGATCGAACTGGCTTTGGCAGAGGCGCGGCGCCGCGGCATTCGCGTGGTGGCGCTGCATTCCACCGACGAGGCCCGCCGCCTGTACGAAGCGAACGGATTCCGCGCCACGAACGAAATGTTCTATGTGGAGCCGGTTGAGGCGTAGGCTGCAAGGAGGGTTGAGCACGATGAAGGCGTGGCTGTGCTCGGCCTGTGTGCTGCTGCTGGCATTGCCGGTGGCGGCAGGCGCGGCAGAACCGCTGCACTCGCCCTGGGATGGGCAGCAGGTCGCGCTGACCGATGCGCCGTATGATTGCCCCGCGCCTCCGGAATTCGCGAAGACGCTGAACGCCGAGAGCTACTATGTCGACGCGCACCACTCGGTGATCGATCCGGCGAAAAAGACCGCCGAAGAACAAGCCACGGAAGGCCCCACGCATCTGGGCCAGTGGTCGACGCAAGCCGCCGACAGCTACCTGAGGCATGGCAGCCGCGCCGCCGCACTTTGCGTGTACTCGCTGCTCGACGCCGCGGCAAAAGCGAAAGCGTGGACCGGCACGATGCCGACCGGGCAGGGCCACTACGAGCAGAAGTGGCTGCTGGCCGGCGCTTCCATCGCTTACCTGAAGGTGCGCCACACCGGCGTGGGGACGCTCGAACAGGACAAAGCCATCCAGGGCTGGTTCCGCTCGCTGGCCGATCGCGTGACGGAATACGTGGACAGTAAGAAGAATATTCCGGGCAGCGATTCCTGGAACAACCATCGCTATTGGTCGGGACTCGCCGTCTGTGCGGCGGGCATCGCGCTCAACGACAAGAGTGACTTCGCGTGGGGCATCACGTCGTATAAGGCGGGTGTCGATCAGATCCAGCCCAACGGCGTGTTGCCGCTGGAGATGAACCGCGCCGGCCGCGCGCTGCATTACCACCTCTATGCGCTGGCGCCGCTCATCATGATTGCGGAATTGGCGGAAGCAAACGGGCAGGACCTCTACGGCTACGACAACGGCGCGATCCATCGGCTGGTGAAGGTTTGCATCGTGGGGCTGCACGATCCCGGCACGTTTGCGAAGGCCACCGGCGTGGAGCAGGACACCAAGCCGCCCTACTCCGGCGCGGATATTGGATGGGCCGTGCCGTACGTGAAGCGGTTCCCTGACGCGCTGCTGTCGCAGTGGATCGGCCAGGCCGAATACGTCGGCTTCTGGCAATGGGGCGGCCTGCCACCGGGCGCGAATTCGTAACTGCCCTGGGTGCGGATGGTGTGGCTGCGCCGATCAGCGCAGGATGGGGAACGGGCCGGAAGAATTGCCCCAGGAATTCGTGCTGCCGTAGTCGAGATCGAAGCCGAGCTGGAGTTTGGCCGCTTCGGACATGCGTCCGGGGTTCCAGGGCGGATCGAAGACCACCTCAACCTTAACTTCTTTCACTTCGGGCAGACGGCGGAGGCGCGTTTCCACGTCGGCCTTCAGCACATCGGACATGCCGCAGCCCGGCGCGGTGAGCGACATCTGCACGTCGATTTTCTTTCCGCCCGCAGGATGCTCGGCGATGGCGCACGCATAGATGAGGCCGAGATCGACAATGTTGACGGGGATTTCCGGATCGTAGACCGTCTTGAGCTGATCCCATACCATGCGCTCGCTGAAGGTCGGCGGCGTATGCGATTCCCCGGACGGGCCGGCGAGACCGAGCGCGTCGGCGTCTTTCTCCTCGATGCGACAGAGTGCCCCATGCGCGGAAACCGTGTAGCTGCCCCCTGCCGCCTGCGTGATGCGCACGGAGGTCCCCGCAGCCAGGACGGCGTGCGTTCCGGCGGGGATCTCGATCACCGGGCAATCGCGTTTGAGGCTGACGGTTTGGTTCGTGATGATCATTACTTAGCGTGTAGCGCGTAGCGTCCGTCGCCTATTCGGTGGAAACCTTCTCCTGCTTGCCTTCAAGCGCGGCCTCGAGCGTGTGCCAGGCCAGCGTTGCGCACTTCACGCGCACAGGGAACTCGGAGACGCCGGAGAAGACGGCCAGTTTGCCCAGTTCCGCTTCGCTTGGGTGCGCATGGCCAGTGACGAGGTCGTGAAACTGGTGAAAAATCCGGTGCGCCTCGGCTTTCGTTTTGCCCTTCACGCTTTGCGTCATCATCGAGGCCGAGGCTTTCGAGATGGCGCAGCCCGCGCCCTGGAAACCGATATCGCGGACGGTGTCGCCGTCCATTTCGAGATAAACGGTGAAGCGGTCGCCGCAGAGCGGATTGTAGCCTTCGGCCTTGTGGTTCGCGCCCGCCGGCTGCTTGTAGTTGCGCGGAGCCTTGCTGTGCTCGAGGATGACTTCCTGGTAGAGATCGCGGAGATCGGGCATCAGGCGAAGACCTCCCGCACTTTGCGCAGACCGCGCACCAGAGCGTCGACTTCCGCGCGCGTGTTGTAGACCGCGAAGGAGGCGCGGACAGTGGCGGGAATGCCGTAGCGCTCCATCACCGGCTGCGCGCAGTGGTGGCCGGTGCGCACGGCGATGCCTTCCTGATCAAGAATGGTGCCGATGTCGTGGGGATGCACGTCTTCAACGACGAAGGAGAGGACGCTGGCTTTCTCAGCCGCGGTGCCGATGATGTGGATGCCGGGGATCGCGGTGACCGCTTGCGTGGCGTACTCGAGCAGATCGTGCTCGTGCGCGGCGATATTTTCGACCCCGATGGCGTGCATGTATTCGATGGCGGCCTTCAGGCCCGCGACGCCCGCCATATCCGGCGTGCCCGCCTCGAATTTGTGCGGAACCTTGTTATACGTCGTCTTCTCGAAGGTAACGGAGCTGATCATGTCGCCGCCGCCCTGGTACGGCGGCATCGCATCGAGCAGCGCGGCTTTCGCGTAGAGCACGCCGATGCCGGTGGGGCCGTACATTTTGTGCGCGGAGAAGGCGTAGAAGTCGCAGTCGAGGTCCTGCACGTCGACCGCGATGTGCGGGACCGCCTGCGCTCCGTCGAAGAGAACCGGAATGGCGCGCGCGTGGGCCAGCGCGACGATCTTCTTTACCGGATTGATGGTGCCGAGCGCGTTCGAGACGTGGGCGACGGCCACGATTTTGGTGCGCGGGGAGAGCAGACGATCCAAATCGTCGAGGTTCACTTCGCCCGCGTCGTTGATGGGGAGCACGCGGAGCTTCGCGCCCTTTTCCTCGCAGAGCATCTGCCAGGGAACGATGTCGGAGTGGTGCTCCATCGCGGTGATCAGCACCTCATCGCCGGCGCCGACGTGCATGCGGCCCCAGCTCTGCGCCACGAGGTTGATGCCCTCGGTCGTCCCGCGGGTGAAGACAATCTCACTGGCATGCGCAGCGTGGATGAACTTGCGGACCGTTTCGCGGCCGGCTTCGAAGTGCTCGGTGGCGATTTGCGAGAGATAGTGCACGCCGCGGTGAATGTTCGCGTTGCCGGTCTCGTAGTAGCGCACGATGGCATCGATGACAGCCTGCGGCTTCTGCGACGTGGCGGCGTTGTCGAGGTAGACGAGGTCGTGCCCGTGGACTTTCGTGCTCAGGATGGGGAAGTCGGCGCGGATTTTCGCGACGTCGAGGACGGAGCGCGTGGCAACTTCGGGCACGGCGAGACTGGCGGTCATCCCACTTCCTCCCAGCTTCTTTCATTCACAGAACCGGCGGCAATCTGCGGGGCGCTTTCGAGGGAGAGCAGGTGCTCGCGGACGAGCTTCTCGACATGGTCGCGGGCCGGGCCGGCATGCATGCGCTCCACACACTCTTCAGCGAAGGCCATCAGCAGCAGCCGGCGTGCTTCGCTCTCGCTGATGCCGCGCGAGCGCAGGTAGAAGAGGGCGTTCTCCTCGATTTGGCCGATGGTGGCCCCGTGGGTACACTTCACGTCGTCGGCGTAGATTTCGAGCTGCGGCTTGGTATCGATTTGCGCGTCGTCGCTCAGCAGCAGGTTGCGATTCGTCTGCTTGGCGTCGGTCTTCTGCGCGACTTTGTGGACCACGATGCGGCCGTGGAAGACGCCGTGCGCGTGGCCGTCGAGAATGCCATTGTAGAACTGGCGGCTGCCGCAGTGCGGCGCGGCGTGCTCCACGTGCATGTAGTTGTCGAGGTGCTGGCGTCCGGCGCCGAGGAAGAGGCCGTTGATGAGGCACTCGCCGCCCTCGCCGGCGAGCACCGGATGCACGTTGTTGCGCACGAGGCCACCGCCGAGCAGCAGCGAGTGGGAAGCGACATTGGCCGTGCGGCCCTGCTGGATGCGCAGGGCGGTGACGTTCCAGGCTTTGTGATGCTCGCGCTCGATGAGGAAATGCTCAGCGATGGCGTTGTCGCCAGCGACCAGCTCGGTGACGGCGTTGGAGAGGACGACCGATTCGCCGCCGATGGAAACGTAATCTTCGATGACCGCGACCTGACTCTCCGCCTCCGCAACGATGAGGTTGCGCGGATGGGTGACGGTGGGCGCGTCTTCTTTCGTCGAGAGATACAGCAGGAAGATGGGCGCGTGGAGAGCGACGCCGCGCGCTACGTGGATGTAGGCGCCATCGGAGAGGAAGGAAGTGTTCAGTGCGACGAAGGCATCGCGTTCCGTGCTGGCGTAGCGGCCGAGATGGTTCTCGAGGGTCTCCGGATGCTGCTCGATCTGCTCGCGCAGGCTGGCGACGGTCACGCCCTTCGGCAGATCCGCCAGGGAAGAAAGGTGCTTTGCGAACCGGCCATTCACGAAGACGAGTTGCGCCGCCGCTCCGGGAAGCTCGAAGGCGCCAGCGCCGGTCTCCCCGAGCTGCGACTCCTGGACAGGCGCGGCAGGGCGGAAGGCCGTCCGGGCGATGGCGGAGACATTCGTGAAGCGCCAATCCTCATCGTGCGTGGTGGGAAAGCCCGTGGAGCAGAAGCGCGCGAAGGCTTCTTCGCGGAGCTTGCGCAGCCATGGCAGCGCGCGGCCCGGTGCGTCCTTCTGCGCATCAGTGAAATTCTCCAGCCAGTTCTCGACTTGTTCCACGGCCATCACCGCAGTCTCCCTCACGCCCGCACTCCGGCGTGCGCTTCAGTCTCGGTCCAGCCGTAGCCCTTTTCTTCGAGCTCGAGAGCCAGCTCTTTGCCGCCGGAGCGCACGATGCGACCGTCGACGAGCACGTGGACGAAGTCCGGCACGATGTAATCGAGCAGACGCTGGTAGTGGGTGACAACGACCATGGCGCGCTCGGGACTGCGCAGCGAGTTGACGCCATGAGCGACGATGCGCAGCGCGTCGATGTCGAGGCCGGAGTCGGTTTCGTCGAGGATGGCGAGCTTCGGCTCGAGCACGGCCATCTGCAGGATCTCGTTGCGCTTCTTTTCGCCGCCGGAGAAGCCCTCGTTCAGGGAGCGGTTCATCAGCTTGTCGTCCATCTCGAGCAGGGCAAGCTTCTCGCGGAACATGGGCAGGAAGTCCATCGCGTCCATCTCCTCTTCGCCGCGATGTTTGCGCTGCGCATTGAGCGCTGACCGGAGAAAGTAAGTGTTGCCGATGCCGGGAATCTCGACCGGATACTGGAAGGCGAGGAACACGCCCTCGCAGGCCGCTTCCTCGGGCTTCATTTCCAGAAGATCTTTGCCGTTGTAGGTGATCGAGCCTTCGGTCACGTCGTAGGCATCGCGCCGCGCCAGCACCTGCGCCAGCGTGCTTTTGCCCGAGCCATTCGGGCCCATGATCGAGTGCACCTCGCCGGCATTGACGGTGAGGTCGATGCCTTTCAGGATTTCGTTTCCATCCACCCGCACATGCAGGTTCTTAATTTCCAGCAAACTCATCCGTTCCCTCTTCTCCAGAATTGCCGCAGGGCCGGGGCTCAAGCCCCTTGTCTCGATACTCTTTTTCCCCGGCCTCAAGGCCGGGCCTTCTACCGCCGTGCCGCTTCGCGGCACCTGATGCAAAAGCAAAAACCGCGAGAGCGCCAGCCGCGGTTCGCGCAGCTATCCCACGCTGCCTTCCAAACTCACCGCCAGCAGCTTCTGCGCTTCCACCGCGAACTCCATAGGCAGCTCTTTGAAGACTTTTTTGCAGAAGCCATTCACGATCATCGAAATGGCGTCTTCCGTTTTTAGTCCGCGCTGCTGCAGATAGAAGAGCTGATCTTCGCCGATCTTCGATGTGGCGGCTTCGTGCTCCATGCGCGCCGTGGAGTTCTTCACCTCGATGTACGGGAAGGTGTGCGCGCCGCACTTGTCGCCGATAAGCAGCGAGTCGCACTGCGTGTAGTTGCGCGCGCCCTCGGCTCCCTTCAGGATCTTGACCTGTCCGCGGTAGGTGTTCTGGCCGTGGCCGGCGGAGATGCCCTTCGAGACGATGGTGCTGCGCGTGTTCTTGCCCAGGTGGATCATCTTCGTGCCGGTGTCCGCCTGCTGATAATTGTTGGTGAGCGCGACGGAGTAGAACTCGCCGACCGAATTGTCGCCCTGCAGGATGCAGCTCGGGTACTTCCACGTGATGGCCGAACCGGTCTCGACCTGCGTCCACGAGATTTTCGAGTTGCGCCCCGCGCACTTGCCGCGCTTGGTCACGAAGTTGTAGATCCCGCCCTTGCCATTCTTGTCGCCGGGGTACCAGTTCTGCACGGTCGAGTAGCGAATCTGCGCGTTATCGAGCGCGACGAGCTCGACCACGGCAGCGTGCAGCTGATTCTCGTCGCGCATCGGCGCGGTGCAGCCTTCCAGATAGCTCACGTACGAGCCTTCATCGGCGATGATCAGCGTCCGCTCGAACTGGCCGGTTTCCGCCGCATTGATGCGGAAATAGGTGGACAGTTCCATGGGGCAGCGCACGCCTTTCGGGACGTACACGAAGGATCCGTCGCTGAAGACGGCCGCGTTCAGGGCGGCATAGAAGTTGTCGGTGTGCGGAACGACCGAGCCGAGATACTTCTTCACCAGGTCGGGGTGATTCTTGACGGCGTCGGAAAACGAGCAGAAGATAACCCCCTTCTCCGCGAGCTTCTCCTTGAAGGTCGTGGCGACGCTGACGCTGTCGAAGACGGCGTCGACCGCGACGTTGGCCAGCAGCTTCTGCTCGGAGAGCGGGATACCCAGCTTCTCGTAGGTGCGGAGGATCTCCGGGTCCAGCTCGTCGAGGCTGTTGAGCTTCTTTTTCTGCTTCGGCGCGGAATAATAGGTGATCGCCTGGTAGTCGATGGGCGGGAACGTCACATTGGCCCACTTCGGCTCAGCCTGCTTCTTCTCCTGGGAAGCCCAGTAACGGTAGGCGTTCAGCCGCCATTCCAGCATGAATTCCGGTTCGCTCTTGCGGGCGGAGATCATGCGGATCACGTCCTCGTTCAGGCCTTTGGGGATACGGTCTTCTTCGATCTGGGTGATGAAGCCCCATTCGTAATCCCGCGCGGCCAGGTCGTGGACGATGTTCATGTCGGTGCTCATGCGGCTCTCCTGCGAATCTCTGGTTTCAGTTAACGGCGGCCATCGTGGCGAACTGAGGCTCGCCGGACCCTGCGCGCAGCCGATATACGACTAAAGCAGTCCTATATCAGAGTTTACCCCCACTCGCCCGCACGTTTCAACTGAGGATCCCGATTCATTTTTCCTCTATCTATATAGATTCGATGCCGCCGGTCCGTACAGGTTCCGGGCAGATTGAGCAGCAGCCATCTCTGGCGGAATCCACAATTCCGCGAAAAGCCGTCCGAAGGTCGCATCCTATTCACTGCTAGGAGCTTCCGTGCCCCCTTTCACTCCCAAACACGTCACGTGCTTCCTGCTTTGGATCGCGCTCATTCTGCTGGCTGTCCTCGTCCTTGCCTGGTATCTGTTTGAGGCGCCGGCCCGGGAGCGAATCCGTTCGAAACGCAGCGGGGCGACGGTCCAGCTGCGCCTGTCCGACCACCCCGCTGGTCCAAAAGCGACTCAGACCACCTGATCGATCGTCTCGCCGAGGCGCAACAGATTGGTATCGTCCGCCGCTTTTTCCCTGGGACTCCCGAGCACAGATCGCTTTGAATTTTTGCAGACGAGATTCTTCTTGACCTTTCAGAATAACTGTGTATACTCAGTATATTCATTATGCACAGCGGTCCTTCCAGCATCGTTCTCTCGCAGACCGGCGGGCCTCTTTACCAGCAGATCGTTGACCAGATCAAACAAAAGATCGCTGTCGAGGAATGGAAGGCCGGGGAAGAGATTCCCTCGATCCGCCAGCTTGCCGCCGACCTGCGCGTCAGCGTCATCACCGTCAAGCGCGCTTACCTCGAACTGGAGCGCGAGGGCCTCATCATTACCCAGCACGGCAAGGGCTCGTTTGTCGCCGCCGACGTTCGCGTCGGTCCTCGGCTCTACGAAGAGGAGCTCGCCGGCCATCTCGAAGAGGCGGCTCGTCTGGGCACCACCATTGGAATGAGCGACCGCGAAATCGTCTCGCGGCTGCGCAAAGCTCTCGACCAAGTCGACGATTCTCGTCCGGACAGCCCGAAGTCCGCGAAGGAGTCCCAATGAACGACCTCAGCATTCGTCTCGAAGGCGTGAGCAAGCGCTACCCGCACTTCCTGCTCGACAACGTCAGCCTGGATTTGCCAGAGGGCAGCATCCTTGGCTTCATCGGCGCCAACGGAGCCGGCAAGTCCACGACGATCCGCATTCTGATGGGGCTGGTCCGTCAGGACAGCGGCACCGTGGAGGTCCTCGGCCACGTGATGCCGGCCGAGCAGACCGCGGGGAAGGCCGACATCGGCTTCGTCTCAGAAGACATGCGCCTGTACGGCGCGCCCACGCTGGCGTGGCACATGAAGTTCATCGCGTCAATCTACCCGCAGTGGAACCAGAGTTACGCCGAGAAACTGCTGCGCCGCTTCGACCTGAAACCGCAGCAGAAGATCAAGGGGCTCTCGCACGGGCAGCGCGTGAAAGCCGCGCTTCTGCTGGCGCTCGCTCGCCAGCCGCGACTGCTCCTCCTCGACGAGCCCACTACCGGCCTCGATCCGGTGGCGCGCCGTGAGGTGCTCGCTGAACTCATGGCCGTCCTCGTTGACGAGCGGCGCACCATCCTGTTCTCTTCGCACAACACGCTCGATGTCGAGCAGATTTCCGACCGGATCGCCTTCATCGATCGCGGCCGCATCATCGCGCTGGAAGAAAAAGAGGATCTGCTCGACCGCTGGCGCCGGCTCCGCCTGGTCGTTCCGCCGCGCACCGCGCTGCCCAGTCTTCCCGGCGTCGTCGAGGTGGGCGGCACGGAACGGCTCCCCGTCCTGACCACCAGCCAGTTCGATCCCGCACTGGTTTCGCTCTGCCAGGATCGCGGCGCCACCGTGCAGTCCGTCGATCCCATGACCCTCGAGGAAATCTTTGTCGCCAACGTCCAGAGCAGAAGGGAGCTGCAACCCGCATGAACTACGACCTGGTCCGCCGCCTCGTTCTCAAAGACTGGTACCTCAACCGCTGGATGATCGTCAGCGCCGTTCCGCTGGGCCTCGGTTCGCTGGCCATCGTTCTGACAGGCAAGCCGGTGGCGTTCATGCTCTGCATCATCCTGCTCTGCATGATCATCGTCGGGGTCGGGGCGCAACTGGCCATGGTGACGACGATCAACGAGCGCAAGGAGCAGACGCTGGCCTTCGTCATGAGCCTGCCCGTCTCCTTCCGCGAATACACCGCCTCGAAGATCCTCGCCAACCTCATCCTCTTCCTCATTCCCTGGTTGCTGCTCACCGCCGGCGCGATTGTCGTGCTGCTTCTGCCCGGCGCCACGCACGGGTTGGTTCCATTCACCGCGATCATGGCGGTCGAGATGCTCGTGACCACTACCCTGATCGTGGTGGCGGGCATCATCACCGAATCGCAGGCATGGACGACGGTCGGCATTTTCTTCTCGAGTCTCGGCATCAACGTTCTGGGCTACGTGTTCGCGCACCTGCGCGGCATTTCGAATTTTATGTGGGGCAACCGGGTCCACTGGACGCCAACCGCCTGGACCGTGCTCTTCGCTGAGGTGCTGATGGTGCCGCTGCTGCTCGGGCTGACCTTCTTCATCCAGTCGCGCAAGACCGACTTCCTGTAATCGACGGGCAGGCCCGATCGCGGAAGGGTAATAGGGAAACGCCGAGAGCCATCTCGGCGTTCCTGCTTTTGCTGGCTGATAGAACGCTCCCCTTGCGTTCGAAGGGGAAATGTGAGAATCTTCCCCTTGCAACGCAAGGGGCGTAAATGGACAACGCGAAACTGGAGTTCCTGCGCGGAACTCTGGATGTTCTGATCCTCAAAGCGCTGGTCTGGGGACCGCAGCACGGATACGGCATCGCCGGCCTCATTCGCCGGCAGAGCGACGACGCGCTGGTTCTCGAGGAAGGAACGCTGTATCCCGCGCTGTGGCGGCTTGAAAGCAAAAAGCTCGTCGTGGCCGCGTGGGGCTTGTCCGAGAACAATCGCAAGGCCAAGTTTTACAGCCTGACCCCCAGCGGCCGCCGCCATCTGCGCGCCGGCACGAAGACGTGGGAAGCCTACGCAGACGCGGTCTCCAAGGTATTGAGCACGGTGCAGCCGGCGCAGGAAGAGACGGCATGAGCAAGCTCCCCATGTGGCGTCGCTACGACCGCCTGATCGGCCCGGATCGTGCCGCGGACGTAAGAGCGGAGCTTCGCTTCCACATCGAATCGACGATCGATGACCTGATCGCCCGCGGCTGGACTCGCGAAGCGGCGCGCGCCGAGGCGGAACGCCAGCTAGGTGACCTTCGCGATTTGCAGCGCGTTGGCGAACAAATAGGAGGGCAGATGGAATTGCGACGCGGGATTTCGGACTACTGCACGGACACCATGCAGGATGCTCGCTACACGGTGCGGACCCTGCTCGCCAACCCCACATTTTTCGCGATTGCTGTCGTCGTTCTCGCGCTCGGGATCGGCGCCAACATCGTCGTGTTCAGCGTGGTGAACACGATTCTGCTGCGCCCGCTGCCGTTCCGCGACTCGGGCCAGCTCGTGCGCATTGTCGAGAGGAACGCCGGGAGCAACGAATCCGGCAAAACGTACACAGCCGATGCCACGCAGGATTTCGAGCAACAGAACCGAACCTTTCAGTCGGTGAGCGGGTACTTCGCCTTTAGCAGCCCCAACAACTTCAAGCTCACCGGCACGGGCCAGCCGCAGCCGGCCACGGGCATGCTGATCGCGCAGGAATTTTTTGAGACGCTGGGCGTCGAGCCTTACGCCGGACGCCTCTTCAGGCCGGAGGAATTCGTCCATCACGCGCAGCCCGCCGCGCTGTTGAGCTACCCGTTCTGGATGCGGCGGTTTGGCGGCGATCGCAGCATCATCGGCAAGACGGTTGACCTCAGCGATCAGGTAGACCTGAACAACAAGTCCGTCATCATTGCAGGAATTCTCCCGGAAACGTTCGATTTCGGCTCGGTGTTTTCGCCGGGGGCGAAGGTCGATCTCTTCGTGCCGTACATCATGGATGATTTTCGCGACGACGGCAACGACCTGGCCCTGGTCGGCCGCCTCAAGCCGGGCGTGAGTATGGCGCAGGCGCAGAACGAAGCCGACCTGCTGTTTCCGCAGTTCCTGTTCGAGCACAAGCACCCGGAATATGGGAAGGGGTATACGGCTCAGGTGATCGGGCTGAAAGAGTACGTCAGCGGCAAACTGCGGCGGTCGCTCATCGTGCTGTGGTGTGCGGTCGGGCTCATTCAGCTCATCGTCTGCGTGAATTTGTCGAACCTGCTGCTGGCGCGGGCCGCATCGCGCAGCAGAGAATTCGCGATGCGCACGGCTCTGGGCGCATCGCGCGGCCGCATCGCGCGCCAGCTCCTCACGGAGAGCCTGGTCTTGGCGTTCGCGGGAGCGGTGCTGGGTCTGGGCATGGCCTGGGGCGTCGTGGCGTGGCTCGCCCATCAGGGCTCGCTGGCGCTGCCGATGCTGCACATGGTGCGCCTGGATGGAACGGCGCTCGCATGGACTCTCCTCTTCGCCATTGGAACTGCGGTGCTTTTCGGATTGGCTCCCGCGCTGCGCATGTCATCCACCCATCTGCAGGAAACCCTCAAAGACGGCGGCCATGGAGCCAGCGAGGGCCGCCGGCACGATCGGCTCCGCTCCAGTCTGGTGGTGACGGAGATCGCGCTCGCGTGCGTGCTGCTGGTCGGCGCCGGCCTGCTGCTGCGCAGCTTCCTCCGCGTGCTGGATGTTGACCTGGGATTCGAGCCCAGCCGCGCCGCCGCCATCAGCGTGGATTACGACGCCGGAGGCAGTCCTGCGAAACAGGCCGCCATCTGGAAGAACGTTGTGGAGCGCGCGTCGCAGATCCCCGGCGTTGAAGCCGCAGGGATATCCGATAACCTGCCCATGAGCCGCAACCGCGGCTGGGGAATCGCGGCCAAGGGCGCGGAGCCACCCAAAGCCCAGGATTTCATTGGCGTCTTCGTGTACATCGTCTCCCCCGGCTACCTCAAAGCGATGGGCATCCACCTCATCGCCGGCCGCGACTTGAGCTGGGAAGACCTGGTGAACAATCGCAGCGTCGTCGTGCTGAATGAGACAGTCGCGCACAAGCTATGGCCCGGCCAGAATCCGATTGGCCGAATCGCGATTGCGGGCGGAGCGGCGGCGGAGGTGATCGGCATCATCTCCGATGTACGCGAAACCAGCGCGGAAGATGATGGAGCGGCGCAGATGTACCTGCCGGCGACGAAGCAGTTTGGGCCGGAGGGCTCTTATCTGGTGGTGCGCTCGAAGCTGCCTCCTGCCGCGCTCGCGACCAGCGTGATGCGCACGCTGCGCGACCTCAACCCCGCGCAGTCGGCCTCGGAGTTCATCCCCATCCAGAATCTGGTGGACCACGCGACCTCGCCGCGCCGGTTCTTCGTGCTGCTGGTCGGAACCTTCGCGGCGCTTGGCCTTCTGCTCGCCTCGCTCGGGATCTACGGCGTGATCTCGTACTCCGTGACGCGCCAGACCCAGGAGATCGGGATTCGCATGGCTCTCGGCGCCACGCAGGGGCGCGTCCTGCTCGGCGTGATTTGGAAGACGCTCCGGCTGGCGCTGGCCGGCATGGCTGTCGGAGTCGTCGCTTCGTTCGCCGTCTCGCGCCTGATTGCTTCTCTGCTGTTTCACACGGCTCCGACCGATCCGCTCACGTTCGCCGCGATGGTGGTGCTGCTTGGAGGAGTCGCGTTGCTGGCGGGCTATTTGCCGGCGCGACGAGCGGCGAGGATCAATCCGATGGTGACGTTGCGGGCGAACTGAGGCGGGACGTGCTCTGCGCTACTGCTTCGTCAGATCCAGTTCCAGCGCCGAGCCCTGAGTCCATGTGCCGTCGATGTGTTGGCGGTCGGAGCGCAGCGTGCCCGCGTAGGTTCCATTCGCAGCCTTGACCGTCAGGCTCACTTGTTTGCCGTCGACCTTCACGTCGCCGCAGGGAATCCCGTTCGCTCCCTGATCGACTGAATCCATGGAGCACAGGATTCCGTCGGCTCCGGCCTTGAAGTGAAAAACGACGTGCAGCGTCTGGCTGCCGGTGTTCAGCGCCCCGGCCCAGTTTCCATCAATGGGCGAAGGCTTCACCGCCGCCTGAGCCGCGGCTGCCTGCGCCGCCGTCCCGGCGAACGCCCACTCCAGCGGCGCCGTGTGCTGCTGCCCCTGCACTGTCTGCGTCCAGGTGCCGCTGATCGTCTTGCCGTCGGCCTTCACGGTTCCGGTGTAGTTGCCGGCCACCGAGGGAACATCGAACGAGAGCGCGGCGCCGTCGAGCTTGACGTTGGTGCAGGCGAGACCGTTCGCTCCCTGCGCCGGCGAGTCCATCGTCGCCGTGAGCGCTGCTTTGGAGTCCGCGTCCAGATGGAGCACCAGCGGGAGCTGTCCGCCGAGAGTCGCCTTCCACACGCCGGCCAAACTTGACGGAGAAGCTGTCTGCGCTGCGAGCGGCAACGCCGCCAAAGTCAGCCCGCACACCATCATTCCCAACGAAGCTTTCAGATTTCTCATAGCGGAGCCAGACTAGCGCATCTCTGGGTTCGCTGTATTCGGAAATCAGCTTCCCTGGGAGTGGACCGGAAGGCGCAGGCCAGCAAATTTTTCTCATGCCAGATTGCGCGAAGTCGCTGCAAAGAAAGGCCGGGAGCCCATGGAGGGGGCTAAGTGTTGAATCCATCGGATTTACGGGTAAGCATTTGATTTTCGACAGCTTACGGGGAGCCTCCCACACCGGGAGAGCGCCGTTTGTAATCCAGGCCAAAGTTCTCAAAGACCGGGCTGCGTGGCCGCCTGAGCGGCGCAAGAAAAAAGCCCTGTTCGCGGATGGCGCCGAACAGAGCTTTCCCTGTTCTCAGGTTAAGATTCGCCTTCGAGTGGGGCAAGGGAAATCGGCGTCGGGCAGGGTACGAAGGTCATGTCCGAATTTCGGGGATAGGGTTGAGGGGATTCGCTCAGCCCTCCGAAAATATTTTTCTGCTTGACGGAATGTTGCGTTTACGAAACAATCCGATCAAATGGTCAACGAACGCGCGAATCCGAATCGCGAGAAGCTCTTCAATCGCATCGCGGTGCTGCGGGCTGAACGCGGGCTGTCGCGCCAGGATTTGGCCGACGCGCTGGACGTGAATTACCAGACCATCGGCTTCCTCGAGCGAGGCGACTATGCCCCCTCGCTCACGCTCGCCTTCGCCCTTTCGGACTATTTCGGCCTCCCGATCGAGGCTATCTTCTCCCGCCAGCCGTTCCGTCCGCTCAGCGAGCAGGTGTACGGCCGCAACGGCGATGAGAAATAAGGAAACCCATGCTGACCGATAATCCCAAACTCACTCTCCGCAGGCGCAGATGGATGGTCATCGGCTACTACGCCGGGGCAGCCGCCCTGCCCGTCATCGGCATAGCGGCGATGCGCGGGCGCTACGCCGGCCACTTCGCGATCTGGGCATTCTTCCCGCTCCTCACCGCCTTTGTCGGGCTGCTGGGCGGCATCAGCCCCGGCGGCCCGGTACGCTATTTCGGGCAACCAGCGGGACGCCCCGCGCGCGATGGATCCCTCACCAGGCGCTCCCTCACGGGCGGCAAAGGTCCGCTCGGGGAGATGCCTCTCGACGAACGCGACTTCGCCGTCCGCGACCGGGCCCATTACCGAGCCATGAGGATTGTGCGCATCCTGGTGGGACCCTACGCGCTGGCGGTATGGTTCGTCGTCGATCTCCGGCTGCCTGGGTTGCCGGCTCTCGCGGGCCTCGGAGCCTACGTCCTCTTCATCCTTGCCATGACCCTCCCCCAGGCCATCCTGTTCTGGACGGAGCCGGAGCCGGGTCCTGAACTTCCTTCGCCTGCTGCCATCCACGGAGCCGCATTATGAAGTCCACCAACCACATACCACCTCGCCGCATTGACTTCTCTCGGCGCTTTCTCCTCTTTATCCCGGTCGAGACGCGGCGCAGCCGCCGCACCGTGGTGATCGGCTACTACCTGTTTTTTGCCGCGTTTGGCATTCTCCTCGTCTGGTCCCGCGGACCCGCCAAATACGACCGCTTGCTGCCCCTTTCCTTCTATCTGGCCACCATGCTCGGCGGGCTCACCTTTTCCGGTCCGGTGCGTGTGTTCTCGCAATGGCAGCGGAAGCTGGTGGCGACCCCGGATCAGCCGGGCGACGGTCCACTGGGACTGAGCACGCTCGGCGCCACCGCGCCGCGCTCCATCGATCGCCTCGACGAGCACGACATCGCCGTCCGCGACCGCGCCCATTACCTCGCCTACTCGGCGCTGCGATGGCCGGCAATCCTGGCTGCCCTTTTCGGCGGGATCTACCTGTTCGACGCCAGCCCCGACCAGTTGGCGCACGTCTTCCTGATCGCCTCGGTCCCGGTCGCTGCACTCTTTTTCTCGCTGCCCCGGGCGATCATCCTGTGGACCGAGCCGGATCTGGACGCCGCCCCGGCCGACTTCGCCGTCTCCGGAGTTCGCCATGCGTAAAACCACCGTGTTCGGATTCAACATGGAGCGGCAGAATTCGCGCCGCCGTCTCGTGGTCGCGATGTACGTCTTCTTTGCTCTGCTGATCGTGGGAGGCTGGATGATGGATCATCTGCACGAAACGGGCATCTATGTGTACTTCGCCGCGATGGCGGTGAATTGGCGGATTCTCGGCGGTTATGGGACGGAGGGGCTCATCAAGCCGTTCACCGGGAAGGGGCCGCGGAATCAGCCGCTGCCGTCGAACCTGGTGGAACTGGAGCTGCGCACGACCGGGAACCTCCAGGGGCCGGACCGTTCGGAGTACCGCAACGATGAGCGCGAGGTGGAGCGGCGTGACCGCGTGCACTACCAGGCGTATCAGTGGATGGTGGCGCTGCTGGGCTGCATCTGGCTTTTCTCAACGTGGCAGATGCACCCGCCCCGCTTCGTGCGCCCGGAGATTCTGCCGTTTCTGCTCTACGCGCTGGTGTTGCCGGCCATTGTGCTGGCGGTGACGCTGCCGCAGGCGATTTTGCTGTGGACGGAGCCGGACCTGGAGCCGGCCCTGGAGCCGGCCCTGGAGCCGGCCCTGGAGCCGGCCCTGGAGCCGGCCCTGGAACCTGGGGATGCGATAGAAGGAGCTGTGCGATGAGAGCACCGCGCAAATTCCTCCGAGGCATCCCGGTTGAGTCGCGGCGCGACTCTGTTGTGGACGGAGCCGGATGTGGAGGAGGAATTCGAGCGCAGCTGGTGCGGTGCTTTCCTCGCGGGTTTTCCGTGCCTGAAGGCCTGGAGCGCTGGGGCTTTGATTTCCCCGGCCTGAAGGCCGGGGCTTCTACCGCCGTCCCGCTGACGCGGGACCGCTTCGCATCGAGAACCAACATCATCCGGGGAGAGAACTAACCTGCGATCTCGACGAACTCGTAGCGTACAGGGGAAGGAGGGACTGGCTGGCCGCTGCTGCGCATCTGTTCGATCCACAGGGTCATCGCTTCTGCAATGTTCGAGCGGGCCTCTTCGAAATTGGCACCGGTAGAGATGACAACTCCGGGTTGCAATTCAGGAGCGTAGGCGCTCACAGTGCCGTCTTCGTTGCCCGATCAAGGCGGCCTGATCATTACTAAAGGTGCCGTAGCCGGTCCGCCATCACCGAGATCGCCGCCTTCCCGCTGGTACACTCCCTGGCAGAATCCGGAAAATATGCTTTTCAAAGCACGCAGCGCCGCTGTGTACGGGATCGACGCCAGCATTATCGACGTGGAAGTGGACTTCTCTGCGATGAAGACCCAGGAGGAACACTTCAATACCGTGGGGCTGCCGGATGCGGCGGTGCGCGAGAGCCGGGATCGGGTGCGGGCGGCCATCCGCAACTCCGGCTTCGACATGCCCCCGACGCACATCACCATCAACCTCGCGCCAGCGGATCTCAAGAAGGAGGGATCCGGCTTCGATTTGCCGATGGCGGTGGGGATTCTGGGAGCGTACGGGGCGCTGCAACTGCGGGAGCTCGACGATTTTCTGCTGATTGGCGAGCTGGGCCTGGACGGAGCGCTGCGGCCGGTGCCGGGAATGCTGCCGGTGGCGGTGGCGGCGCGGGAGCGGGGGATCAAAAACCTGATCATCCCGAAGGCCAATGCGCGCGAGGCGGCGGTGGTGGACGGGGTGAGCGTCTATCCGGTCGACTCGCTGCTGCAGGTGCGCGACCTGCTGAATCAGGCGGGCAACGGGGGCATCACGACGCCGGCGTTTCGCGTGGAAGCAGCCCAGGTGCTGGGCGAGCTGCAGCATTTCGCTCTCGACTTTGCCGATGTGCGGGGCCAGCAGGCGGCGAAACGCGCGCTGGAGGTCGCGGCGGCGGGCGGGCACAACATATTAATGATCGGGCCGCCGGGATCGGGCAAAACGATGCTGGCGCGGCGGATGCCGTCGATCCTGGCGCCGCTGACGTTCGATGAGGCGCTGGAGACGACGAAGATTCACTCGGTGGCGGGCGTGCTGGATGCCGAGGCAGGCCTCGTGACGCAGCGACCGTTCCGCGCGCCGCACCACACGATTTCCGATGCGGGGCTCATTGGGGGCGGGGTGATTCCGCGGCCTGGAGAAGTGTCGCTGGCGCACAACGGGGTGCTGTTCCTGGATGAGCTGCCGGAGTTTCCGCGGAACGTGCTCGAGGTGATGCGGCAGCCGCTCGAAGACCGGCACGTGACGATCGCGCGCGCCTCGATGTCGCTGACGTTTCCAGCTTCGTTCATGCTGGCGGCGGCGATGAATCCGTGCCCGTGCGGATATTTCAACGACAAGTCGCGGGAATGCCACTGCACGCCGCCGCTGATCCAGCGGTATGTCGCGAAGATTTCCGGCCCGCTGCTCGACCGCATCGACATTCACATCGAGGTTCCGGCGGTGCAATACAAGGAACTGCGGAGCCGAGCCGCGGCGGAGAGCTCGGCAGTGATTCGCGCGCGCGTGCTGGCAGCACGGGGGCGGCAGCGCGAGCGGTTTGCATCGGCGCAGGAGAAGATCTTCTCGAACGCGCAGATGGGGACGCGGCAGATTCGGACGTTCTGCGAGCTGTCGCCGGATGCCGAGAAGCTGCTGGAGCGGGCGATGGTGCAGCAGGGGCTGACGGCGCGGGCGCACGACCGCATCCTGAAAGTGGCGCGGACGATTGCCGATCTTGCCGGCGATGCGCAGATTGCCGTGCCGCATATTGCTGAGGCGATTCAGTATCGGACCCTGGACCGGAGCTACTGGGCGAGCTAGCTCTCTGACGGTGTGAATTTTTCCGGGCCTAAAGGCCGGACGGCATGCGATCCTTGTTCTCCGGCCTAAAGGCCGGGGCTTCTACCGTCGTGCCGCTCTGCGGCACACGCTTCGCGCTCCAGCTCGCGGCATCGGGCTGACGGACGCGCATCTGATCGCGTCGTGCCTGATCACGACCGGCACGCAGTTGTGGACGAGGGATCAGGCGCTCGCGAAAACGGCAAAGGCCCTGGGCGTTCACGCGAATCTGCCGTGAGCGGTTGCGGCTGGGCGCAGCCGCTCGATGTGGCAGCTGCTTATTGGCTCGTGTGCTTCCCGATCGGTCCGCCCCAGCGGTAGATGAGCTCGGCGTATCCGAGCTGGATGTTCGGTCCCGCGGGATAAATCGCCTTCACCACGCTCTTGCCCCAGCCATAGCCGTAATAGAGGTTGAAATTGAAGTGGCTGCTGGCCTGCCAGTCGGAGCTGATGTCCCAGTCCGAAGCCAGCGAGCTGTGGTTGTTCGCAGGCCTGGGGGTGAAGCCGAAAACCTTGTTGTCGAAGGCGCCGCCGCCGGAATACCACGCGTCTTTGGCGGAGGTGAGGTCGAGCCAGTGCACCTCGCTGCGCAGTTCCCACTTCTTTGCGGGATCGTCGATGAGCTGAACGAACTCATCGGTGTTGTTCATGAAGTTGTAGAAGGGCAGGCGGCCATAGACGCGCGGCGTGGGCAGCACCTGGAAGAAGGTGTTGTGCGTGTTGTCGGCGGGGTTGTTGTCGCCGGTGGCGCGGAACCATCCCGCGCGCAGCCAGGGATGGGACGGGGCGCTCATCCGGTAGCCGCCTTCGACCGCGGCGGCGCCTGCGCTGTCGCCGAGTTTGCCCCAGCTACCGTTCTGGTAAGCGCCCCAGAAGACGAAGTCGAAGGCGCCGGGTCCCGCTGGAGCGGTGGCCATGAGGTCGCCGCCGTAGGTGCCGAGGCGAATGTTCTTGTGATCGGCCTGGCGCACGGGCAGGGGACGATTGTCGCCCTTGGTGATGCCGGTGCGGCCGTCGTGGTAACCGATGGCGAATGCGCGCGCGATGACATGCCCGTTCGCGGCCATGCGCGTGTAGGCGAGATACTGCGCATCGACGTTCAGCTCAGGATTGCCGTTCATGTTGAAGACGCCCTGATCGGCGCGGGTGGCCATGGCCGTCACATTCCAGGAGCCGGAGCCGTAGTGCGCGTCCACACCGTCGAAGCTGCGCAGGGCATTGGAGAAGCCGAAGTTGCCGATGAGGCGCTGCTGCATGCGGTTGTTCTGCAGCCAGAGCATCTGCGGGTCTTTCGGATGCATCTCCACGCCTTCGAAGAACTCGAAGCGGCCCATGCGGAGATTCTTGTCGGGGCCCCAGTTGTAGCGGAGGAAGCCCTGCTTAAGAAAAGCCGCCATGGGATAGCTGTTGTTGCCGCTGGAGGCGTAGTACGTGCCGCCGAGGCCGAGCTGACCCTGCGGGGTGACGGCCGAGACGGAGTTGGCGGGAGCATCGACGATGGTCGCCTGCTCCATTTCAAGCTGCCAGTCCCAATTGTCGATGCGCTGCATGATTCCGGCGCGGAAGAGCGACTGCAGGTAGCGGTATTCGTTCTTGTAGGGAGGGGCGGCAAACCAGTCCCAGTCATCGAGGCGGGCGCGCTCGTAGAGGGAGAAGTTGACGGGATGAGCCCTGGATGCGGAAGGGCCGGGCGATGCGACGGCCGGCTGCGCTGCCGCGGCCGAAGGGGCCTGGGGTTGATCAGCGATGAGATTCTGGGCGTTCACGACACACGCGCACGACAGAACGCAGAGCAGTCCCGCGGTGGGTTTGAGCATAGGTTTCGCAAGGATTGCGTGAGCGCGGGGATGGGGTCAACCAACTAAAGATGGATTTCTGCGCGCCGGCTTGTCCGGGCCGCGCGATTTTCCACCCAAAGATGGAGAGCGGTCTCCAACCGCATGGGGAAGACATGCGCGGGGCGGTGTCGATAGAGTGAATTCCGGCGACGGACGGAAAGAAACAAGGGACCCAGGAGATCGCGCCGAGTCCATACAATAGATCATCCCCACACGAGCGGCGGACCACCCCTTGTTCAGCAGGCACTTCAGGATTCGAACGACCGCAACGCGCGGAGAGCAGAAAGCTGCGCGGCGGTTTACGGCGGCATGCGCCGCGGCCGTTGTGCTGGCGGCGTCGGGGTGTCATTCCGATTTGCCGAAGGCGGAGTCGGCGCAGTACCAGCAGTTTGTGAAGGCGTTTTATGTGGGGCTGGCGGCGATGCAGGTAGGCAATGACGCGCGCGCGGACGATTCGCTGCATCAGGCGACGCAACTGGCGCCGGGTGAGCCGGCGGCGTGGGCCGATTGGGGCCTGCTGGCACTGCGGCAACGGAATTACGATCTGGCGGAGCAGCGTCTGGACCGGGCGGGTGCGCTGGAGAAAAACAATGGCCGGATCGAGTACATGCTGGGGATTCTGGAGAGCGATCGCGGGAATTCGGCCGCAGCCATCGATTCTTTCCGCAGGGCGGCGGCGCTGATGCCGGCGAATCCGCGCGTCGAGTATTCGCTGGCGCAGGAGATCGAGCGGCTTGGCGGAACGGACAGCGAGGCGCAGGTGGAGCAGATCCTGCAGCAGATGCTCGATCAGCATCCGAAGAACGTGGCGGTGATGCTGGAACTGAGCCGGATTGCTGCGAAACGCGGCGATGCGGCGACCTTGCACGCGACCGTCGATCGGATTGCCGCCTTGTCGGCGAACTGGCCGGCGGACGCGAAGCAGCGGCTCGCCGATCTGCTGGCGGCGGCGAACGGGCCAGCGCAGGCAGCGGCGACGCGCAGCATCTTTTTGCGCAACGTGCTGATGCAGTTGCCGTGGTTTCGCCTGGAGCTGGGCGCGATTCACGCGGAGCCTGGGGAAGAGGCGCCGCCGTTCGCGTCGTTCCTGCGCCTGGCAACGCCGCGGTTACAGCCCGCTGCGCCCGATACGGCGATGACGTTCGCGGCGGAGCCGCTGGCGAACGCACCGGCGGGGAAGTGGGACTGGATCGGCGCAGTGCCGCTCGATGACACGCGTGGGCCGATGGTGGTTTTGGCAAACGCCAAAACAGTGCAACTGCTGGGCGGGGGATCGTATGCGTTTCCGGGCGGCAAAGATGGGGTCGCGCCGGGGCCTGAGTCGGTGTTGCCGATGGATTTCAACAACGACTTCAAAACCGATCTGGTGCTGGCGGGCGCGGGGGGTGTGCGCTTTCTCCGCCAGGATGCGGGCGCTGCGGGAGCCTGGTCTCCGCACTTCACCGATGTGACGGCGCAGACGAAACTGCCCGCGCCGATTGTGAATGGCGTTTGGACCGGCGCGTGGGCCGTGGATATTGAGGCTGACGGCGATCTGGATATCGTGCTCGGCGCGGCCAGCGGATTGCCCACCGTGCTGCGCAACAATGGCGACGGAACGTTCACGCCGATTCATCCGTTCGCTGGAGTTTCGGGCGTGCGGCAGTTCGTCTGGGCCGATCTCGACGGCGATGGCAATCCCGATGCTGCGCTCATCGATGGCGCGGGCCAGCTGCATGTGTTTCGGAACGATCGGGCGGGAAATTTCAGGGAAATCGCTCTCCCCGCGGGCGTGAACGAGGCAAGAGCCGTTGCGGCAGCCGATACACAGCACCGGGGAGGGCTTCATTTAGTGTTCCTCCAGCCGAACGGCGCCGTTGCTCAGCTGGCGCGGGTGAAAGGTGCGTGGGCCAGCAGCGAACTGGCGCGCGTTCCGAACTCGGAATCCACAATGAACCGCGACGTTCGCCTGTTTGCGGCGGATCTGGACAACAACGGCGGGGTCGATCTGGTGCTGGCGACGGTGGGGCCAGTGAAGGCTGATTTGGACCTGCCAGGCTTGGCGGCCGGCGGGCCGAATGCCAGCCAGGGTGCGCTGATTTGGCTGGCGGGCGAGGATGGCCAATACACGCTGATGGATCATCCTGCCGGTCCCGATCGCGTGTTTCAGGCCGCAGAGCTGACGCAGAAGGGGCGTCTGGATTTGCTGGGCCTCGATGCAGACGGCCATCCTGTGAAAGCCGTCAATCACGGAACGAAGAACTACCACTGGCAGGACGTTCGTACACGCGCGGTGCAGGCGACCGGGGATCAGAGGATCAATTCGTTCGGCGTGGGCGGAGAAGTGGAACTGCGGTCCGGGTTATTGCTCCAGGCGCAGCCGATCACGGGACCCGAAGAACATTATGGGCTGGGGACGTGGACGGAGACGGATGTGGCGCGCATCCTGTGGCCGAATGGGACGGTGAACGCGGAGTTCCAGCTTGGCGATGACCAGGAAGTGCTCGCGCAACAGCGGCTGAAGGGGTCCTGTCCGTTTTTGTTCGCGTGGAACGGGCATGCGATGGAGTTTGTGAAGGACACGGTGCCGTGGGGATCGGCGATCGGGCTGCGGATCAATGCGCTGGGCCCGGCGCGGATTGCGGCCACCGAGGAGTGGTACAAGATCCCGCGCAACGATCTTGCGCCGCGCGACGGCGCCTATGATCTGCGCATCACGGGCGAGTTGTGGGAGACGTATTACTACGACTGGCTGGAGATGATGACGGTGGATCATCCGGCGGGGACGGAGGTCTTCACGGATGAGCGCTTCGTGGTGCCTCCGGTGAAGGTGGCCGTGACGGCGACCGATGAGCCGCACGCGATTGCGCGGGCTGTGGACGATCGGGGCAACGAGGTGACGGAGATTCTGCGCGCGCTGGACGGGCGGTATCTCGATACCTTTGGACGCGGGCAGTATCAGGGGATCACACGCGACCACTACGTGGAGATCGATCTGGGCGATGGCGTGCCGGCGAGCGGGCCGTTGTATTTGATCGCGCGCGGTTGGGTGCATCCATCGGATTCATCGATCAACGTGGCGCTGAGCCAGGGGCACCATGAGCAGCCGAAGCCGCTGAGCCTGGAGGTCGAGGATGGGCATGGCGGATGGGTGACGGCGCGAGCGAATCTGGGCTTTCCCGCGGGGCGCAACAAGATTTGCCTGATCGATTTGACGGGGGTGTTTCGCGCCGGAGCGCCGCCCAAAGTGCGGCTGCGGACCAACCTCGAAATCTACTGGGACCAAATTCAGTGGGCGCGGGGACTGCCGGACACGCCGCTGCAGATTACGCGGATCGCGCTGTCGCTGGCGGATTTGCATTATCGCGGGTACTCGAGGATTCACCAGGCGAATGCGTCGTCGCCGGAGATTCCGGATTACAACGACGTGGCATCGACGACGCAGATCTGGCGCGATCTCGAGGGGTATTACACGCGCTATGGCGACGTGCGGGAACTGCTGGGCAAAGTGGACGATCGCTACGTGATCATGAATGCCGGGGACGAGATGGCGCTGCGCTTTCCGGAGCCGGCCGCGCCGCCAGCGGGTTGGGTGCGCGACTTTGTGCTGGCCGGCGATGGGTGGATCAAGGACGGCGATTACAACTCGACCGATTCGGCGACGGTGCAGCCCCTGCCGTACCACGCGAAGACCGAGTACGACGCGCCGCCGGGGCCGCTGGGGGACGAGTGGGTGGTCCGGCAGCACCCGCAGGACTGGCTCACCTGGCAGACGCGCTACGTGACGCCGGAGCCTTTTCGCGATGCGCTGACTGAGGGAGTGCCGTTGCGATGAGGGGTGGCTGGGTTGGGCGCGTGATTCTTTGGATCATTTTTCTGGCGATGCTGGCGACGCCGGCGATCATGCGCCGGGTTGCATCGCGAAGGAGCGCCGCGCAGGCGAGCACGGCGAATTGCCAGACGGCGCTGGCGCGCTACGGATTCTGCTTCACAGAGGTGGCGCAGCAGGCGGGAATTCACTTCGTCCACGAGCCGCCGGTGCTCGATGAGAAGCTGGCCGGGATTATGCCGGAAGTGGCGTCGATGGGCGCTTCCGTGTCGATCGTGGATTTCGATCGCGACGGCTGGCCGGACATTTACGTGACGAACAGCCGTACCGGCAGCAAAAACCATCTCTATCGTAACAATCACGATGGCACATTCACCGATGTCGCCGAGCAAATGGGCGTGGCCGATGTGAACCAGCCTGGCACCGGCGTCTCGATGGGCGCGGTGTGGGGCGATTACGACAACGACGGCTACGAGGACCTGTTTCTGGTCAAATGGGGCAAGCCGATGCTGTTCCACAACGATCATGGGCATGGGTTCACGCTGGTGAGGGACACGGGGTTTCCGGACTGGATCAACGCGAATACCGCGACCTGGCTCGATTACGACGATGACGGGAAGCTCGATCTGTTTGTGGGCGGATATTATCCCGAGAACGTGAACTTGTGGCGCCTGGCCAACACGCGCATGATGCCGAACAGCTTTGAATACGCGAACAACGGCGGCCGCAAATACCTGTTTCACAATTTAGGCAACGGGCATTTCGAGGAAGTGAGCGAGAAGGCTGGGATCAACAGCCGGCGATGGGCGCTGGCCTGCGCGGCGGCGGATCTGCGGGGCACTGGGTATCCGGACTTGTTCGTCGCAAACGACTATGGGGTTTCGGAACTCTACCTGAACGATCATGGGCATTTTCGTGAAGCCGGGCAGCAAACGGGCGTGGGGTTCGCGCCCAAGAGCGGAATGAACGCGGCGTTCGGCGACATTTTCAACCAGGGGAAGTATGCGATTTACGTTTCGAACATTTCGGAGGAAGGCGTCCTGATTCAGGGGAACAATTTGTGGGTGCCGCAGGATGGGGCGACGCTGCGGTACGAGAATATGGCGCGCGATATGGGCGTCGAACTGGGCGGCTGGAGCTTCGGGGCGCAGTTCGGCGATCTCAACAACGACGGGACGCTCGATTTGTATCTGGAGAATGGATACATCTCAGCCTCGAAGACGCGCAGCTACTGGTATGACTTCTCGAAAGTGGCGGGAGGGAACAGCTCGATCATCAGCGACGCATCGCACTGGCCGGCGTTCGACGGGCGCAGCCTCTCGGGGTATCAGCAGAAGCGGGTGTGGATGAACGATGGGGCGGGAAAGTTCATCGATGTGGCGCAGGCGGTGGGCGTGACGGATCGCTACGACGGGCGTTCGGTGGCGCTGGCCGATCTGTGGAACACGGGGGCGCTGGACGCGGTGGTGGCCAACCAGGGCGGGCCGCTGCTGATCTACAAAAACAGGGTGGCGCCGGGCAATGACTGGATTGAATTCGACCTGCAGGCGACGAAGAGCAACAGCAGCGCGATTGGAGCGCAGGTGACGCTCTACTGGAATGGCGCGGAGCAGGTGCAGGCGGTGATGGGCGGCAGCGGATTTGCGTCGGAGAATGATCGGCGGCTGCACTTTGGGCTGGGGAAGAATCCACGGATGGAGAAGGCGGTGATCCACTGGCCTTCGGGGACGGTGCAGACGCTCGAGAATCTGACGCCGAATCAGCTGGTCCACGTGAAGGAGCCGGCATGACACCCGAGACGGCTGCTGCGTCACCCACCGGCGCGAAGCAGAGCGCGGCGCGGCCCGTGCTGTGGAAGGGCGTGCTGGACAGCCGCTTTGCGCCGCCGGTGTTCATCACGCTGATTTTGCTGGTCGGAAATCTTTCGTTCGGAATCCTGGAGAGCTACCAAAAGACGCTGCTGGCTATTGTCACCGCCATGGTGACAGAAATGGCGCTGGGGAAGATTTTTCTCGGCAAATGGCCGCACCCGGCCAGCGCTTACATTACGGGCATCAGCGTCGGTATCCTGCTGCGGTCGCCGGCGTTCTGGCCCTACGCGTTGTGCGCTGCACTGTCGATCACGTCGAAATATGCGGTGCGCGTGAAGGGACGGCACCTCTGCAATCCGTCGAACTTCGGCATCTGCGCGCTGCTCTTTCTGGCGTCGGAGTCGGTGGCGGGGCTGAGCATCCAGTGGGGCAATAACTTCGCGTCTCTGGTGGTCATCTGGGTGCTCGGCTCGCTCATCCTGTGGCGCGCGAAGCGCTTTCACATCACCGCAACTTACGTCGCCTCTTTCCTGCTGCTGGCCGTTGTGCGCGCGCACATCGTCGGTGACCCCTGGCAGTCGGAGGTGTCGCCGATCACCGGACCCATGTATCAGCTCTTCATGTTCTTCATGATTACGGACCCCAGAACGACGGTGCGGTCGTGGAAGGGGCAGTGCGCGGTCGCAGTTGTGGTTGCGCTCGTGGAGTTCTTCATGCGGCTCGACCAGAGCATCTACGCGCCTCTCTATGCGCTCTTCGTAGTGGGCCCGCCCGCGCTGCTGATCGAGATGTGGCTGGACGCGCGGCGCAAGCGGAGGGTCGCGCCGGCGCCGCAACTGCGTCCGGAGATGGCTCGATAGGGATGCAGAGCCGAGGCGCAGGAAATGTTCGGAAAAGTGTGACGGGATTTGCAATCCTTGCGCCGGCGCTCTTGTTGCTGTCGCTGGCGGGATGCAGAGCGAAATCCCCTGCGGCGTCCGGCGAACCGGCTCGCGCGCAGGGGGCGTCGCAAACTGCGGCCTCAAACGCCAGTCCAGTTTCGAAGCCCGCGGAGCCGGCCCCGGCCGTAGAAACAGCGTCGCGCCCCAGCGGACCGATTACGTTCACCGACGTGACGGCGCAGGCTGGCATTCGTTTCCGGCACAACAATGGCGGGTTCGGGAAGAAGTATTTGCCGGAGACGATGGGGTCGGGGGTATGCGTCATTGACTACGACAATGACGGATGGCCCGACATCCTGTTTGTGAATTCGGCGGACTGGCCGGGGCACACAACGAAGCGAAGCACGCCGGCGCTCTACCGCAACAATCACGACGGCACCTTCACCGATGTGACGAAGCAAGCCGGCCTCGACGTGGAAATGTACGGCATGGGCTGCGCGGTGGGAGATTACGACAACGATGGCTATGACGATATCTACATTACCGCGATCGGCGGCAGCCATCTGTTTCGCAACCTGGGCAACGGACGATTTGCCGATGTGACCGCGAAGGCGGGCGTGGCCGATGCGGGGTTTCCCGCCAGCGCGGTGTGGTTCGACTACGACCACGACGGGCGGCTCGATCTCTACGTCGCGCATTATGTGACGTGGTCCGAGGCGACGGATCAGTTCTGCACGCTCGATGGGACGCACAAATCCTACTGCACGCCGGAGCGGTATCAGGGCGAGAGCGCGCGGCTCTATCGCAACCTGGGCAACGGGCGCTTCGAGGATGTGACGAAGAAGGCGGGGCTCTACGATCCGTCGAGCAAGTCGCTGGGCGTTGCGCTGGTGGACTTGGATGGCGATGGATGGCTGAGCTTGTTTGTGACGAACGACACGCAGCCGAACAAGCTGTGGAAGAACCACGGCAACGGAACGTTTACGGACGAGGGGTTCGCGTCGGGCATGGCCTACAACGATGCGGGCAAAGCGCGCGCGGGGATGGGTACGGATGCCGCGGATTACGACGGAACGGGGCGGCAGAGTTTGGCGATCGGGAATTTCACGAACGAGGGGCTGTCGCTTTATCAGAACCAGGGCGGCGGGCTGTTCGTGGATCAGGCGATTTCCGCAGGGCTGGCTGAGCCGACGCAGCGCGTGCTGACGTTCGGGTTGTTCTTCTTCGACTATGACCTCGATGGGCGGCCGGATTTGTTTGCGGCGGACGGGCACGTGGCCGATGACGTGAGCGTGCTGCAGCCATCGCTCCATTACGCGGAGCCGGCGATGCTTTTCCGCAACCTCGGCGGCGGCAAATTCGAGAACATGTCCGACAAGGTGGGCGCGGCGCTGCGCCAGCCGATGGTGGCGCGGGGCGCAGCCTATCTGGACTACGACGACGACGGCGACCTGGACATCGTGGTCAACGACAACAACGGTCCGGCGCGGCTGCTGCGCAATAACAACGGCAATCAGAATGACGTGCTGCGCGTGAAGCTGATTGGGACGAAGTCGAACCGCGACGCGATCGGGGCCAGGGTGACCGCGACCCTGGCAAGCGGCGCGAAGATGATGGAGATGGTGAAGACCGGGTCAAGCTATCTCTCGCAGAGCGAGTTGCCGCTGACCTTCGGATTGGGCAAACCGGCGCCGGGTAAGACGGTCAGTCTGGAGATTGCGTGGCCGAGCGGACGCAAAGAATCGCTGGGGCACGTGGCGGCGAACCAATTCATCACGGTGAAGGAAGGCAGCGGCATCGTCAGCGCGAAGGCGATTGACTTCTGGCCGGCGTTTGAGCGGTGAGGGACCGCAGCCCCGCCAGGCCTGAGTCTGAAGTTCGTTGCAAATCTGAGACGCTCCAATGCAGGTCCTTCGGCTCGCTTCTGGAATGATTGCCGCGCCCAATACAGGTGCGACGATTCGGAAAGCTCGCTCGGATGACAGTTTCGTTCTGTCACGAACATCAGATTCGGGACGCTTAGAAGGTTGCGCCGCCGAAGTTCGGCTGGTTGCTGAGCACTTCTTTTCCGCCGCTGCGGCCGATGACGTAGACCGGGCTGGGTAATGCCGGCGCACCGGCGGCGCTGGTCCACAGCCACACACGATTCGAGCCGGACCAGAGGGCGGCCACGTCGCTGTTGTTCACAAACAGCGACGGATTCACCGTGTTGGGTGGAACTGAATTCTCCCGGCCGCTGTTGCCGTTGAGCACCAGAACCTGGCGCTCGAGATAAAAAACGAACGAGGACGCGGTATCGAAGGGGCCGTTGACGATGAGGACGTCGCTGGGCTGGACTTCGGGCTTAATGGCTTCGGCGAGAATCTGCGAAGAGAGGATTGGCGAAAACGTGTTGAGCGCGAGGTGCGCCGCGATGAGGATGGCGACGGTCATGCCGGCCAGGAAGCAATTCGCCATGCGGGCGTTGTCGCGGAGGCGAAACCACAGCCCTCCGGAGACGCCGACCAGCAGCGCCGCCAGCACGATCCCCAGCGGAACCTTGAAGAGACCCATCGCGTTATGCGTGAGATCGAACAGATAGGTGAAGAAGACGGGACGGCGGCCGGGATGGGGATGGAGGAGTGTCGCGATATCGACGCCGGGGGCCGGCTGCGGCGCAGTGAAGAGGAAGTATGCAACGAGGGCGGCGGCCGCGAGACCGATGAAGAACAGAATCCATGCAGCGCCGCGTCCCTCGTGATGCGGCAGACCCTCGTCCTCGGCAAGCCAGCCGCCGGCGAGCAGCGCCATGGGCGGGAGTGCGGTGAGGAGGTTGAATTCGAGGCGAGCGGTAAAGCTGAACCAGACAAGAACGACAAGGATCCAGATGATGCAGAGCAGGCGGGCATGGGAGCGGCAGTCCTGATTCGGTGACAACCGGCCGATGCGGAGAGCGCGGATGGAGAAAACGCACCACGGGAGGATGCCGATGAGCAGCAGCGGCCAGAAGGCGAGCAGCGGAACGCGGCCACCGGAGAGGGAGGGCATCAGGCTATCGAGGCGCGCGTGACCCGAGGCGATGCGCGAGGCGATATGCCAGGGCAGCCAGAGCAGGAGAAAAATCAGGATGGCAGGGATGGGGTACCAGCGCAAAAGGTGCCGGAGATTGCGCGTGCAGAGCAGATAAATCAGGGCGATGACGATGGGGAAGACGACGCCGGCGATGCCCTGGCTGAGGACGCCGAGCGCACAGGCGGCTCCGAAGCCAAGCGCGGTGCCGAGACGGTGCTTCTCCTGGCTGAGCGAGCGGAAAAAGAAGTTAATGGCAAGGGTCGTCCAGAGGCAGAGAAAGACATCCCGCAGGAGAAGATGGCCGAAGAGGAAGACTCCGTAGGAAGTGAGGAGGGCGAGCGCGGCATAAAACGCCGCAGCGGGAGAACAGAAGAGGCGACGGCCCAGCGAGAAGGTGGCGACGAAGAGAAAGAGCGTGGCGAGCGCGATGGGCAGGCGCGCCGCCCAGTCGCTGATGCCGAACAGGCGGAAGCTGGCGGCGACCGCCCAGTAGAGGAGCGGGGGATGCTGGGAGAAACGGAGGCCATTCGCGTAGGGAGCGATCCAGTGGCCCGCCGTCACCATTTCGCGCGCGATTTCGGCATGGAGCGCGTCGTCGCCGTCGAGCAGCGGCGGCCTGACCAGAGAGAACGAGGCGTAGAGCAACACCCAGAGCGCCAGCAGCGGAAAGACGAATCGCTTGGCCCTGCCCAGGCTGGTCATCAGTGCCGATTATAGAGAAGCGAGCGGAGAGGGGGAGCGGAGCGGCCCCCAAAGCTTTGCAGAGCCGATCAGGCTTTGAGGGATTGAGCGGCCCAGCGCAGCGAGTCGACGTACCTGGCGGCGATCTCGCTTTCGGAGAGGCTGAGGGATTGGCGGAGAGTTTCGCAGTGGTGCCAGTTGCAGGACTCGAGAGCGCGGGCCAGCTCGAGAGCCGGGCTGAGCGGGCCGCCATCGCCGAGCAGCGCGGCTTTCATTTCACAGGTGATGGGCAGAGTTTTCAGGATGCGCGGCATAGGAGCCTCGAGCAGGGCATCGAGCAGGGAGAGCAAACCGAGGAGGTAGAGTTGCTGCGGCACCTGCCCGAGCGAGGGAGCGAGCAGTTCGCAGAAGCGGGCGCGTGCGAGGGCCATGGAAACCAGCGCGGGTGGGCGGTGGGCGCTGAGGATGCCGGCGAGCGCCACGGTGACCATGCGGCGAACCGCGTCGTCGCCAACCATGAGGAGCGCTTCGCGGACGCTGCTGATGACGCCGGCGTGCCCCTGCAGGGCGGAATTCGCGAGACGCAGGACGCGGTAGCAGAGAGTGGCGTCGGAGAGGATCAGGGACTCGACCTGGCGGATGTCGGCGGGGACTTCGTGCAGCGTGGCGAGCAGGCGCAGGTAGACGAGGCGGTTCTGCAGAATGACGCGCGAGGAAAGCAGGACGGGGCGGGAGAAAAAGTAGCCCTGGAAGAGCATGCATCCTTCCGAGCGCGCCACGCGCATCTCTTCTTCGGTTTCGATTTTTTCAGCGATGCGCAGGGCCCAGCTGCCCGCCAGCATGCCGTAGATATCGCGGCGCACCGCCGGAGAGAGCGCGCGGAAATCGATTTTCACGAAATCGGCGATTTCGACCAGAGGCGCGAGCGCCGGGTGGGGAAAGAAGTCGTCGAGGGCGATGCGGTAGCCATTTTTTTTGAGGGTGCGGCAAGCCGAAAGCAATTCCTGATCGGGCACGACGGTTTCGAGGATTTCAAGGACGGTCTGCAGCGGGGAAAGGACTGAGACCAGGCCCTGCATCAGGACGTCGCGGGTGCAATTCACAAAGGCCAGCGTGTCGTCGCCTTCGGGCCGGAGCATGAGCCAGTGGTCGAGGACCTGCTGGGTAGCCTCCTCGGGATCGCCGGAGAATTCGTTGGCGGTGCCGGCGCGAAAGAGCAACTCGTAGCCATAGAGACGGCTTTTCTCGTCCACGATGGGCTGGCGCCCGAGGTAGCGGGCCGGGGAGACAGAGCCGGCAGAGGGATATTCCACGTTCGGGACAATCGGATCTTGCGCCAGGGGGGTCATGTTGGTTTCTTTGAGGCGAATCCCGATGCCTGCCGCGGACGACGGGCGGGATTCGGCCGCACCTTCCCTTATCGGCAGAGGAGAGGCAATCATCAGCGCGCGGCGCTCGCGCGACGGGAAAGCGGAGCCAGGAACCGCCGCATCAGCGGTTGTCGCCTTCGCAGTCCGGTACACTGACAGCGGTCACGATGGCAGCGAAACCCACCCGGCACCGACTCCGCAAATTTCGATTCGAACGGCCCCAGAAGATAGCAGCGGCGCTGTTGCTGCTGTTGCTGGCGCAGTGTCTCTGGGTGAGTGCGCGGAGGCCGCTTTCCGATACCGATTACCAGTTTGCCCGCTGCGGGCGTGAGATGTGGGAACGCCCGTCGACGCTGGCGGGATACTTCACCACCTGCGGCAATATCCACGATGGCACGCTGGCCTGGCGCGCGACCGGACTGCCGCTGACGATGGAGCGCATTCTCGTCGGACAGGCGGCGACCACTTCGACGTGGGAGATGCGGCACGAGGTGGGCGCCATCCGGCTGCTGCTGCGCCTGCCGTTCATGCTGGCGGCGCTGGCGCTGGGAGCGTGCCTGTGGTGGGTCACGCGGCGATTGTTCGGAGACGCGGGGGGTTACATTTCCCTGGCGCTCTACTGCTTTATGCCGGAGGTCGTCCGCGATGCCACGGTTCCGAATAACGAGATTCTGGCGGCGCTGGGCATGTTTTCTGTCATTTATATGGCCATCGGCGTCGCCCATGCGCTGCAGGGACCGCGGCGCAAGTGGCGTCCGAGGATTTTGCTGCTGGCGCTGGCTCTCGGGTTTACGGCGGCAGCGCACATCGCGGCCTTCGAGATTGCGCTGGTGCTCGCTCTCGCGTTCATGGCGTGGGTGGCGGAAGGTCGCCGCGCGGTGCTGCCCACGCTGCTGATCCTGTGGGTGCTGGGGGCGTTTTTCCTGCTGTTCGCGTCGTATGCGTTCCGGCCCGATGCGTTCAGCTACGTGTTTCGCAGCGCTGCGGGGCGGCTCTGGTTCTCCACGGAAGATGCCCGCTGGTTTTTCGCCAATCCCGCGAACTCGGCGTTCTCGCTTGCTCTGCTCGGCGCTCTGATCCTGTACGCCATTTCGCGCCGCTCGCGCTACTTCGGCAACACCACGCCGCTGCTGGTGGGCGTTCCGTTGATGCTGCTGGTGACGACAGGCGTGCAGTCGCAACCGTGGCTGTGGGCGCTGCCGTTCCTGATCGCGTTTGCCGGGGGCGTGTTCGCGGACGCGCTGGAATCTCGCCAGCGCAAGGCGTTTCTCTGGATGACGGGCGTGGTGCTGGTGGCGCAGGCTGGGTTATGCCTGGCGAGTTTGCCCGGCATGACGGGGTAGCGACGCGTCAGATTGCGGAGGGAACCGGCGCGGGTTCGCTGCGCAGTTCGCGGACTCGTTCGCCGATCGCGTACTTGAGCTTGTCAACGCCGAGGCCGGTGACCGCGGAGATGGCATAGAAGGGCAGCTTGCGGCGTTTCGCCAGCGTCTCGATCTTCTTCAGCTTGGCCGGATTGGCTACGTCCGCCTTGGAGGCGACCACGATCATCGGCTTGTCGGCGAGCCCGTGGCCGAAACTCTTCAGTTCGGCCAGGATCACGCGGAAATCCTCGGCCGGGTCGGGGCGGCCGGTGCCGTCGGACACATCGACCAGGTGCACCAGCAGGCGCGTGCGCTCGATGTGGCGCAGAAACTGGATGCCGAGCCCGGCGCCGAGGTGTGCGCCTTCGATGAGGCCGGGGATGTCCGCCACTACATAGCTCTCTTCATACGGCGCTTCCCCGATGGTGACAACGCCGAGCTGGGGCTCGAGCGTGGTGAAGGGATAATCGGCAATCTTGGGACGCGCGGCGGAGAGGCGGGAGATGAGGGTGGATTTGCCGGCGTTGGGGTAGCCGACGAGTCCGACGTCGGCGAGAACGCGCAGCTCCAGACGACACTGGCGCTCTTCTCCGGGGCGGCCGAGCTCGTGCTCACGCGGGGCCTGATGGGTGGAAGTGGCGAAGTGCTGATTGCCGCGTCCGCCACGTCCGCCACGGGCAACGACGATCCGCTCGTCGGGCTGGGTGAAGTCGTGGATCATCTCGCCGGTATCGGCGTCGAAGAGCACGGAGCCGACCGGGACTTTCAGGACGATGTCTTTGCCGTCGCGGCCGGTGCAGTTGGAGCCCATGCCGTGCTCGCCGCGCTCGGCCTTGTGCTCGGGGTTGAAGCGGAAGTAGACGAGCGTGTTATGGCGCTGGCTGGATTCCATGATCACGTTACCTCCGTGACCACCATCGCCGCCGGAGGGTCCGCCGCGGGGCACGAATTTTTCGCGCCGGAAAGCCATGCAGCCATTACCGCCGTCACCGGCTTTTACGCGTATTTTGGCTTCATCGATAAACATTCGCTGCTTTGAGTTTAACGAATGTTCTACGCTCGAATCACTTTACAGAAATCATCCTCCGGCCCGGCCCATGGCGGGGCTTCTTGCGAGGGAGTTTTGCGGGTCCAGTGGGTCGTGTTCGCGGTCTTGCCGGCGCTTGCGGGCGTAGCCGTCCCGTTGAGAGCACAATCCGACGTGGCGGGGGCGGTGAGCGGCCGAGTCATGGGGCCCGATGGACGGGGGTTGGGTGGGGCGCTGGTGCGGATGGAGAATCCGGCGACCGGCGAGCACCGCGATCTGACGTCGGATGTGAGCGGGGATTTCCGCTTTGCGGAGGTTCTGCCCGGCGATTACCGGCTGCGGGTCTATGTGCAGGGGCTCTCCGACTGGGAAGCCGACAATCTGGAAGTCGGACTGGGAACGCCGGTGCGGATGCTTGCGACCCTTGCGCCGCTGACGCTGCACCGCACGGTGCTGGTGGACGGAAAGACGGCGGTCCGGGATGCGGATTCGGCCGATGTCAGTGCAATGGATCTGAACGAGCTGCCCAACAACAGCCGGCACTGGGCGACGCTGGCGGGGCTGTTCGGAGCTTCAGCGCCAGGGCCCGAGGGGGGGCTGAGCTTTGGCGGCCTGAGTCCGCTGATGAACAGCATCGCTCTCGATGGGACCGAGAACAACCTGGCATTTCGCGGGCGGGAGCGCGGCACAGGAGGGAATGGCTTCGCGGTGGCGCAGTCGGCGGTGGGGCAATATCGCACGAGCGGCAGTGACCTGTTCGGCGTGCCAGGCCGCGGCGGCTACACGACCGTGACGAAGACCGGCGGCAGCCACATGCGCGGGCAGGCGACCTTTTACGATCGCGGCGCCATCGGCCAGACGTACAACGCGTATGACAAGGTGATGGCGACCGAACCGGCAGGAACCACGGTGACCGCGTCGGGGCTGCCGGTGATGTTTTTGAATGGACAGCCCATCACGTACGTGGAGGAGCCGTACCACGCGCCCGACCGCAGGCAGGAGTGGGATGTGTCGGCAGGAGGCCCGATTCGCAGAGACGCTGTGACCTGGTTTTTTGCGTGGCAGCAGCACGAGCGGAATGATCCGGCGGTGGCCAGGGCGAGCGAGCCGGAGGTGTTCTTCTTCGCGCCGTCAGCGCCGGCGCTGACGACGCTGGAAGCGCGGCTCCAGAACAGTGAGAACCCGGTGGCGCAGAGCTGTGCGGGTACGGGTGTGCCCGGCGGCGGTTCGACGGCGATGGCGGCCTGTGCTTATGCCGCGGTTTTGAACCAGATGAGTGGGATGCTGGGCAGCGTGTCCCGCTCAACGCGGCAGACAATTCTCTTTCCCAAGATCGACTGGCGGGTGAGCACGCGGAATCAGCTGGTGTTTGAGTACAACGCGATGCGCCGCACATCGCCGCACGGGGCGCTTGCGGGAGCGTCGGAAAGCTACGCCAGAGGAAGCTTCGGAAGCAGTTCCACCAGCGACGACGATGCGGTGGCGCGATGGGAGTGGTTTCCCCGGGCCTGGCTGCTGAACAGCCTCCGCTACCAGTACGACCGGGACGTGCTGGCGCAAGAGCCGGGTACGCTGTCGGGGTTCGAGCAGCAGTTTGCGCAGAATGCATGGGGACTGCCCGCGGAAGTGTCGGTCGATCGCAGCGCGGGATTCAGTTTCGGCACGCTTGCGACGGTCAACGAGCGGAAGTTTCCGGCAGAAACGCGCCAGCAGGCGGTCGACGCGGTTTCGTGGCTGCGCGGCCGTCAGGCTCTGCGGTTGGGGTACGACTACAACCACGTGAGGGACTCGCTGGAGGGGCTGAGCGGAGAGAACGGCGCATATTCGTATGCGAGCATGCTCGATTTTGTGTCGGACATGCTGGCGCCGAACAGTTGCGACGGGACGAGCACGGGGGTGGGGGCGGATCCATGCTATTCGCGGTACCGGCAGACGGTGGGCTATACGAACTGGTGGTTCGACACCGCCGATTACGCCGCCTTTGCCGCGGATGAGTGGAAGATTGGGCGGGGGCTGATGCTGACGCTGGGCGGGCGCTGGGAATATGAGCGCCTGCCGGATACAAATCCCGCGCTCTTCAACGAAGATGTTCCGCAGACGGCTCAGCTGCCGCACAACCGCGACGATTTTGGACCGCGCGCCGCGTTTGCCTGGGATGTGTTTGGGCGAGGGAACACCGTGCTGCGCGGCGGCTACGGTTTGTATTACGGGCGAGTGCCGAACGCGACAGTCTTCAGTGCGCTGACCTCGACGGGAACGGTCCGATCGCCACGAGCCTATCGGTGGCGGCCAATGGATGTCGGGGCGCCGACATTTCCTTATGTCTTTGGGAGCAACGAAACGCCGTACACCGATCCGCATGCGCCGGATCAGGAATCGACGGCGCCGGACGTCGTGTATTTCGACCGGCATTTCCGCCATCCTCAGATTGAGCAGGCACAGATATCGCTGGAGCAGTCGCTGGGAGGACGCACGCTGCTCACGCTGACGGCGATGGCGACGAGCGGCCACGATCTGACACAGTTTATCGACACGAATATCGACACGAGCGCCATCGCGACGATGTTTTATGCTGTCACGGCTCCAGGGAACGAGGGAAATGCCGGGCCGCTGGGGAAGGCGAGCACGCAGACGCCGGGATCCGCGCTTCCGATCTTCACGCCGGCTCGGTTCTATTATCAGCGGCTCAACCCAGCGTGCGGCAGCATGACAGACATCCTCAGCGAGACCAACTCCAGCTATCGCGGAGCGATGGCGCGGCTCATCCGGCGCATGTCGAGTACGTTGACGGTGAACGCCGGTTACACCTGGGCGCAGGCGGTCGACGATAATCAGAACGAGGCGACCTTTGCGGATCGCGACGATGTTTACGATCCCGCTGACCTGAGCCTGGAACACGGAACGTCGAATTACGATGTGCGGCAGCGCGTGGCCGGCGGCGTGGTGCTGCGGGAGCCGTGGCGCATGCGCGGCGCCGCGGAGGAACTGTTCGGAGGCTATTCGCTGGCCGGAGCCGGAGAGTGGCGCACCGGTCTGCCTTACACGATGCGCACTCTCGGGTCCGTTCCCACGCCGCTGTGTTCTTACCACGACTGGCTGAATGCCGGCGGCGCGACGGGAGACGGGGCGAATTGCCTGAAGGCAGTGACGGAACCGGATGCGGTGATCACCGGCGGGCCAGGGATTCCCATCCCGAGCCTGGGCGCGAGCCTCAACGGATCGGGCGGCGAGGACCTCATCCCGGGGATCGGGCGCAACACATTCCGGTATCCGGCCGCAGCCAATCTCGACCTGCGCCTGACCAAGCATGTGCGCCTGAGCGAGCGATATTCCTTCGAGGTTCTGGGTGAAGCCTTCAACGCGCTGAATCACCAGAACGTGACGGATATCCAGACGGTGGGCTATCGCGTGAAAAACGAGTTCACCGACTGCTCCAACGCGAAGCCCTGCTACGCCAACACGGCGAACCTGGTGTGGCAGAGCGGCGAGATACCGGCGATTGCCACCACCCTGGTAAACGGCAGCAAACTGCCGCAGTATGCGTGGGATCCGACGGCGGCATTTGGCAACCAGACGAATACGAATAGCGGGGCAATCAGCCGGGAACGGCAAATCCAGGCGGGCGTCAAGCTGAATTTTTAAACAATAATCAGATTTCGCACCGCGTTTTCCACGGCTCACATGGAATTTGTGCCTTCGAGGTGCACCTATTCGTGCTGTAATTAACCCCAAATTTACTGAAATATGGAACCCTAAACGGGCCAATCCACGCAGATTGCTCAGTACGGCAACGACACGTTCTGAAAGTTTTGCAGACCAACAGGTACTACCTTTTGAGGCCATACATGAAACGTTTGATCTGGTGTCACCTTCCGGCGGCTCTGTGCCTGCTGGCGGCTTTCTTCCTGACTACGCATTTTGCCGGCGCTCAACAGACGCTGGGCAGCCTGAACGGAACGGTGACAGACGTTTCCGGGGCGTCCGTATCCGGAGCCGCGGTCACCGCGGTGAGTGAGCAGACCGGACTGCAGCGGGCGACCACCACGAAGAACAACGGGTACTGGGAGATTCTCGATCTGCCCATCGGCACCTACAAGGTGACAATCCAGGCCGCGAATTTCGAGACGCAGAATTATCCGGCGATCACCGTGCAGGAGATGCACGCCACGAAGATTCCCGCGACGCTCAAGCCGGGTAAGGTGACGGAGTCGGTCACGGTGACGGCCAACCCGCTGCTGAACGCCACCGATACCACCAACGGGTACACGCTCGATAAGACGCAGATATCGGAGACTCCGCTGGCGACGGGCAGCTTCACCCAGCTGGCCATTCTGGCGCCCGGCGTCAGTTCGCAGCTGCTCTCGGGCGTGGGCACCGACTCCGGCCTCGGCAATCAGCCCATCTGGGCGAACGGGCAGCGCGACACGAGCAATACGATCACGGTGAACGGCATCAGCGTGACCAATCTGTTCAACGGCAAAACCTCGAGCGAGGATGTCTCGCAACGCTACCAGTTCAATATCGGCGAAGGCAGCACAACCGGGGGACAGACGCAGGACAACGTTTCGGTCTACGGTTCGAACGGCAACGGGATGGCCTCGCCGCCGCCGGAGTTCATGCAGGAAATCAACGTCACCACGTCGATGTATGGCGCGGAGCAGGGACAGACGAGCGGCGCGCATGTGACGATCAGCACCAGCACGGGAACCAATGAGATGCACGGGCAGGTGTACGGGCAGTTCGGCAACAACTTCATGAACGCCGACCCGTTCTTCTACAAGCAGGATGTCGGGCTCGGGGAGCTTACACCGTCACAGGCGAATCCACAGCTGCACCGCTGGCTTGCGGGTGCGACGCTGGGCGGCCCGATCCAAAAGAACAAGCTGTTCTACTTCCTGGGGTACCAGCATCTCTACGACTCCGATCAGACCGGCGCGCTGGCGCAGTATGAAGTGCCGTACGGGCTGACCGATGACCGGAGCACGACCGGCCTCGCTGCAGCGTGCGCCAGCTACGTCTCCGCTTCGGGCTATGGCAAATGTCCGACTACCTACGATCCTGCTGCCGTCGCGCTTCTGCAGGCCAAGCTGCCGAACGGAAGTTATTTGATTCCTTCGGCTGGCGCTAACGCGGAAACGCAGCTGGCCAACGGATTGCCGGACGTGAACGTCCAGGGCACTTCGGTCTTCAAGGGAGACTGGGCCACGGGATCGCTGGACTACAACGCGAGCGACAAAGACCACCTTGCCGCGAAGTACTTCTACCAGCACACGCCGACGGCCAGCCCGTTTGCGTCCTCCGACACCATCGGATTCCCGGAGAGGGAAGACACGGGAGCGCAAACGGCGTCCCTGACCAACTCGATCATGCTCGGGCAGCGGATCAACTGGGTGCAGCAAGTCGGCTTCTCGCGGCAGAAGGTGTACAGCGGATTTTCGAGCGCCTTCTCTGGATCGGCGCTGAACTTTGATGCTCCCGGCAATAATCTGCCCGGCGTCACGGCTGAGTATTTTGGAGTGGACTCCTACTCCAACTACAGCACCGCGAAGATCGGTCCCTCGAATGCGGACGGCTTTGTGGACCAGGGATACTTTGAGAACCGTGTTTCGCCTTCATCGACGGCGTTCTTTTCGCTCGGCAAGCACACCCTCAGCGTCGGGGCCGACTACAACTACAACCAGCTCAATATCCGGAACGGAGCCGCAAACCACTCGCAGCTGACGACGTCGGGATTTAACAATTTCCTGAGCGGCAAACTGCATGGAGGAACGGTATTGCAGGGCGCCTCGGACCGCTATTACCGGTCCAATGATATTGGGGCCTTTGCGGCGGACAAATGGCAGGTGCGGCCGAATGTGAGCATCACCGCCGGCGTGCGCTACGACTACACCGGGCCCTTCTGGGAGAAGAACGGCGATCTTTTCAACTTCGACCCCGCCCGCTATTCGGCTACCGACAGCGCGGTCACCGACACGGGCTTTATCGTCGCCGGGAATAACAAACAATTTGGGACGCCGGGCGTGAGCGATTCCACGCTGAAGGGCCGGCAGTGGGGCGTTGCGCCGCGACTGGGCGTGGCGTGGTCGCCGAAGATGTTCAGCGACAAAGTGGTGGTGCGCGCCGGGGCAGGGCTCTACTTCGACCGCGGCGAATACTTCCAGTATCTTTCGCCGCCCGCCGGCTCGGGCATCAGCGGACCGTTCGGCGTGACGCAGGAGGCTCCATTTGCCGCTTACACCAGCGCGAATGGAACACTGAGTCATCCGTTCACGAGCTACGTTTCACCGACGACCCCGGCGAACCTGGCTTCGTTTATGCCGACCGTCGACTCGATTGAATCCACCTGCACCGCAGCCAACGTCTGGAACGGCGTGGACCTGATCCCGTATAGCTGCGACGACGGAGCGCCCGATGGTCCGCTGGTCATCGGCAACTACAACGTCAACAACGTGCTGCCCTACACGGAGAACTGGACGCTGGACATCCAGTGGCAGCCGCGCAGCGATATGTCGGTCGACATAGGGTATGTCGGCAATCGCGGCAAGCACGAAGTGATTCCGATTCCGTTCAACGAGCCGGGCATCGCGACGCCGTCGCATCCGATTCACGGGCAGATGTACTCGTACGGCGTTCAGGTGCTGAGCAACACCTACGACACCAGCGGCAACCCGTACGCCATGGCCAGCGAGCCGTACGACTCGTACAGCGGCGGCAACGTGGACCTGCGCGTTCCTTACGTGGGTTACGATCCAAACTCCGCCAGCTTCTCGACGGTGGGAATTTCTTCGTACGATGCGCTGCAGGCGCAGTTGACGAAGCGGATGTCGCACGATATTCAGCTGGGGATGTCCTATACATGGGGGCACACGCTGGATGAGCAGAGCGATATTGGGCTGTTCTTCACCGGCGACAATCCGAACGACCTGCGGTCGTCCTATGCTGATGCGGATTACGATCAGACCCACACGCTCACGTTCAACTACATTGTCACCGTGCCCAACGCATTCAAGGGCGACACGAACTGGCTGAGCAAGCTGACCAACAACTGGTCGCTGCTGGGCATCACCGTGCTGACCAGCGGCGAACCATACAGCATCTACGACTACTCGGGGTCAGTGGGCAGCGAATACTTCGGCGGAAACATCGAGCTGATGAATCCGATTCTTCCCATCCAGCCGGGGCTGTCGCCGAAGTCGGTGAAGACCGGCCAGTCGGGCGCTTACCTCACGCCGGCGCTCAAGGCGCAGGACTTCTACGTTCCGTTGCTGGCTCCCGGCCAGAACGGCGTGCCGCCCTGCGACACGACCACAGCGGGCGGCAATGCGGGACCGGGCGGCGGGCCGCTGTGCGATGTGTACGAGACGACGTTTGTCCCGGGACAGCGCAACATCTTCCGTCAGTCGTTCCAGAAGCGGGCGGACATGACGCTGCAGAAGGATGTTCACGTCACGGAACGCTACAACGTTCGCTACCAGTTCGAAGTGTTCAACGTAACGAACACGCCGAGCTTCGACGTGCCGACGAACGACATCCAGCTCAGCCCGCTCTACGAGGAGATCGCCAATCCTCCGGGCGGCTATGCCAATGGAACGCAGGCGCAACCCTATGCCTCGAGCACGGTGGTCACGCCAACATCGTCGAACGCAACGTGCCAGGGCTCGTCCACGAACTGCGCGTGGGAGATGTACACCCCGCCCGCGGCGACGAGCAACAACCTGGGGATTGTCACCCATTCGATCGGGAGCCAGCGGCTGGTGGAGATGTCGCTGCATCTGCTGTTCTGAGGCTCAGCTGTTTCTCAGTCAAAGGGCTCCCCGCGCGGGAGCCCTTGCTTTTGCGGGAATGGGGCAGGCCGGGCGGGATCGCGGTTGGGGGTCGAGCCGGTAAACTATTGATGTCCCCGCATGGTTTTCACCGAACAATACGATGTGGTGGTGGTGGGCGCGGGCCACGCCGGCTGCGAGGCGGCGATGGCGGCCGCGCGCATGGGCCTGCGCACCGCGCTGTTCACGCTGAACCTCGACCTGATCGCGCAGATGAGCTGCAACCCGGCGATCGGCGGCATTGCCAAGGGTCATCTGGTGCGTGAGGTGGACGCGCTGGGCGGCATCATGGGCGAAGTGGCCGATGCGGTGGGGATTCAGTTCCGGCTGCTGAACACTTCGCGTGGGCCCGCGGTCTGGTCGCCGCGCGCGCAGTGCGACAAGCAGCAATACCGCGTGAAGATGCGGGAGGTGCTGGAGTCGCAGCCGAACTTGTTCATCAAGCAGGCGGAGGTGGTGGACGTCGTGCTGAGCACGACGTCCAGCGATCAGCGATCAGCGATCGGCGTTCAGGAAGTGCCGCGTGTGCTCGGGGTGAAGCTGCGCGATGGGCGCACGATTCTGGCGGGCGCGACCGTGATCACAACGGGCACGTTTCTGAATGGGCTGATCCACTGCGGCGAGGAGCATTATCCGGCGGGCCGGAGCGGGGAACCGCCGTCGGTGCTGCTGGGCGAGGCGCTCAAGCGGCTGGGGCTGCGCGGATGCCGGTTGAAGACGGGCACGCCGCCGCGGCTCGACGGGCGGACCATTGCATGGAGCCGCTTTACGGAGCAGCCGGGAGACCCGGAGCCCACGCCGTTCAGCTTTCGGACGAAGACGCTGCCGCAGCGCCAGGTTTCGTGCCACATTGCGTTCACGACGCCGGAGACGCTGCGGATCATTCGCGAAAACGTGCACCGGTCGCCGATGTACTCGGGGCAGATCACGGGCATTGGGCCGCGGTATTGCCCGTCGATTGAAGACAAGGTGGTCAAGTTTCCGGACAAGGAGCAGCACCAGTTTTTCCTGGAGCCGGAAGGGCTGAACACGCACGAGGTGTACGTGAACGGCATGTCGACGTCGCTGCCGATGGAGGTGCAGTGGCAGATCGTGCGCTCGATTCCGGGGCTCGAAAACGCGGAGATGCTGCGGCCGGGATACGCCATCGAGTACGACGCGATCGATCCCACGGAACTGGACCGCTCGCTGCGCGTGAAGCAGTTCGCGGGGCTGTATCTGGCGGGGCAGATCAACGGGACCTCGGGCTACGAGGAGGCGGCGTGCCAGGGAATCATGGCCGGGATCAACGCGGCGCTCAGCGTGAAGGGCGAAGGCACGTTCACGCTGGATCGGACCGAGGCGTACACCGGCATCCTGATCGACGATTTAATCTCGAAGGGGACGAACGAGCCGTACCGGATGTTCACGTCGCGGGCGGAGTTTCGGCTGCATTTGCGGATCGATAATGCGGACCGGCGGCTCACGCCGCACGGGCGCAGGCTGGGGCTGATCGGGGACGGGGCGTGGGCGGAATACGAGGCGAAGCAGGCGCGCGCGGTGGCGCTGGAAAAGCTGCTGGGGACTGGCCGTCCAGGCGAAGGCGCGCGGACTAGCCGTCCAGGCAGAAGCGCACAGGAAGGCGACGAGGGAAGCGATGTCCCTGAGCCGGCAGGATGGCCGAAGGGACAGACGTGGGCGCAAATCCTGAAGCGTCCTGAAGTGACGATTGAGACGCTTTGGCCCTTGTTGCGGGAACAGCTGGCGGACCCGGTGTTTGCGCCGTGGGTCGCGGAAAGTGGGCATGAACCTCTGTCCGCGCATGTCCGCAACGAATTGAAGACCGTTGAAACGGAGATCAAGTACGCGGGCTATCTCGACCAGCAGAAGAAGGCGATCGACAAGCTGAAGAAGGCCGAGGAGCGGCACATTCCGGCGTGGTTTGACTACACGCAGGTGAGCGGGCTCTCGCGCGAGATGCAGGAGAAGCTGACGCGGGTGCGGCCGGCGACGCTGGGGCAGGCGAGCCGGATTCCGGGAGTGACGCCGGCGGCGCTGAGCCTGGTGAACGTGTACATCGGGATTCAGGCGAAGCGGCAGGGCAGCGCGGTTTCGTAGCCCTGATCGCGCCGGGGACCCCATTTTTTTCTATGGGTATCGAGCAAGTCGTTGATTCTGCGGCTTCCTGGGGGTAATACCCTGCGGGTATTTACCCTGTTTTGTCCCGGGGCGCGGGATCGCCGTACGTATGAGCCGGCGTGGTTGTCAAAGAGCGGACGGACCGGCCTGAGCCGGGACGGCGGCGTTTCAGGGTGCAGCGTTCAGCGATCAGCGTTCAGCAAAAACAAAAATAGGGCGCCCTGAAAGCGAAAGCCCTGCTCCGAAGGGCAGGGCTTTCCTGATTCTTAGGGTACGAATCCGGCGGCAATCAGGGCAAGGGAAATCGGAGGCGGGGAGGGTACGAAAGTCATCGGCGGCTCGGCTGCGCACGTTCCGTGCTGCGCCGAGTCACCC
>JBARMS010000044.1:0-8869 GCA_049802575.1 Acidobacteriaceae bacterium | reverse complement strand
TTCGATGTTGCCAGGGATGAAGGATTGCCAAACAGGAATGACATCGTGATAGCCCACACCTGGTGGTTTACGATCTTCGGCCTCGCCACACTCTTTGTTATCCAGGGAGTTGTGCCTGGATTGTCTGACCAGACTCTCGTGATCGAGCAGACGATCGCAACGCTTTGGGCGGGCGTGCAGGCGGTTCCGCGATTGCCGAAGAGCGCAATCCCTAAGCGATCCGGCCGATCCCGTGCGTCAAAGCACTAACAATATCTGACTACTTAGGGCCACACAGCGACAGCAGCGGCGGTGTGGTCCGGAGGCCCGGACAGAGCAGCGCCTATTTGAGGATCGAAAATCGCACGGAGACATCCTTTGTTGCGCCGTCCCACTCCCGACGCGATATGCGCCCGGAGCGCCTGGTATTCTCTTGTCACGGCCCCAGGGCCGCGGTTCGCAGTTTCCCTTTCGCGGAATCGAAACCAGCAGGAGGCGCTTCTTGCGAGAATTGCGCTTTGCGCTTCGGATGTTGCTGAAGCAGCCGGTTTTTAGCCTGATTGCGGCGCTGACGCTGGCGCTGGGGATCGGCGCTACGTCTGCGGTTTTCAGCCTGATTGAGGGCGTGCTGCTCACCCCGCCGCCGTATCGGAAGCCTGAGCAGCTGATGCTCGTGCCCGCCGCGCGCATCGACGGCCAGAACCTGGGCAGCCCGCGGGGCTGGCCGGCGCAACAGTGGATGGACTGGCAACACGATGCGCAATCGTTCAGCGGCATCGCCGCCTACGGCTGGACCTTCAATTTTCTGATTCGCAACGACGGCAGCCGGTCCATGCAGGGCGAGGTTGTGACGAGGAACTATTTTGACGTGCTGGGGCTGAAGCCGGCAGCCGGCCGCGGTTTCGAGGATTCCGATTTCGGGCAGGGTCCGGTCCGGTCGATTGTGCTCGGCTACGAATTTTGGCAGCGCGTGCTGGGGGGCGATCCGCACATCATTGGCAAGACCTTGGGCATCAGCCGCTGGGATGTGCCGCCCACGGTCATCGGCATCATGGAACCCGGCGTGCGCTTTCTGCCGGCGCCGGAAGCGGCGAAGGAACCGAACTACGACGTGAACGCGACCGTGGATTTTTGGGCGCCGGCGATTCCCGATCCAAAGAGTCTGAAGGATCCGTACTGGAACGTGATCGCGCGATTGCGCGACGGCGTTCCGCCGCGACAGGCCCAGCAGGAACTCGCGGTGCTGGCTGCAGGCGAGGCGCGGGAGGATAAAAGCTTTGAAGGATTCACGCCGCAACTGGAGCCGGTGACGGTGGAGATGAACCGTGACGGGCAGCGCATATTGTTTCCGCTGCTGGGCGCGGCCGCGCTGGTGCTGTTGATCGCCTGCGGCAACGTGGCCGCGCTGCTGCTGGTGCGCGGCCTGCAACGGCAACAGGAATACGCCGTGCGCAGCGCGATGGGCATGGGCCGCATGGCTCTTCTGCGCCAGGTGCTGACGGAAAGCCTGCTGCTGGCGCTCGCCGGCGGAGCCTTTGGCGTGGGCCTCGCCCTGGGCGCGGTGAAGCTCTTCAAGGTCATCGCGGGGCATGCCGTTCCGCGGCTCGACGGCGTGACCGCAGGCTGGGGCGTGCTGGCGTGGGGACTCGGCGCGGCGTTGCTGGCAGCTTTTTGCGCCGCCGCACTGCCCGCGCTGCGCGTGTTTCAGCTGGATCCTATGGAGGTTTTGAAAAACGCCGGGCCGAAAGGGACGGCGGGGCTCGGCGAGCGGCGCCTGCTGCGCGGAGTGACCATGCTGCAGACCGCGCTCACCCTGGCATTGCTGGTGGGCGCCGGACTGCTCATCCGCACCATGATGAAAATCGCCGAGGTGCCGTCGGGATATAACACCGGGCGCATCCTCACCATGAGCGTGACCGATGTGCAGGCCTGGTCGACCTGGAGCAGCTTTCACCGCCAGGCGCTCGATCGCGTCGCTGCGATTCCCGGGGTGCAGGATGCGGCGTTTGCGTGGGGCGTGCCGCTGACCGGCAACAACTGGCCGGCGAAGTTAGACATTGAGGGCCAGCCGCCAGCCGTAAAAGAGAGCGACAAAATCGCGCTGCCCATGCGCGCGGTCACGCCCGACTATTTCAAGCTGATGAACATGCCGCTGGTGGACGGCCGGGAGTTTCGCTCGAGCGACGACGACAAAGCGCCCAACGTGGCCATTGTGAACCGGGCGTTTGTCCGTCGCTACTTTCCGAATGGCGACGCGATTGGCAGGAAATTCTGGTTCGGCGGCCGCGATCAACCCGGCATCGTTATCGTGGGGGAAATCGCGGACGGACGGACCGACGATTTAACCGAGCAGGCGTCTCCTGACGTGTATCTGCCGCTGTGGCAGGCGAACGCGTTCTCCAAGCATCTGGTGGTGCGGACCACCGGGGATCCGCGCCGGCTGTCGAGCACGCAGTGCGTTCGGTCGATCCGACGGCGGCGATTGAAAATGTGAAGACCCTCGACCAGATTCGCGACGAATCGCTGGCGCCGCGGACCTTCGCGATGCACCTGCTGACAGGGTTTTCGGTGGTCGGCAGCGTGCTCACCCTGGTGGGCATCTACGGCGTGCTCACGTTGTCGGTAGCGTCGCGACGCCGGGAGCTGGCGATTCGCAGTGCGGTGGGCGCACAACAAAGTCACATTCGCAAACTGATCTTCGGCGAAGCCTTTCGCTTGATCGCAGGGGGCGTGCTGGCCGGCGCGGCGCTATCGATGGTCGTCTCGCGCGTGCTGCGGTCATTCCTGTTTGAAGTGCAGCCGAGCGATCCTGCGACCTTGATCGTGGTGGGAGCGTTATTCGCAGGAGTGGGCATGCTGGCGTGCTGGGTACCGGTGCGGCGGGCGGAGAGAGTGGACCCGCTGGAAGCGCTGCGGTATGAGTGAATGGCGGGCGCGGCGAGGAAGGCGTTTGGCTGCGAGTGAGGCTTTCGCAAGGGCAGTCACTCCGCGAAATCGGGGTCGGCGAGCGCATGGGCGATGATGCGCTCGCTGAGAAACCGCAAGAGCCGGTTCTCTGCTCAGATCGATCGTCGGGATGATCTGCTTTTGGGCAGAGCAGTCTGCGATTGCGTGAGCACCGGATTGAGATAGCGCAGGATGGCGTCGCGCATGGCCTGCTGCAGGCGCCGGCGGGCGTTGGGCGGTGCGGCTGTGAGCCCTTCGAGGATTCCACGGAAGATCATCAGGGCGACCTGCCCGTGGTGGGCCGCTTCGGCACGCGAGAGCGTGGGCAGCTCGCGCCGGAGGCGGCCCGCAATGAAGTCCACAAAGACCTGGCCGAGGGCCTTCTTTTCCTCGCGGGCGGCTGCTGAGAGCGGCGCGTCGATCACGAGTGTATGGAACTCCGGATGCTTCCGATTGAAGCTCATGCAAACATCGAGCAGTTCTCCGATGGCCGCATGGAAGCTGAGGAAGCCTGCGGCGTCGATGGTCCGTTCCGCATCGGCCATCTGGCGTGCGTACCTCGAGGCCAGGGCGCTGGCGATGGCATCCTTATTCGGGAAAAACTGGTAGAGGGTCGCCGGAGATACGCCGGCCTCACCGGCGATCGCATTGGTCGTGGTCTCGTGATAGCCCAGGCGGCCGAAGACAGAGGCTGCCGCGCGCAGGAGTGCCCGCTGGCGCTGCTCGCCGCGCGCATTGCGCCTGCGGTTGGGATCGAAAATGGCCACCGAACAATGTTCGCAGAAAAAATGGGAATCCAAGCAAAAACTTGCATCCATTCACAAATACAGGTATCTACCTGCACAGGAGGTGAGCGGGCATGTTCACAGTGATGGGAATAACCGGCAACGTGGGGGGCGCGGTAGCAGAGAATTTGCTGGCGGCGGGCAAGCGGGTTCGCGGCGTGGTGCGGAATCCAGAGAAGGCGAAAGCCTGGGCGGGGAGGGGTGTGGAGCTGGTGGAGTCGGCATATGACGATGCGGCGGGGCTCGCAGGAGCGTTCGCGGGGGCGGAGGGTGTGTTCGCGATGATTCCGCCAGACTTTGCGCCCGCACCTGGGCTGCCGGACCAGAAGCGCACGATCGCGGCGATCAGCGAGGCCCTGGAGCAGGCGAAGCCGGGCAAGGCCGTGTTTCTTTCGTCCATCGGGTCGGAGCAACCGAGCGGTCTGGGGCTGATCACGTCGACGCACCTGCTCGAAGAGGCGACGCGAGGGCTGCCGATTCCGGTGGCGTATCTGCGCGCGGGCAGTTTCATGGAAAACTGGCTGGGCGCACTGGACCACATTCGCGCCACGGGCGAGATGCCTTTCTTCTATGCGCCGCTGGAGCGCAGATTCCCACTGGTAGCCACGCGAGACATCGGCAAGGCCGGCGCCAGAGTGCTCGGGGAAAGCTGGACGGGGGCACGCGTGCTGGAGGTGGACGGGCCGGAAGGTGGAACCGATTTGCACGAGGCGGCGGCCGCGTTCGGCAGGGCGCTGGGCCGCGAGGTGAAGGCTGTACCGTTGCCGGAGGCAGCGTGGCAGAGCGTTTTGGAAGGCATAGGAATGCCGGCTGACCGGACCGGTCTCTACATCGAGATGGTGAAGAGTTTCAACTCCGGCTGGATCCACTTCGGTAATGCGGGGACCGAGAAGTTCCACGGGCCAACGACGATCGAGGCGTTTGCCCAGGAGCGGGTCAGGTAAGGAGGAACGGGGCCTGAATTGGACGCCAGGGTCAGTCAAAGACCGTCCACTTCAGCCAGAGGAGAGAACGGATCGCCGGCCAGACTTATTTGGCAGGCCTGGATCCGGAAGCGGCCGGTCTGCGCGGACGAGGCTCGAATGTTCCCGTTTGCCGGTTAACCCCCAGGGCATTCCCACTCGCGAGTGACCGAGCGGGATTCCCTAGTCGAAATTATGTGTCGCAACCCAGAAGGCTACCCACAGGCCGAACCCGATCGCCAGCACAGTCAGCGCCACCGCCTGGATCACTTCCCACCGCGTCCAGCGAATCTGCGCCATCCGCCGCTTGCTGCCGCGTTTTCCAAGGATGATATGTCCCATAGCACCTCCTGCGCGAGCGGGGAGGGCAGCCGCGCCGCCGTCCCCACTCCCTGCGGACTCAGAAGGAGAATGAGATTTGGCCCGTGATGGCACGCGGTGTTACATAGTGCGTGCCGCTGAAGGTGGAGAGGAAGTTGTAGAGTGCGTACCTATCGGTGACGTTGATGGCCGTAAGCTGAGCGCCCCACTTGTACTTGTCGCCGTGGAAGAGGTTATCCTCGCCAACTGCCATGTCGAAGAGGCTCCTCGGCTGGATCCGCGGCGGATTACGGTCGTCGTCTTCGGTCCCTGGCGCGGGAACCTGCACCAGTTTCGAGGTCAGTTCGTTCGCCGGGCACGGCGTCGGCAGCGGCGTGAACGGCGTTGCCCGCACTCCATTGCACGTCAGCCCTGCCTCGAACTCCTGATCGGCGTCCAGCCCGGACAAATCGATGCCGGGCTGCCCGTTCGGCAATGTAACCGATGGGCCGCCGTTCGCCGGATTGCACAGGCTATTGGGATCGGTGACGTTGTAGCACGGAACGGATCCCGCCACCAGGCCGCTGTCGTATCTCCAGTTGAAGCTGTACCACGGCAGGTGCTTCCACGGCAGCTGGTACTGGAAATGCGTCGTCTCGTTGAATTTCTCATCGTGGTCGATGCGGAACGGCAGTCCGGTTTGCCCCACCGTCGCTCCGGCTCCACCCACCTGCGGCGGGAAGAAGCGTGCCGCCACCGAAGACATGACGACATACGCGCTGAACCCGTGCACCGGCGTCACATTGGCCCGCAGCGCATAGCCCGGAATCTTCGATTTTTCCCACTGGATGGGGAAGGTAATCGGTGTGTTTCCAAGCACGCTGAAGTCGTAAGCATTGTTGGAGTACTTCCAGACGTATTCTCCGCTGACCACGAAGTGAGACCCGACCACCTGCTGGATGCCCGCGTGGTACTCATTGCGGGTGCCCGGCGTGAGCGCGCCCGTATCGCCCCCCTGGCACAGCAGCAGAGGATTGACGACCGCGTTGAGACATCCGGTGCTTGCCAGCACCAGGTTCTCGTTGAAGGGCGTCTCCAGGGTCCGCGCGTACGAACCCCGCAGCACCGTGTTGGTCCGCTTGATGTTGTACGACCCGGCCAGCCGCGGCTCCGCCTGGCTCGCGTCGGAGAGCCCGTTATACAGGTCGCCGCGGATACCGATGTTAAACAGCCAGTTGCCCAGAGTGAGGCGATCCTCGGCATAAAGCGCCAGCTCTTTGATATCCGTGTGACCCAGGAAATCGTAGTCCGTCCCGCCCCGCGTCAGATCGTAGGGATAGAGATTGGTGCATGGAGCATCAAGCGGCACATCCGGCGTACCCCCCGACATGCAGGGATTGCCGTTCGCGTCCATCAGCGTGTCCAGATAACCCGGATCCACGATGCCCAGCTTGTCGTTCTCATTCAGAAACGTCTGCTCGTACACTGCACCGATCTTGAGATTGTGGTGGCCCTTCTCGTACGAGAGATCGGTGTGGATGCCTGCATTGGCGAGACTCCGTTTCTGTCCGATCGTCTCTGTCTGAATCGGCCCCAGATCGGCGAAAGGATCGTTGCTCGGATAATAGTTGTAGGCGTCGCGGCGATAGTAGAACCCGACATTCCAGACCGAATCGGGCGAGAGGACATGCGTGAAACTCGGCGCGACGTTGACCGTGCCGATCTTCGACCGCTGATCGGTTTGCTCGCTCACCGCCTGCCCGGCCAGGTTCACGCCCCCCAGATTGAGGTTGTCATAGGTATTCGGCGTCTGAAACCACGACCGCGAGTAGTTCAGGTTCACATGCAGCGAGTTCGACTGGTCCATCTGATAGTCGATCCGGTCGAAAATGTTCTCCTCGTTCCCCTTGTCGTGGAACGTCACGAACTCCGGCCCATCGAGGAACCGGCTCGTGTTCAGTCCGTCGACGGAAAGAAAGTTCCCCCAGTTCTGCTTGCCATAGCCAAGCGTGCCCCCCGCCGTGGTCGACCCAAAGCTTCCGTACGAGGTGTAAATCGACCCCGTCGGCTTCGTTACGCCCTGGCCCGACCGCGTGGTGACCTGAATCACCAGGCTCGTCTTGTCCCCGTATTCGGCCGGCGGCGCGCCTTCGATCACGTCCATCGACTGCACGGCGTTGTCGGGAAGCTGGTTGGAGAAGACTTTGCTCTGCTGATCGGTGATCGGCTGCCCATCTACCGAAAACGAGTTCGAGGCGTGATCCCCCAACCCGTGGAACAGGCCGTTCGAGTCCGCAGCGACTCCAGGCGTGGACAGCGTGACCAGCGAACTCAGCCCTGATGACTGGCTCTCCAGCGGAATCTCTGCGAACGCTGTCCGGTCGATGTCGGTGTCCATGTTGGCGTTTCTGTTGATCAGGTCTTCGCTCGTCACCTGAACCGTCTCGGAGGCGGCCCGCACGGAGAGTTGGACGGGCACCGAAACCGGGGTTGCCGAGTGGACGCTCACGTCATGCACGTAAGAGCCGAACCCCTTCATAACCACCGTCATGTGGTACGACTCGTACGGCACATTCGTGAACTGAAAATGGCCGCCGGCGTCGGACGTCGTGGTGCTTTTGTACTGTGTCACTGGATTCTGAATGGTGACCGTGGCTCCTGCAACTACGGCGCCACTCGGATCGGTCACAGTACCCGTGATGTTGCCGGAGGTGGCTCCAGCCTGGCCGAAAGAGGAGAGAGGGGCAAAAGCAAATGTAATCGTGCTGACGAAAAGGAATATGGCAACGTCACGCAGCCACGTGCGCATAGACGACCTCCGATGAGTATGGAATGTCCCTGGGGTGAAGTGCTGTGTTAGGCGAAAACAGCGGGGACAGGCGGAGGTCGATTGGCCAGTTTCAGAACGAAGCGCTGGCGGGGAAGAGGCGCGAATCGTTTCGCCGTGAAGCGCGCCACAGGATGCGATACGAAATGAATCGCAACGACAACGGCGATCTGCACGGCCTGATGAGCCGTGAAGCAAAGGGAGCAATCGTGATCGATCTGGCCGTTGGCATGAGTGTGCGTGACCTGCAGGATGCCGGTAACCAGCACGAGCGCCACACAGAAAATTCCCAGCAAGGCGATAAGGGAACGCCGCGGCCCACGTCCTGCACTCACCCAACGCATGTGATTCAGACTATAGCGTGGAATGGGGATTCCCCGCAAAGGTGTGGCTGCTCCATCGCTGGAGAGATATCCTGAGTGCCATGGCGGATTCAGGGATCGAGACGAAAGCCGCGGGCGCGCTGCGCATTGGGTCGCGCGGATCGCAGCTGGCGCTGTGGCAGGCCAACCATATTGCCGACCGGCTGCGCGGGGCGGGGCACGCGGTCGAGATCCACATCATCAAAACGCTGGGCGATGCCATGCAGCATGTGCCGTTCGCGCAGGTGGGCGATGCGACCCGCGACGGCAAGGGGATGTTCACCAAGGAGATTGAAGAGGCGCTGTTCGACGGGCGCATCGATCTGGCGGTGCACAGCCTGAAGGATCTGCCGACGGAGCTGGCCGCGCCGTTTGCGGTTGCGGCGATTCCGGAGCGGGTGGATCCGCGCGACGCGTTTGTGTCGGTGCGCTACGAGAGCTTTGAGGCGCTGCCGCACCAGGCGCGCATTGGGACGAGCAGCCTGCGGCGGCAGGCGCAGTTGCGGGCGGCGCGGCCGGATGTGCAGTGCCTGGAGTTTCGGGGCAATGTCGACACGCGGCTGCGCAAGCTGGCCGAGAGGCAGGTGGACGCGATCATTCTGGCGTCGGCCGGCCTCGAGCGCCTCGGCCTGACCGAGCATCGGCGCGAATGCTTTTCACCTCTGGTGCTGTGTCCGGCGGCGGGGCAGGGCGCGCTTGGGATTGAGG
>JBARMS010000043.1:0-11990 GCA_049802575.1 Acidobacteriaceae bacterium | reverse complement strand
TTGTTTATCGAGGCAATAGCGGACCGCGTTGCCGATTTTTTCGTGCGCTTTGCGGAAAGGCACGCCTTTATGGACGAGATAGGTCGCGGCGGCCATGGCGTTGAGGAATCCGTGCTCGCAGGCGGCGCGCATGCGGTCGGTGCGGAAGGTGAGCGCGGCGGTGAACGGCGCGAGGACCGTCAGCATTTTGCGCATCTCGGCGGACGCGGCGAAGACCGGCTCCTGGGTTTCCTGCAGGTCTTTGTTGTAGGCGAGAGCCAGGCCTTTGAGCAGGAGGGTGACGGTTTCGGCGGCTCCGTGGATGCGTCCAACCTTGCCGCGGACGAGTTCGGTGAGGTCGGGATTTTTCTTTTGCGGCATGGCGCTGGAGCCGGTGGAGAAGGCCTCGGGCAGATCGACGAAGCCAAATTCGGCGGTGGCGAAGAGGGTGATTTCTTCGGCGAAGCGGCTGGCGTGGAGGGCGATCAGCGTGAGCGCGTTGAGGTATTCGAGGACGAAGTCGCGGTCGGAGGTCGCGTCCATGCTGTTGGCGGTGGGCGCGGTGAATTTAAGCTCGCGGGCGGCGATGGAGCGATCGAGGGGGAGCGTGGCTCCGGCGACGGCTCCTGAGCCGAGTGGGCAGTAGTTGAGGCGGCGCAGGCAGTCTTGGAGACGCGTCGCGTCGCGGAGCAGCATTTCAACATAGGCCAGCAACCAGTGGGCGACGAGGACGGGCTCGGCGCGCTGGAGATGGGTGTAGGCGGGCATGACGGCTTCGCCGGCGAACTGGGCTTGTTCGATGAGAGCCTCGGCCCATCTGCATAAAGAGCGGATGATCAGGAATGTTTGGAAGCGGATGTAGAGGCGGAGGTCGGTGGCGATTTGCTCGTTGCGGCTGCGGCCGGTGTGGAGCTTGAGGCCGAGGTCGCCTATGGCTTCTTTCAGGCGCAGCTCGACGAAGTGGTGAATGTCTTCGGCCTGGGGATCGTCGCGGACGTCTTCCGGCTTCGCCGCGTATTTTTCGCTGATGGCATCGAGGGCGTTGGTGATGGCGGTGGTTTCGTCGGCGGTGAGGATGCGGGCTTCGCGGAGGGCGAGGGCATGCGCCTTGCTGGCGGCGAGCTCGGCGTCGAGGAGTTGGCAGTCGAAGCGGATCGAGCGCTGCCACTGATCGAAGATGGGGTCGGGAGCGGCGCGGAAGCGGCCCGCCCACATCTTCGATTGTTGTTGATCGTTCGCCATCAAATCTTCCTAAATCCTCAATCTTCGGTGTGGCTGGGAACTGCTTCGGGATCGCAGTCACAACTAATCAGTTGATCGTGGCAGCGAGGGCATTCCTCCCAATCGCAGCCAACGTGGTGATAATGGCCCGGCAACGCGCAACAATCGTGGCAGCGGGGTGGATCTCCGATCAGAACCCCATGATGCTTCTGGCCAGGGCTAGGTGGTTCGTCCCTGCTCTCACTGCCATATGGGATCGGCTCAAAGTCACCGTCGACGGTTCTAACCGGCAACTTCACGCAGCCGTCTGCTTCGTGCATTTCGAGTTGGCAGTATTTGCAAATCGCCATGGTAGCCGTCTGTTACGAATCAAAAAAGTCTCAGGGGCTAAAGCCCAACGTAATTCAGCTGCCTACGGCAGGACTGAAGTCGTGCCCTGATACAAAACCACAATCCTGGCGAGAAGTTTGACGGAATTCCCTATCTGCCAATATCGGGCAGATATGGGGCACCCGGTCCGTTCGCATTTGGCTGGGTTGATCCGTCATCGCGCTTCCTCGTTTTTCGCGGCGCCGCTGTTGAGCTGCGGCATCTCGGAGCCTTTGTTCAGCGTGATGAGACCGCTTTGGGCGTAGCCGATCAGCTTGGCGCGGGTATCCGTTATATCGAGGTTGCGCATGGTGAGCTGGCCGATGCGGTCGCGCGGGGAAAAGGCGGAGTCGGTCTTCTCCATGCTGAGGCGCTCGGGGTGGAAGGTGAGGTTGGGCGACTCCGTGTTGAGGATGGAGTAGTCGTTGCCGCGGCGCAGCTCGAGGGTGACCTGGCCGGTGATGGGGCTGGCGACCCAGCGCTGCGCGGACTCGCGGAGCATGATGGCCTGGGAGTCGAACCAGCGTCCCTGGTAGAGCAGGCGGCCGAGCTTGCGGCCGTGGTCGCGGTACTGCTCGATCGTGTCTTCGTTGTGGATGCCGGTGATGAGGCGCTCGTAGGCGATGAAGAGCAGGGCGAGGCCGGGGGCCTCGTAGATGCCGCGGCTCTTGGCCTCGATGATGCGGTTCTCAATCTGGTCGGACATGCCGAGTCCGTGGCGGCCGCCAATGCGATTGGCTTCGAGGAGCAGATCGACGGGCGAGGCGAAGTCGCGATTGTTGAGGGCGACGGGGAAGCCCTGCTCAAAACGGATGGTGACTTCTTCGCGCTGGACGGGGACGTCGTCGCGCCAGGAGGCGACGCCCATGATGGGATCGACGATGCGGATGCTGGTGGAGAGATGCTCTAAATCTTTGGCCTCGTGGGTGGCGCCGAGGAGGTTGGAATCGGTGGAGTAGGCCTTCTCGGCGGACATTTTGTAGTCGAAGCCGGACGCCTGCAGGAAGGCGGACATTTCTGCGCGGCCTCCGAGCTCGTCGATGAACTGCGGGTCGAGCCAGGGTTTGTAGACCTGCAGGCTGGGATTGACGAGCAGGCCGTAGCGATAGAAGCGCTCGATGTCGTTGCCCTTGAAGGTGGAGCCGTCGCCCCAGATGTTGACGCCGTCCTCTTTCATGGCGGTGACGAGCATGGTGCCGGTGACGGCGCGGCCGAGGGGCGTGGTGTTGAAGTACGTGACGCCGGCGGTGGAGATGTGGAAGGCGCCGGACTGGAGGGCGGCGATGCCTTCGCGCACGAGGGGGCCGCGGCAATCGATGAGGCGGGCGTTCTCCGCGCCGTATTCGAGGGCCTTGCGGGGGATGGCGTCGTAGTCGGTTTCGTCGGGCTGGCCGAGGTTCGCGGTGTAGGCGTAGGGCAGCGCGCCTTTTTGCTTCATCCAGTGCAGCGCGGCGCTGGTGTCGAGGCCGCCGGAAAAAGCGATGCCGACTTTCTGGCCGACCGGCAAAGATTCGAGAATGACGGACATTGCGTGCAAAGACCTCAGGTAAAAAAGCGGTCAGCGTTCAGCGATCAGGAAAAACAAAAGCCATGCGTGACCTGAGACAAAAATCTCAATTCACGGTCCGGAAGGTTGGGCGGAGCCTCCCATCTGCCAAAATCGGGCCGATGTGGGGCACCCGGCAAAACGGCACCTAGCGAACGCTCCGTGGCTGCGCGTGTGCCTCGCTGCGTTTGCCGCCCTTGCCGAGCAGCATGAGCAGCAGCGCTTTCTGCGCGTGCATGCGGTTCTCGGCCTGGTCGAAGACGACGGACTGCGGGCCGTCAAGGACGGCGTCGGTGACTTCGGCGTTGCGGTGCGCGGGCAGACAGTGCATGAAGACGGCCGTGGGCGCCGCGTGCGCCATGAGCGCTTCGTTCACCTGATACGGCTTGAAGATAGGCGCGCGCTTCGTCGCTTCGTGCTCGAAGCCCATGCTGGTGCAGATGTCGGTGTAGATGGCGTCGGCGTCTTTGACGGCTGCGATGGGATCGTTGACCAGCGCGATGTTGGAGCCGGTGACGTTGGCGATGGCGCGGGCCTGCGCGACGATGTCGGCCTTGGGCGCGTAGTTCCTGGGCGCGCCGATGGTGCAGTGCGCGCCGAGCAGCGCCGCGGTGAGCATGAGCGAGTGGCAGACGTTGTTGCCGTCGCCGACATAGGTGAAGTGGAAGCCGCGCAGGTTGCCGAAGCGTTCTTCGAGGGTCATGAAGTCGGCGATGGCCTGGCAGGGATGCTCGAGGTCGCTGAGCGCGTTGATGACGGGGACGCTGGCGTATTGCGCCATCTCGGTGATGGTCTCGTGCGCATAGGTGCGGAGCACGATGATCTGGACCCAGCGCTCGACGTTGCGCGCGATGTCGGCGAGCGATTCGCGCTCGCCCAGGGGCGACTGCGTCTGATCGACGAACATGGCGCTGCCGCCGAGGGTGTTCATGGCGCTCTCGAACGTGAGGCGCGTGCGCAGAGAGGCCTTCTCAAAGAACATGACCATCTGCTTCGCGTCGAGGGCCCAGCGGTAGTCCGCGGGATTGCGCTTGACATCGTGCGCGAGGGCGAGGATGGCTTCGAGCTCCGCGCCGGTGAGGTCGGCGACGGAGCAGAGATCGCGTCCGGTGAGCGACTCCTCGGGAGCGACGGAATCGAGTTCGTTGAGGATTGCGGGCTTGCTAGCCAATGTGGGTTCCTCCTGTTGCCGGAGCGGCAGCAGCAACGACGGCCGAATGCTCGCTCAAAATTTGATCCAGGGCGGTGATCGCCTGGTCGACGTGCTGCCGCTCGAGAATGAAGGGCGGCAAAAAGCGCAGGACGGTTTCGTCGGTGCGGTTGATGAGGATGTGGCGCTGCATCATGGCGGCGAGGACGGACTTCGCCAGGTCGGCGGAGTCGAGCTCGACGGCCAGCATCAGGCCGAGGCCGCGTACCTCCACGATGGCGGGATGGTTTTGCGCCAGGCGAGCCAGCTTCTCGCAGAAATATGTGCCGATGGCGGTTACATGTTCCATGAGGCGCTCGCGCTCGATGGTTTCAAGCACGGCGAGCGCGACGGCGCAGGCCAGCGGTCCTCCGCCAAAGGTGGTGCCATGCATGCCGGCGTGGATGGCACGCGCCGCCTCTTCGGTGCAGAGCATGGCGCCCAGAGGAATGCCGCCGGCGATGGGCTTGGCGAGCGTGACGACGTCGGGCGTGATGCCGTAGTGCTGATAGGCGCAGAACTTGCCGGTGCGGCCGATGCCGGACTGAATCTCGTCGGCGATGAGCAGCGCGCCGCTGGAGCGGGTGAGCTCGCGCGCGGCCTCGAGAAACGCGTGAGAAACGGGACGAATGCCGCCTTCGCCCTGAATGGGCTCGAGGAGAATGGCGCAAACGTCAGTGGAGAACTTCGCCTTCAGATCGTCGATGTCGTTGAAGCGAACGAATTCGACGCCGGGCATCACCGGGTCGAAAGGCTCGCGGTATTTTTCTTTCCATGTGGCGGCGACGGCGCCCATGGTGCGGCCATGGAAGCTGTGCTCGAGCGCGAGGAACATTGTGCCCAGCGGCTTCCCTTCGCTGCGCATCAGCTTCGCGTACGCGCGGGCCAGCTTCAGCGCGGCCTCGTTGGCCTCGGCGCCGGAGTTGCAGAAGAAGACGCGATCCATGCCGGTGGCTTCGGTAAGGCGCAGCGCCACGGCGGCCTGGCCCTCGTGGAAATAAAGGTTCGAGGTGTGGATCAGCTTGCGGCTCTGCTCGGCGATGGCCTGCTCGATGGCGGGATGGGCGTAGCCCAGCGCATTGACGCCGATGCCGCTCAGGAGATCGAGGTAGCGCTCGCCGTCGTCGGTCTGAAGATAAACGCCCGAGCCGGAAGTAAAGAGGAGGGGATACCGATCGTAGGTGCCGAGCAGCAACGTTGCTTCAGCGGCGCGGATTTCATCCAAATTCATCTCAACTCCGAAAAAGCGTTCAGCGATCAGCGTTCAGAAAACCAAAAGGCGTTCAGGGTTCAGAAAAGCGCTTCAGACTCACAGCTTTTGCATCATCGCCCAAAGCATCTTGCCGGTTTCGTCGGCGAGCCGTTCAGCGTTCGCGATCGCTTCGGGGTCGCCGAGTTCCAGTTCGCGGGCTATGACCAGTTGTGTCTGCACTTCCAGTGCTGAGCCCCGCGCCATACCGTGGAAGTTGCGATATTCGCCCCTCGAGCCACGACCGTAACCTTCGGCGATGTTGCTGGCAATCGACACGGAGGCACGCCGCAGCTGACTTGTCAGTCCAAAGACTTCTTCCCGCGGAAAAGTTCGGGTCATTCGGTACAGGGCGACGGTTAACTCAATTGAGCGCTGCCAGACGGTCAATTCCCGGCAGGACTTCACCGGTCGGGAAGGGAGCGCCGTTTTCCTGATCGCTGAACGCTGATCGCTGAGCTCTGTCGTCATGCCACCATCACCTCCGTGCCTTGATTGACGCGTGTGCTGCAGAGATCGGGCAGTAGTTCGGCATTGTTGGCGGGCAGAATGCGCACGCGCTTGACGCCGTTGAGCAGCGCCTCGCGGCAGGCGCTGAGCTTGGGCAGCATGCCTCCAGTGATCACTTGTTCTTTGGTGAGCGCCGCGATCTGGTCGATGGAGAGCCAGCGCATCACGCTGCCCTCGGCATCGAGCACGCCGGGAACATCGGTCAGGAAAACCAGCGCGTCGGCATGGCAGGCGCCGGCGCAGGCAGCGGCCATTTCATCCGCGTTGATGTTGTAATACTCGCCGTCGAAGCCGAGCGCGATCGACGAGATCACCGGAACGGCGCCCATCTGCCAGATGGCTTCGAGCCAGCGGGGATCGGCGGCGGCAATTTCGCCCACGTAGCCGAGATCGGGAGCAGTGCGCTTTTTGCGCGCGCGAAAGACGAGGCCGTCGCCGCCGGAAAGGCCGACCGCGGGCTGGCCGTGCGCGCCGAGCGAGGCGACGAGGGCTTTGTTGACGCCGCCGCCGAGCACCATGAGCGCGGTGTCGCGCGTCTCCGCATCGGTGACGCGGAGGCCCGCGACAAATTCGCTCTGCTTGCCCAGTTGCTTCAGAGTGCGCGTCAACTGCACGCCGCCGCCGTGCACGATGGCGACCTGATTGCCGTCGTTCGCCAGTTCGGCGATGGCCTGCGCGCACTGGTGCAGGAGTTCGGGATTCTCCAGCGTTGCGCCTCCGAGTTTGACGACGTATCTCATGCGAGCCCTTTCCGTGCACCCCTCACAACAGCCCTGCCGCTTCATCCCAGCCCGACATCAGGTTGAGGTTCTGCACCGCCTGGCCGGCGGCGCCCTTGAGCAGATTGTCCAGACACGCAACGATCACGCAGCGTTTTCCATCGGGGGCGAGATGGAAGCCGATGTCGCAGTAATTCGTGTGGACCGAATATTGAATTTGCGGAAGCTTCCCGGCAGGGAAGACGCGCACCAGCGGGCTCTCCGCAAAAAACTGGCGGAAGAGCGCTTCGACTTCGGCGGGTTCGCGCCGCTCGGTGAACCGCACATAGAGGGTCGAGAGAATGCCGCGCGGAATGGGCAGCAGGTGCGGCGTAAAGACGATCTGCTCCGCATGGAGATCAAGCTGCTCGAGCAGTTCGCCGGTGTGCCGGTGCGAAAACACGCCATAGGCAGAAAGATTGTCGGCCGCATGCATGAAGTGGGTCTTGGCGGTGGGCGCTTTGCCCGCGCCGGAGACGCCGGACTTCGCGTCGCAGACGATGCCGCAATCCGTGTCGACCCAGCCGGCGGAAACCAGCGGCTTGAGCGCGAGGATGACCGAGGTGGCGTAGCAGCCCGGGTTCGCGATGAGCGCCGCATCGCGAATTTCGGCGCGGTGCAGCTCCGGCATCCCGTAGACGGCCTGCGTCTGGATGGCGGCGGCGGCTGCGGAACCCTCATCGGCAAACTGATAGACGGCGCGGTCGGACGCGGAGTTCAGACGCCACGCGCCGCTCAGGTCGATGACGCGCAGGCCGTGCTCGAGTGCGAGCGGAACCAACTCGCGCGATTGCTCGTGCGGCGTAGCGAGCAACAGGAACTGGACGCCGCGGTCGCGCAGCAGATTCCAGGAAAACGGCTCGATGCTGAGGCCGCCGGCGCCGAGGCCGGTGCCGTTGTTGTCCATTAACTGCGGATGGACGGCGGCGAGCGGCTCGGGCGTGCCCTCGGCGCGTCCGAGAAAAACGGGCGGCTTGCCCGCGAGCTGCGGATGGCGCAGCAGCAGGCGCGCCAGCTCTGCGCCGGCGTAGCCGCTAGCGCCCATCACCGCGACAGAGCTCAGAGCACAGAGCTCAGAGCTCAGGGCGGCACGTTCGGCCTTTGCGCTCCTGGTCGAGTTTTCGGTCTTTTCAGACATCTGCTTTTGCAAAACCTGTTTGACTCAATTCGTCACGCATCGATTCATCTCTGCGCTGGTTTTCTGTGCTCTGTGCTCTGAGCTCTGTTTCAGCCGATCATGCGCTCGAGTTTTTCGCGCATGGCCGCGGCTCGTCGCGGATCGGGGCAGATGATCAATACGGTGTCGTCGCCTGCCAAAGTTCCCACCACATCGCTCCACGCTTCGTGATCGATGGCCAGCGCGACGGGCTGGGCCGCGCCATTCGTCGTGCGCAGAACCAGCTGGTTCTGCGCTTGCCGCACTCCGACCCCGAAGCTGCTCAGCACTTCCCCCACCGCCGGCTCGTCGTCTTCCACGGCCGCGTGGCCATTTCCATTCGGCATTGCGTAGCCGTTCGGGCCTTTGTAGAGCTGCAGCTCGTGAATATCCCGCGAAAGCGTCGCCTGCGTGACATCGAAACCGCGGCGCACCAGCTTGCGGCGCAGCTCGTCCTGGCTGGAGATGGGCTCAGCCGCCACCAGCTGCCGGATCGTGCTGTGCCGTTCGTGCTTATTGGGAACGATCTTGTTCAAACCAAAAAATCGCGGCCGGCCCTTCGGCCCGCCGCGCCTCACTGTATAAAAATACAACATTGCTGTATAAATATGCAAGGGGCTTCTGTCGAGCCTCAATCGTTTTTGCTCAGCCCCCGCGCGCCCGTGATTTCCTCAAAAAAGTTTGCTTAAGGTTGCTTTTTATTCCGGAGAGAAAAGGAAGGCCGTTATAGTTGGATATGGGAACGAGAAAATGTGCTGTTCCGGCCGTGTCGACCGGCGGCTCCCGCCCCATCGTCGGCCCAGTCCGCGACCGTGCTCCCCGGGGCGCAAGCCTCGTCGATCCGCGATTCGACCATGAATCGTGCGGCGTGGGATTTGTTGCGACGCTGACGAACCAGCCCTCCCACGACATTCTGACCAGAGCGCTGACGGCCCTCTCGCGTCTGGCCCACCGCGGTGCGGTAGCCGCGGACGGCAAATCCAGCGACGGCATCGGCATCCACACCGCAATCCCGCGCGATTTGCTGCTGGCGAGCACCGGCATTCGGCTGGAGGCTGAAGAGCCGCTGGCGGCGGGCATCGTCTTTCTGCCTGCGGATGAGGCGGCATCGTCGGAAGCCGTGACGGAGCTGGAAGCGGCGGTTTCCGCGCAGAACTTTTCGATTCTGGGATGGCGCGACGTTCCCACGCGGCCGGAGATCCTGGGCGAGATCGCGCGTTCCACGCTGCCGGTGATCCGGCAAATCCTGCTGACGGATTCCGCGGCGGGTTCGCCGTATCGGGATCGCGACCGTCGCCTCTATCTCGCGCGCAAGCAGTTTGAGCGTGCCGCGACGCATGGGTACGTCTGCTCTCTGTCGTCGTCGTCCATCATTTATAAGGCGATGTGCGATGCGCGCCTGCTGCCGGAGTTTTATCCGGACCTGGCGGACCCGCGCTACGTGACGCCATTCGCGCTGTTTCATCAGCGATACGCGACCAACGTTGCGCCCTCGTGGGATCGCGCGCAGCCGTTCCGGGTGCTCGCGCACAACGGCGAGATCAACACCATCTGGGGCAACCGCGCCCGCATGACGGCGCGCGCCGCGACGCTCGCCGACGAGCTGCGTCCCATCTTTACGCCGAGCGGGTCCGACTCGACGAGCCTCGACGAAGTGATTGAGCTGCTGGCGCGCAATGGGCGCACGGTGGCGGAGTCGGTGCGCATGGTGATGCCGCCGGGGGATACGGGACGGCACTCGCCCTTCCTGGCCTACAACGGCGACTGCATCGAGCCCTGGGACGGTCCGGCCGCGGTGTCGTTTACCGACGGGCATTTGATCGGCGCGGCGCTCGATCGCAACGGGCTGCGGCCTTGCCGTTTCTTTGTCACGGAAAGCCATTTGATCGTCGCGGGATCGGAGGCCGGCCTGGTCGATCTCGATCCCGAGACCATCGTGCACAGCGGACGGCTCGGTCCGGGGCAGATGCTGCTGGCCGATCTCGATCGGCATGTCTTCTACGAAGACGACGAACTGCAGACTCTCTTCGACAAGGCCGCGCCAGAATACGAGGCGCTGCTGGAGAACGCGACGCTCGATGCGACCGCGCCGGTGGCGGCGCTGGAGACGGCGGACCTGAACCGGCTGCAGCTGGGCTTTGGCTACACCAAAGAAGACGTCAACATGATCCTGAAACCGATGGCGCTGGAGGGCAAGGACGCCGTCTGGTCCATGGGCGACGACACGCCGATTGCGCCGCTGGCGCGCACGCCGCGTCCGGTCTACGCGTTTTTCCGGCAGAGGTTCGCGCAGGTGACGAATCCGCCCATCGACTCGCTGCGCGAGGCGTGCGTCATTCAACTCCACACGCGATTGGGACCGTGGCCGCACATTCTGGGCGCGAAAGAGCGGTTGCCGGGGCTGTCGCTGCAGTCGCCGTTTCTGTCGCTGGCGCAGATCGAGGCGCTGCGCAGCCGGCATCATGCTCTGGCCGCCGAGCTGCCGCTGGCGGTGCTGGACTGCGTTTTTGCGCCGGCCTGCAACCTGGTCACGGCGATCGACGACCTTTGCGCCAAAGCGATCGAGCTGGTGCGCGGGGGCGCGGCGATTCTGCTGCTCACCGATCGCAGCTGCGGCGAGCAGGCGCTGCCCATCCCCATGGCGCTGGCGCTGGGAGCGGTGCATCACGGATTGATTCGCGCCGGCGAGCGCATTCGCGTCGGGCTGGCGGTTGAGGCAGGGGACTGCCGCGATTTGCATCACGCTGCCGTGCTGCTGGGCATGGGCGCGGGCGCGGTGTGCCCGTGGCTCGCGCTGGAAAGTGCGCGGCAAATCGCTCCCGAGACCGGCGAAGCGAATCTGCTGCACGCGTTCGATCTGGGGCTGGCGAAGATCATGTCGAAGATGGGGATCTCGGTGGTCGACAGCTACCGCGGGTCGCATCTTTTCGATTGCCTGGGCCTCAGCAACGAAGTGGTCGCGCGCTGCTTTGAAGGCACGCCGGCGCCGATCGGCGGCATTGGATTCCCCGAGCTCGAAAACACGCTGCGCGAAACCTGGACGGGTGCGCACTCCAGCGCGGACGCGGGACCGGATTCCGGCGAGCCCGGCGGCCCGCTGGTCACCGTGACCGCGGCGAAGGACTTGCCGGATTACGGGTGGGTGCGCTTCCGCAAAGCGGATAAGTCGGAGCCGCATGGGTGGCAGCCGCAGACCGTGCGCCTGCTGCAGACGATTACCGGTGCGACGAAGGCGGCCGCGGCTGCTGCGGCGGATCAGCCGGCGGCATGGTCGGCGTTCACCACCCAGGCGACGGAAAAAGAGCCGGCCGTGCTGCGCGATTTGCTGGAGATGCGCGCGGCATCGGCCACGCTGCCGATCGACGCGGTTGAGCCGGAGTCGCAGATGTACAAGCGATTCATCGCCAGCGCGATGTCGCTGGGGTCGCTCAGCCCTGAGGCGCACCAGACCATTACCGCGGCGATGAATATGCTCGGCGGGCGATCGAATACCGGCGAGGGCGGGGAAGACCCGGCTGTCTACACGCCGAACGTGGAGCTGCCGCTGGTCGACCGGTCCGTGCCGTCGTATCTGCTCAACAACAAGGTGAAGCAGGTGGCGTCGGCGCGCTTTGGCGTCACGGCGCAGTACCTGATGCACGCCGAGGAACTGGAGATCAAGATTGCGCAGGGATCGAAGCCCGGCGAGGGCGGCCAGCTTCCCAGCCACAAGGTGACGGAACTGATCGCGCGCCTGCGCCACGCGCAGCCCGGTGTGCAGCTCATCAGCCCGCCGCCGCACCACGACATCTATTCGATCGAGGACCTGGCGCAGCTCATTCACGACCTGCGGCGGATCAATCCGAAAGCCGCCATCGGCGTGAAGCTGGTTTCTGAATGCGGCGTGGGCACGGTGGCCGCGGGCGTGGCCAAGGCCTACGCGGACTACATCGTGATCGCCGGCCACAACGGCGGGACCGGCGCGTCGCCGCTCTCGAGCATCAAGTACGCGGGGAATCCGTGGGAGCTGGGGC
>JBARMS010000042.1:0-5820 GCA_049802575.1 Acidobacteriaceae bacterium | reverse complement strand
TCGGAAATCATTAAATAAGCGGCGAAGAACCGGTTAGCTGAAGAAGCGGTCAGCAATCAACCGGTCAGCTAAAAAGCGGTCAGCAAAATCAGGGAAGCGGGCCATCGCGAGGTGGTCCGCCAACCGGGAAGAAAACACAAGATGGTTGGACAGAGAATACGAATCCGGCTGAAGGCTTACGACTATCGCGTGCTCGACACGTCGACGGGCGAGATTGTCGATACCGCGAAGCGGACCGGCGCGCAGGTGGCGGGGCCGATTCCGTTGCCGACGGTGAAGAACAAGTACTGCGTGCTGCGTTCGCCGCATGTGGACAAGAAGTCCCGCGAGGCGTTCGAGATTCGCACGCACAAGCGGCTCATCGACATTCTGGAACCGACGCAGCAGACGGTCGACGCGCTGATGAAGCTCGATCTGCCCGCCGGTGTGGATGTGGAGATCAAGGCGTTCGAGAAATGACGCTGGCCGCGTCGGGCGCACGCGCCTTCGGCGCCTCTGCCTGACAGGCCAACAGCAAAACCTACAGTGACCGCGGATGTCGCGCGGGCATGATGAGGAGAGGAAGATATGCCAGTTAGCGGGATTTTAGGAAAAAAGATCGGCATGACGCAGGTGTTCGATGAGAAGGGTGAAGTGCACCCCATCACCGTGCTGCAGGCCGGTCCGTGCGTGGTGACGCAGCTGAAGACGGCCACGAAGGACGGCTATGAAGCGGCGCAGATCGGGCTCGTCGAGTTCGTGAAGGCCGCGAAGGTGACGAAACCGCAGGCCGGTCATTTCGCGAAGCAGAACGTGGCCCCGGTGAAGCTGCAGAAGGAAGTCGCGATTGAAGCAGCGAAAGCCGGCGGCGAAGGCGAGGCGGCGGCCGATGGCGTGAAAGCCGGTGACCGCGTGCTGGTGGATATCTTCAGCGACGAGAAGTACGTCGATGTGACGGGCACCAGCAAGGGCCGAGGATTCGCGGGCGTGGTGCGGCGACATAATTTCGGCGGCGGTCCAAAATCGCACGGGCACATGTTTCAGGTGCAGGGCTCGATTGGGGCGTCGTCCTTCCCGTCGCGGGTGTTTCCTGGGCAGCGTATGCCGGGCCACATGGGCGTCGACCGGGTGACGGTGCGCAATCTGCGCATCCGCGGCATCGATATCGACGAGAACCTGATCATGGTGGAAGGCGCGGTTCCCGGTCCTCGTGACGGATATGTGCTGATCACCAAGGCGAAAGCGCCGCCGCGCGAGCGCCGCGGGTTTGCGGGCGGAGGCACGGTCGATCCGCTGAAGGCTTCGAAGAAGGCGGCAGGCAAGAAGAAGTAGCGAGTTAGCCGGAGAGCGAGTCAGCAAGTTAGCGCGACCCTCCTGAAGTTAGCTGAAGAGTTGAGAAAGAGTTATTGCGATGGCAAACATTGACGTAGTGGATCTCGGAGGACAGAAAGTCGGCTCACTCGAGCTGGCCGATGAAATCTTCGGGCAGGTCAACGAGGCCCTGCTGTGGGAAGCGGTGAAGCACTATCGCGCCGCGCAGCGCCAGGGCACGCACGCGACCAAGAACCGCAAGCTGGTCTCCGGGTCAGGCAAGAAGCTGTGGAAGCAGAAGGGCACCGGCCGGGCGCGCATCGGCTCCGTCCGCTCGCCGCTGTGGCGGCATGGCGGCACGGTGCACGGACCGGTTCCTCATTCGCACGAGTACCCGTTTCCCCGCAAGAAGCTGCTGGGGGCGCTGCGCTCGGCGCTGGCCTCGAAGCTTGCAGACGGGAAACTGACGGTGGTCGAGTCATTCGAACTGAGCGATCCCAAAAGCAAGCTCTGCCGGGCGGCGCTCAACAAGCTTGAGGCGAAGAGGACCACGCTGCTGGTGGAGAGCAGCCAGACTCTGGGCCGCAATCTGATCCTGGGCGCGCGCAATCTGCCCGGGGTGGAACTGGTGCTCAACAACGAAGTGCATCCGTACGATTTACTGCGCTATGAGCGCGTCATCTTCTCGCGGTCGGCGATCGAAACGCTGCAGGACTCGCTGAAGAAATCGCTGCCGAAGGGCAGAAAGGCGGTGGCTTAAGTGCCGACGACCTATACCGTAATTCGCCGCCCCATGATCACCGAGAAGGCGCTGGGCGTGAAGGAGACCGAGGGCACGCTGGTTTTTGAAGTGGCTGCCAACGCCTCCAAGACCGAGGTCAAGCAGGCCGTTGAAGCGCTGTTTAAGGTGAAGGTGCGGGCGGTGCGCACCGCAAACGTAGCGGGCAAGGAGCGCCGGCGCGGCAAGTTTTCCGGCTATCGCCCTGACTGGAAGAAGGCGTATGTGCGCCTGAAGGCAGGCGAGAAACTGCCGGATTACGTGAACAACCTGTAAGAGCAGGGGATAAGTTACAGGTTGCAGATTACAGGGTTCAGAAGAGTGAGTAGAACGAGCCGTTAGCAGGGAAGAGCAAGCTAAGAGCTAACAGCTGGAAGCTAAGAGCTAACACGATGCCGATTAAGACATACAGACCGATGACGCCGTCGCTGCGATTCCAGACAACCCTGGTGCGCGACGAGATCACTACGGATAAGCCGTACAAGCCGCTGCTCCAGAACAAGCTGCGCACAGGCGGCCGGCGCAATTCCGGCGACCTGACCATCCGCCATCATGGCGGCGGGCACAAGCAGAAGCTGCGGCTGATCGACTTCAAGCGCGAGAAATACGGCGTGCCGGGCAAAGTAGCCACCATCGAGTACGATCCGAACCGTTCGTCGCGGATCGCGCTCATCAGCTATGCGGACGGCGAGAAGCGCTACATTCTGCAGCCGGTGGGGCTTAAGATCGGACAGAGCATTATGAGCGGCCCCGAAGCCGACATCCTGGTGGGCAACGCGCTGCCGCTGAAGAACATTCCTGCCGGCACCACGGTGCACAATGTGGAGCTGCGGCCGGGCAAGGGCGCGCAGATGGTGCGCTCAGCAGGCTCTTCGGCGCAGCTGGTGGCAAAGGAAGGCGACTACGCCCTGCTCAAGCTGCCTTCGGGCGAAACCCGTCGCGTCCTGATCAACTGCATGGCGACGATTGGGCAGGTGGGTAACACCGATCACGAAAACGTTTCGATCGGCAAGGCCGGCCGCAATCGCTGGCTGGGCATTCGGCCTACCAATCGCGGCGTCACCATGAACCCGGTCGACCATCCGCACGGCGGCGGCGAAGGCAAGACCTCCGGCGGCCGGCACCCTGTCACACCATGGGGCCAGCCGACGCGCGGCTACAAGACCAGAAACAACAAGCGGACCGACGCATTCATCGTGTCGAGACGCAGCAAATAGCAAGCTGGCAGAAGAGCGAGTGAGCAAGTCAGCGCAAGAACAGCGGCGATAAGCCGAAAGCAAAGAGGTTGCTGAGCATGGCAAGGTCGACAAAAAAAGGCGCGTTCGTGGATACGCACCTGATGGTCAAAATCGAGACGATGAACCGGGCGAATGACAAGAAAGTCATCCGCACCTGGTCGCGCCGCTCGACGATTCATCCGGAAATGGTGGGGCACACCATCGCAGTCCATAACGGCAAGAAATTTGTGCCGGTGTATGTGACAGAAAACATGGTGGGCCACAAGCTGGGCGAGTTCGCCGCGACGCGCATCTTCAAAGGTCATTCGGTGAAGGCCGCCGAAACCACGGCGCGGCCGAAATAAAGCTGAATGCCGGTCAGCGATGATCCGGTCAGCGATGAGACGGTCAGCCAGGAAGCGGTCAGCGAAAGACCGGTGAACGCTGGATTGGGGAAGGTTTGGAGCAAGGGATGGAAACGCTAACACGGGAATTCCGGGCCGAAGCGCGATTTCAGCGGGTATCTCCGCAGAAGGCGCGGCTGGTGCTCGATCTGATCAAGGGACGCGGCGTCGAGGATGCGCTCAACACGGTTGCGTTCACGCGCAAGGCGGTCGCTCCGCTGGTGGAGAAGGTGCTGCGCTCGGCGCTGCAGAACGCCAACCACCTGAGCCAGGAACAGGGCCTCGACGTGGACCTCGACAACCTGTATGTGAAGACGGCGGTGGCGAACGAAGGCCCGCGCATGAAACGCATTCGGCCGGCGCCCATGGGACGCGCCTACCGGTATCAGCGGCGGCTTGCGCACATCCAGATCGGGGTGGCCGAGCGCGCCCAGGCGGAAGGCCTCGTGCACAAGGTGGAAGAAGAGCCGGCGCATCCCGCGAAACAGGTGAAGAAGACGGCAGGGAAAAAGGCTCCGGCGAAAAAGGCTGCCCCCAAAAAGGCAGCCGCAAAGAAGCCGGCAAAGAAGGCCGCGGCGAAGAAGTCCGCGAAGAAGAAGTAGCGAGAGGATCTCAACGTTATGGGGCAGAAAGTCCATCCTTACGGATTTCGGGTCGGAATCAACAAGCCATGGCACTCGCGCTGGTTTGCGGTGAAAGATTACAGCCGGCTGCTGATCGAAGACGTTCACCTGAAGCGCGAGCTGAAGGAGAAGCTGAAGGCGGCCGGCGTCAGCTCCGTCGAGGTGGAGCGTCCGGGCAACAAGCTGCGCCTGATGATCCGCACCGCCCGGCCGGGCATCGTGATCGGCCGCAAGGGCGCCGAGATCGAGAAGCTGAAGGGCGAGCTGCAGAAGCGCACCAATCGCGACGTGTTCATCGACATTCTCGAAGTGAACAAGCCGGAGCTGGACGCGCAGCTGGTGGCCGAGAACATCGCCCTGCAGCTGGAAAAGCGCGTCGGCTTCCGCCGCGCTATGCGCAAGGCGGTCGATTCGGCGCTGCGCTTCGGCTGCAAGGGGATCAAGGTGCGCGTGAGCGGCCGGCTGAACGGCAACGAAATCGCGCGCTCCGAGTGGTATCTGCAGGGACGTCTGCCGCTGCACACGCTGCGCGCCGACATCGATTACGGGTTTGCCGAGGCGCGCACCACGTATGGCGTCATCGGCGTCAAGACGTGGATCTATCGCGGAGATATCTACCAGCAGCGCCGGCGCGAGCCGCAGTCTGCGGTGGGAACGAGCGTTTTTTAGCTGGTAGCTTTTAGCCGTTAGCTGCCAGCCGCAGTTGTGCGGGTCTGAGCTAAGCCGGGTTAAGGCGAAGGCGGGATGTTGTAACGAGCAGGCTAAGAGCCAGTAGCTAACAGCTGATAGCTGCTTTTCGAGGGTTTTTCTATGTTGATGCCAAAGAAAGTGAAGTATCGCAAGCAGCAGCGCGGCCGCATGCGGGGCAAGGCGTGGCGCGGCGGCGAGCTGTCGTTCGGCGACTTCGGGCTGAAGGTCATGGAGTGCGGGTGTATCACCGATCGGCAGATTGAAGCCAGCCGCGTGGCGATGACCCGCTTCATCAAGCGCGGCGGCAAGATCTGGCTGCGGCTGTTTCCTGACAAGCCGGTAACCAAGAAGCCGGCCGAGACCCGTATGGGCAAAGGCAAGGGCGCGCCCGATCACTGGGTCGCCGTCGTGCGGCCTGGGCGGATCCTGTTTGAGATGGAAGGCGTCACGCCGGAAATGGCGTCGGAAGCCATGCGTCTGGCGGCGCACAAGCTGCCGCTCAAGACGAAATTCGTGCAGCGGCATGACGCGAAGGTGTCGGTCGCCGCAAAGTAGGCGCCGGGATTTTTGGCGGGACGCCGGAGTGAAGGCCGGTTGCCGCGGAGAGAAGAAAACGATGGATGTCGAGAAGATACGCAACCTGAGCGACGATGAGCTGGGGCTCGAGGAGCGCAAGACCGGCGAGCAGTTGTTCCGCCTGCGCTTCCAGATGAAGCTCGGGCAGACGGAGGGCGTGAAGAAGCTGCGCGAGCTGCGCAGGGATATCGCCCGCATCAAGACCGTGGCGCGGGAGCGCGAGCTGGGGCTGCACGGCGCCG
>JBARMS010000041.1:0-3310 GCA_049802575.1 Acidobacteriaceae bacterium | reverse complement strand
GGATGCATGGATTGGGAAGAAGCTCGTCAAAAAAAAATGCAGGTCCGTTCGACTCGCGTCTGAATTATGTGTTGCGCCAAAAACGGGCGCAATGAATTTGGAAGGCTCGCTCAGGATAACAGAGTGTCGGAGGGCTCGGTCAGGATGACAGAGTTTTGGAGGGGTTGCTCAGGATGACAGAGGGTTTCCATTGAGCCAACATCCATGAACGTGGTTGTCGATCCATCCCGATGTAGTGTCCAGGAAGTTCGTGTCCGATCGAGAGCAAAAGCAACCGCGGATTCTTCGCTTACCACCCCCGAACTGAAATACGTTCGGGGCCCCGTTTGCTCAGAATGACACCTCTCTCCATGTGGGGAAGTTCAGGGATGGGGTCCTGGAGCAGAATTCACGGACGGGACATTAGAAGAGGCTGATGCGGTGGGTTAGGTCGCCGACGTTGGAGAAGCCGGCGAGGTTGATGCTCCAGAAGTATTCGGTGTCGTCGCGGATGGAGCCGAGGGAGAAGCGGCGGTACTGGAAGTCGATGCCGCAGCAGTTCCAGTTGTACTGCGCCTGGGCCGCGCCGAACTGGAGCTGCTGGTGGACGAGGTCGTAGGCCGCGCTGACACCCTCGCTCCAGCCCAGCTTGCTGACCGCGCCATGAACCGCCGTGACGTGAATCTGGTTGAAGGGGCTGCGCTGATCGGGCGATGGGAGAGTGGTTGGCGGGGCGGTGGTGAGGGGCGTGTAGCCGAGGGGCACGTTGACGAAGGAGTCGCCGAACTGAAAACGGTTCAGGCCCTTCTGGTAACCGGCGAAGACGTTGCTCGAGGTGATCTTGCCTTCCCTGAAGTCGTAATCGAGATCCCACTCCACGTCGGAGCCGGTGGTGGTGCGCATGCGCAGGCGGGAGATGAGGGGCGTGGTGTGGCGGGGCCGGGTGAGAAAGTCGACTCCGGTGAAATCGAGGGTGGTATCGAGGGGGTTGGGCGTGCCGCGGGTGATGGCGTGATCGAAGTCGGGCTCGAAGTAGTACTTCTGCGCGACGCGCCAGGTGATCCAGTCGCGAGTGTCGCCGCCGCAGAGGTCGGCGGGGCCGAGGGCGTCGTCGCCTTTGCAGAGATGCTGGGCGAGATGGCGGAGGAAGAGGCGCTGGGTGACGCCATACTCGGCTTCGTTGGTGTTGCTGGCCACGTCGGTGTCGTCGAAGCGGAGGATGTTGCGAAAGTCGTTGATGCCGGTGACGTAGCGGTAGCGGAGGTCGGGCTCGATGGTGTGGCGCACGTCGCCGCCGAGGAGATGGGTGAGCCAGGGCGCGGAGAAATCGCGCTCGAGGACGGGGGGGCGGAAATCGAAGCCGGCCTCCAGGGCGGTTCGGGACAGAGCCAGACCGCGCACGACGGGGATCTGCTCGAGAGTCGCGGAATCCTGGCTTTTGCCGTACCAGGTCTCGCGCACGGCGGCTTCGGGGCGGAAATCCCAGCCGTCGAAATGCAGGGGCAGGGAGAGGCGGGGGTAGACATCCACGCGCGGCACGGACGCGCTGGTGCGGAAGCTGGGAAAGTCGTAGCGGGAGAGGGCGACGGCGGAGCCGTTGAATCCCCACAGGAGGCGCGAATCGCCGAGCGCATGATCGGCGGCAGCGACGTCGATTTCAGGCAGATGGAGGATGCGGACCTCGTCGCCGGGGATATTCGCGTTCTGAAAATTCTGGTAACGGTTCATGCGCAGGCTGGCCCACATGTCGCGATCCTCGTGGGTGAGGAAGGCCTGCGACTTGACTTCGGAGTCGATGGCGATGGCGTACTCTTCCTCGAAGACGAGGCGGTAGACGTAGGAGCTGAGATACTCTGCGTCGAACCTGGCGGTGGTTTGCGTGGAAAGATCGTGGCGGCCATCGATGGCGATGTCGATGCCGCCCTGGTTGACTTTGGTGCCGTTGGGCTCGGCATAGCCGCGATCGAGCAGGCTGTGAAAATGCGAAGTGACAAAATCCTGATTGAGCCCGCGATAACGGAATAATCCATTGGGAGCCCAGCCGCGCTTCGACCAGAACTGGGTGGCCATGGTGAGATCGGCGCTGCGTCCGAAGGTCTGGTAATAGCCTTCGCCGACGACGAATCCCTTGGTGGTGTTGTTGCCGAAGTAGGGGAGGAGAATGCCGGAGTTGCGCTGGTCGGCGATGGGATGGGTGATGTAGGGCAAATAAAAGACGGGCGTGCGGAAGAACTCAAAGAAGCCGTTGGCGGTTTTGGCGATGCCGTTGTTCAGCTCGATGTCTTCAGCGAGGATGCGCCAGTCCGGCTTGGGGAGGGCGCAGGAGGTCATGGTGCCGTGGATGACCTTGTAGTGGCCTTTGCCGAGTTGCAGGACCTCGCGAGCGGTGATGGCGAAGGGATTGGGCGCGGTGTAGACGAGGCGGCCGCGGGGTGTGCGGGAGACGCCGAGGGTGCCGGTGACGTCGAAGAATTCGCCGCTGTCCTGATAGACATTGACCTTGCCGTGGCTGGCGACGAAGTGCTCGTCGTCGGGACCGCCGTCGATCATCATGTGGCCCTTCGCGATGACGTCGCCGCTGTTGTCGTCGTAGGTGGCGTGGTCGGCGTGGACGATGTAGTTGCGGTAGTAGATGACGACGTCGCCGTCGAGGGTGTAGAAGTTGCTGGCCGCCAGGCTGTGGCGCTTCTGGTCATTCGCTACCAGCTTGACGGGGACGCCGGCCGGGGGCTGGGCGACGACGTGCGCCTCGGGAAGAGCGCTTTGCAGAGACGGATCGTCGGGCAGATCGGCTGCTCGGATGGGTGCGGAGAGGGACGGGGGAAACTGCGTGGTTACCGCCTGCGCCCAGCCGTGGTGATGACACAGCAGGAGCAGCGTGATACACCAAAGCAAGCGGGTTCTCATTGAGCGCGGCAACTCCAGCATAGCAAAGCGAAATGCCGAGGTTTTCCGCGCCCGCGACCCGTTGCTCTGGCTGACTGACATGATCGGGATGGACGCCGCGCCGGCCGGCATCGCGCTGCCGCTGCGGTGTTGTGCGTGCAGACGCTGCCGGGTCCGGTGTGCGCTGGCCGGAGACGTCCCGCGGTCTGACAATCTGACGATTCTTCGCAGCCTTCTTTCCCCTACCGGGTTCAGCATTACGTAGAGAGACGCGATTGCGCCTGCAGGGTTTCGATGACCAGCAGCCGCGAAAAGCGTCGACGAGGATTTTTGCATTGAGCGCATCGACGTCGAATCTGCTGCCGCCCCTGAGTCCGCCTGCCGTGCCGCCGCCCGCCGCTGCGACCCCGGCCTGGAAGCGCGAGGCGAGCGAGCGGCTGCGCGC
>JBARMS010000040.1:0-30360 GCA_049802575.1 Acidobacteriaceae bacterium | reverse complement strand
TGATCTGGCCGCTGCTGCGGACCGCGAGCCAGGCCATGTTGAACGCTTCCGAATCGTCGTCGCGGCTCTGTCTTCCCATGGCCAGCAAATCTTCAATCGGAATCGCGAGTTCGTCCTGCGCGTAATGACTCAGATACTTCCGTATGAGTTCGGGACCGAAGCGATCGAATCCCGCTGAGACTGCGGTATGCGTGGTGAAAACATTCCCTGCCCGCGTGACACTCATGGCGAGATCAAAGGGCTTCTGATGATCCTCCATGTAAAATCGTGCCCTTTCCAGGGTGGCGAAGGCCGCGTGTCCTTCATTGAGATGGCAGACCTCAGGCTGCAAGCCCAGTGCCCGCAGCAATCGCCATCCGCCGATGCCGAGCACGATCTCCTGCTTCAGGCGCATCTCCGAGTCGCCGCCATAAAGTTCGCTGGTTATTCCCCGATGCGCGGCGCTGTTGGCGAAATCATTGGTATCCAGCAGATAGAGTTTCGTACGGCCCACTGAGACTTCCCAGCAGCGCAGCCAGATCCTGGATTCGGGTAGTTGGATTTGCAGCCGCAACCATTCGCCATTGGGTCGCCGCAGTGGGCGGATAGGTAACTGGCCGGGATCGTTGACGGGATATAACGCCCGTTGCCGGCCCTCCGAATCGAAATCCTGGCGGAAGTATCCCTGACCGTAGAGCAGGCCGACTCCCACGACCGGGACACCCAGGTCACTGGCCGCCTTCATCTGGTCGCCGGCTACATTGCCCAGGCCACCTGAGTAGATAGGCAGTGCTTCGCTCAGCATGAACTCCATGCTGAAGTAGGCGGCCAGAGTTAGGGCTGTATCCGGATGTTTCTCCTGGAACCAGGCATCTGAGCTGTAGGCTTCCCGATTCTTTAGCAGCAATTCGTCAAGACGCTGACGAAACTCCGCCTCCGCCAACGCGGTCTTGATCGTGTCCCGGGAAACGGTCTGCAGAATGACCCAGGGATTCTGCGTGGCCTCCCAAAGTTCGGTGTCCAGGCGTTTCCACAGTTCATCCGCTGCAGGGTTCCAGGACCAGTGCAGGTTGAGCGCCAGCTCGGTCAGCCCGTCCATACCTTCGACTTCCGGGATTGACGTCATATGGCTTTGCTTCTTAATACCTTCCTGTCCCCACGCCCGCTGTCGCGCTGGACTGAGGGGGCATCCTTCTGACGCACCTGCGGCATAGCTGGAACTTCATGGATTGAGCAGATGGCTTGCTGGCTCCCTGCGCCGGCAATCGCAGCGGGCAAGACAGCATCGACGGCGGAGGTGAATGCCAGAAAATTCTTTTGATAGCACTGGCTCAGCGATATGGGGCTGCTCTTCCCATCGACGCCTGTAATCGGATCAATGATGGACATCGTGATCGAGCCTTTCTCTTTTGCTGTAGAGCCATTAGGAGTGGTTACGGCGACCGTAAATCTTCAGGCTGCCAGATGCTTGCGGATGGACTGCAATTCTGCGCGCCGCTTCGGCGTGGTTCCGGGCCATGCCATCTTGAGGTCTTCAAGCGCATCGAGCACAATGCGGGAGACAATCAGCCGCGCATTCTCTTTGTCATCGGCGGGAACGATATACCAGGGGGCGTGGTGCGTGCTGGTGGCATGCAGGCAGGCCTCATAGGCCTTCACGTAATCCTTCCAGTATTTCCGCTCGTGAATGTCGGCGAGGCTAAATTTCCAGTTCTTGTCCGGCTCATCGATGCGCGCCAGAAAGCGCTTCCGCTGCTCCTCTTCGGAAAGGTGCAGAAATATTTTGACGATCCGGGTACCGTTACGGTGCAGATGCTTCTCCATATCCACGATGGAGTGATACCGACCGTCCCAGACGGTCTTCTCGTCGCACAGTTCTGTCGGCAGGCCCTGGGTGCGGAGAAGCTCCGGATGCACCCGAACGACCAGTACGTCTTCGTAATAGGAACGGTTGAAGATGCCGATCCGACCACGTTCCGGAAGCCGGCACATGGCGCGCCACAGAAAATCATGGTCAAGCTCTTCGGCGCTCGGCTGCTTGAAACTGAATACCTCGCAGCCTTCCGGGTTTACACCCGACATCACGTGCCGGATGGCCCCGTCTTTGCCGGCGCCGTCCATTCCCTGAAAAACCAGGAGCAAGGCGTACCGATGCGATGCGTAATGAAGCTGCTGCAGGGAGCTTAGCTCCTTCACGTGCTTTGCGAGAAGGTCGTCATACTCGACGTCCGACGGACAAATAGGCTCGACCGTGGTTGGCCACTTGCTGAGTACGACCTTCTTTCCGGGCCGAACGCGAAAGTCCTTCGCATTAATTTTCATCTTCTTCTTTCAGTACGACGCAAGCGTCTTACGCAACCCTGGGACTTGCTGAGGGATTGCTCCGGACTTCTCGTTCCGCCTCAAGCCAGTCCTGATCCTGCTGGCTTTCCCCATGCACGCGCTGTTGGTAGAGTTCATAGGCTCGTGCGGCGATCAGCGGCGTACGGTCGACCGGCGGCTTCCTGGTGAGCAAGGGTTCTTTTGTCGGGTCGAGAATCCGATAACCAAGAAGTTTCACGCGGTCCGTCACCAGAGCCCAGACGAGAGCGTAAGCCCATACCAGGCCGGCCAGCTTCCAGCCGAGCGGCGCCATGAACAGCCCATAGACCGCAATCAGCGTTGCTATGGCCTGGGTTCCCAACACGGCCATCCAAAGAATTCTGGCGGGGCGTATGGACCAGAGCGGACCACGGGTGCGAGTGAGGAAGATGGTCAGGTGGCCGGCGACAGAGAGCAGCAGGTACATCAGCGTCTGGAGCTGCGGATGTCCAAGGTGCAGGACGCGATCGCCGAGATAGAACAAGCCGAACGCCGCAATGGGACCAACCACGCCGAGCACCGTCGCGATCCCCAGCACCAGCCGCATGTTCCATGCCTCGGGCTGGTCTTTGTAATGAACGTTGTCATACGCGATGGAGAGAATTGCCCCATCGTTGAGGACAGCGATCAGCACGATCATCACGGCGGTCAGTGGATAGAAGTTGAACACCAGGATTGCCAGCACCATGAACAACAGCACGCGCAGCGTTTCCGCGATACGGTAGATGGCGTAACTGTTCATCCGCTGGACGATCCTGCGGCTCTCTTTAATTGCGTCGATGATCACCGAGAGACCCTGCGCCAGCAGCACGATCGACGCCGCCGCGCGGGCCGCATCGGTCGCCCCGGAAACCGCGATGCCGCAATCAGCCTGCTTCAGCGCGGGGGCGTCGTTCACGCCATCGCCGGTCATCCCTACGAAGTGGCCGCGCTTATGAAGAACTTCGATAATGTGGAATTTATGTTCCGGAAACACCTGGGCGAAGCCGTCCGCTTTCTCGATTGCCTCCGCGGATTGATCGGTGGCCTGCTGCTTCGTGTCGCCCAGCGAAGTAGCGTCGAGGATATTGGTTCCCATCCCCAGTTGTTTCGCGGTTTCGCGAGCGATGGCCACCTGATCGCCCGTCACCATCTTCACCTTTACGCCCATTTGCCGGGCGCTGGCGATGGTGGCTTTCGCCTGTTCTCTCGGCGGATCGAATAACGGCAGCACGCCGGAAAATTGCCACTTACCTTCCTCATCCGCGCGCGCCACGCCCAGGGAGCGGAAGCCGCGTCCGGCGAATTCATTGACCGCCTTCTCGACGGCCGGCTTAACCTCTTCGGCGTTCGTCGCCATGGCGAGAATGACCTGCGGCGCGCCCTTGGCCACGAAGAACTGCTTGCCGTCTCCGCCTTTCACCGTGGCTTCCGTGCGCTTATGCACCGGATCGAAGGGCTGGAAATGCAGGATCTGATAACCCTTCAGGGCTTCTTTGTCCTTCACCCCGCCGATCACCGCCAGATCGATGGTGTCTTTGTTTTCGGCGCGCGAAGCGAGTGCGGCCCAGAGGATCACCTGATCGCCGGGGATGTTGTTCACGCTGAAAGGATCGCCCAGGGTCAGCTTGTTCTGCGTTAGCGTGCCGGTTTTGTCGGAGCACAGGATGTCCACGCCGGCCAGTTCCTCGATGGCCGACAAACGCGTCACCACCACTTCCTTTTTTGCCAGCAGCCGCGCGCCAACGGCCATGGTCACGGACAATACTGTGGGCATAGCTACCGGGATAGCGGCCACGAGAAGCACCAGGCAGAACTCAAGGGTCGTCAGAACCCGGTCGCCCCGAAAGAGTGCGACCACCAGGATCAATATCACCAGGGCCGCCGCAAGAATAATCAGGTAGTCGCCGATCTCCAGCACGGAACGCTGGAAATGGCTGACGCTATGCGCCTCCTGGACTAACTGAGCCGTCTTGCCGAAATAGGTGTTCGTCCCGGTTGCATACACCATGGCGTCGATCTCGCCCTGGCGGAGGATCGAGCCTGAAAAGACTGCGCCACCCGGCTTGACGGAAACCGGCAGTGATTCTCCGGTCAACGCGGACTGATCGACTTCGACTGGATCGCCCGCCAGCAGGCGCGCGTCCGCGGGGATGATGTCGCCCAGGCGCAGGCGGATAACATCGCCGGGAACCAGCTCCGATGCCTTCGGAGTCGTCCACTTACTGTCGCGTTTGGCGCGCGCATTGATGGCCAGCCTGGCCTTGAGCGCCTCAATGGCGTTACCCGCCTGATGCTCTTCCCAGAACCCCACGGCCGCATTCGAAAGCAGGAGGAAAAGGATGATGCCAAAATCCATCCAGTGCCGCACCACTCCGGACAAAATGACTGCCACTTCGATCATCCACGGAATGGGACCCCAGAAATAGCTGAGGAACTTCAGGAATGCATTGGTCTTCTTTTCCGCGATTTCATTTGGACCGTACTGGGTGAGCCGTTTCTGAGCCTCGGCCTGGCTAAGTCCGTCGGGGGAAGACCCCAGCTTTTTCTGGAGATCCGCCATCGGGATGGACTTCAGGTCGTCTCCGGACTGAGGCTTTGCGTCAGGTTTCAGGTCTTCCTGGGCCTGAGCTTTTGCATTGGGCTTCGTGCTTTCTTTGTCCGAAGCCTTCGATGGAGCCTCTGCCTGGGGCCGGGAATCCTGCCTTGAGTCAGGAGTAGATTCCGTGGTCGTAGGAGATAGGGACACGATGGACTTCTCCTGGTCTGCGAGCGGGTCGCGACGACAAAGGTCATCTGCGCGCGTGGGATCAAGTATCTTCCTCATGAGCATGCCGGCGCTGTGCAGTACTGCTCACCAATAGAAACGCGGCCTATTCGTTCTGGAAAGTGCGATGCCTGCAGACAGCAACCCACCACGATGACGGCGGAGCTCCATGCAGAAGCCACCAGCGTCCATCGTTGTGGCCGGTTCAGCATGATCAAAAGGGATCAGCTTACCGCTGGCGTGGATGCGACGATATGGAGGGCACACCTGTGAGCGCGCCTGAGCGACTCAGGGCTCCCCTCAACGAGCAGGTTCCATCGTTCGCCACTGCTCGCTCCAACCGATTCCTTCACCCCATGGGATAAACGGAGAATCAAACGATGCCGACCGACATGCTCGCCACTGCGGAATTGCTCCACGAGACGCCCGAAGCGTTAGGCAGAAAAGAGTCCGTTGAGGACAGCCACACGCTCGCTCCAGAGCTTCTGCGCAAAATGGACGCTTACTGGCGCGCGGCCAATTATGTGTCGGTGGGCCAGATATACCTCTATGACAATCCCCTGCTGAAAGAGCCGCTGAAGCTGAAGCACGTGAAGCCTCTGGTGGTCTCCCATTGGGGTACAACGCCCGGTCAGAACTTTATCTACGTTCACCTGAACCGGGTCATCAGGAAGTACGACCTGAATATGTTCTATATCGCCGGCCCTGGCCACGGGGGCCCCGCGATTGCGGGCAACGTCTACCTCGAAGGCACCTGGAGCGAGGTTTATCCGAACGTTACCCGGGACGAAGCTGGGCTGAAAGAGCTGTTCAAGCAGTTCTCGTTTCCCGGAGGTATCTCCAGCCATGTTGCGCCCACGACGCCTGGATCGATCCACTAAGGCGGCGAACTGGGTTACTCGCTCAGCCATGCCTTCGGAGCAGCGTTCGATAATCCCGATCTCATCGTCGCCTGTGTGATTGGCGACGGTGAGGCGGAAACGGCATCCCTGGCGACCTCGTGGCATTCCAACAAATTTCTCGATCCCAGGACTGACGGAGCAGTGCTGCCGATCCTGCACCTGAACGGCTACAAGATCAGCAATCCCACTGTACTCGCCCGTATTGAGCATGATGAATTGGATCAATTCTTAAGCGGCTGTGGCTGGGCGCCTTACTTTGTGGAAGGGGATGAGCCGGAGAAGATGCACGAACTCATGGCCGCCGCTCTTGACGCAGCCATCACGGACATCCATCGGATCCAGGCGAATGCACGCAGGGACAACGACACGACCCGGCCGCGCTGGCCCATGATCGTCCTCAAGTCGCCCAAAGGCTGGACGGGGCCGAAAGTCGTCGACGGCCTGCAGATCGAGGGAACGTTTCGGGCCCATCAGGTGCCGCTGCTCGTCGATCCTCAGCATCCCGATCATGTCAAGCTGCTCGAGAACTGGATGAAGAGCTATAAGCCCGAGGAATTGTTCGATGAGAAGGGACGGCTCATCCAGGAACTGGCTGAGTTAGCCCCACAGGGCACCCGTCGTATGGGTGCCAATCCTCATGCGAACGGCGGTATTCTTCTCCACGATCTGCGCATGCCCGACTTCCACGACCACGCGGTCACCGTGACTGCACCGGGCGCGGTCCAGATCGAAGACACGCTCGTGCTGGGCTCGTTTCTGCGCGACGTTGCCCGGTTGAATCAGGACACGCGTAACTTCCGCGTTTTCGGTCCCGATGAAACCGTCTCGAATCTCCTGCAGGCCGTCTTCGAGGTCACCAATCGTCAGTGGGACGCGCGTACATTCAGCAACGACGAGTTCCTCGCGCCGGCTGGCCGTGTTCTGGATTCCATGCTGAGCGAAAACCAGTGCGAGGGGTGGCTCGAAGGGTATCTGCTCACAGGACGGCATGGGCTGTTCAACAGCTATGAGGCGTTCATCCGCATCGTCGACTCGATGTTCAGCCAGCATGCGAAATGGCTGAAGGTGTGCCGTGAACTGCCATGGCGTCGCGATATCTCCTCGCTGAACTATCTTCTGGCCTCGCATGTGTGGCAGCAGGACCACAACGGTTTCACTCACCAGGATCCCGGCTTCCTCGACCACGTCATCAACAAGAAGGCCGATATCGTGCGCTGTTATCTCCCGGCCGACGCCAACTGCCTTTTATCCGTCGTCGACCACTGTCTGCGCAGCCGAAACTACGTCAACGTAGTGATTGCGGGAAAGCATGCGCTTCCGCAATGGTTGACGATGGATCAGGCGGTCGTGCATTGCACGGAAGGCGTCGGCATCTGGCAATGGGCCAGCAATGACCAGAACAGCGAGCCCGACGTAGTGATGGCCTGCTGCGGAGACACACCTACCCTGGAAATTCTTGCCGCAGTCTCCATTCTTCGCGAACATCTGCCGGAGGTGAAGATCCGTGTGGTCAATGTCGTCGATCTGATGAAGCTGCAGCCCGGCACGGAACACCCGCACGGGCTGAACGAAAAGGATTACGACTCCCTTTTCACAAGAGACAAACACATCATCTTCGGATTTCACGGATATCCGTGGCTCATCCATCGGCTGACCTATGCCCGCGCCAACCACAACCTGCATGTGCGGGGCTACAAGGAAGAGGGCACCATTACTACCCCCTTCGACATGAGGGTGCAGAATGACCTGGACCGCTTCCACCTGGTGCAGGACGTGGTGGATCGGGTACCGAATCTGGGTTCCAGGGGCGACTACCTGAAGCAACAGATGCAGGACAAGCTGATCGAACACAAACACTATATAGCAGCTCACGGACAGGACATGCCGGAGATCCTGAACTGGAAGTGGAGCGGCGCCCAATAATTAGGCATAGACTCGCGGGAACCGCGGCGCTGATGGGAGCCGACGGCCAGAAACTGCACAACCGATGAAAGCGCTGGAACGGGGCATTCTCGCACGTGGCCGCCGGCATACCCCCCACCAGACATCCGGATAACAGCTGTTGCTAGCCGCGGAGCGCTCATCGACAGCAGCCCAGCACACCAGCACTTACACGCCTAATCCGTGAGCGATCCGGGAGGAAAAGATATGAAAGCTACGCAAAAGCTCCACGACTTGGGCCAAAGCCTTTGGCTCGATAACATCACACGCGCGTTGCTGATGAAGGGCAGGCTCCGCCGCTACATCCAGGAGTTCTCAGTTACTGGGCTCACCTCAAATCCAACCATCTTCGATCATGCGCTCAGGAGCAGCCGCGAATACGATGACGCTATCCAACAGAAGATCCAGGAAGGCAAGTCTGGCGAGGCTCTCTTCTTCGACCTGGCGATCGAAGACCTGGGGCAGGCTGCCGATCTCTTTCGGCCCATCCATGATCGGACCAACCGCGTAGACGGCTGGGTGTCGCTGGAAGTGTCGCCCTTGTTGGCCCATGACACTGCCGCTACCATCGCCGCCGCCAGGGATCTCCATGCTCGTGCAGCGCGGCCTAACCTCTTCATCAAGATACCGGGCACGAAAGAAGGCCTGGCCGCCATTGAAGAGGCTATCTTCGCGGGTGTGCCGGTTAATGTGACACTCCTGTTCTCGTCGGCGCAATATCTCGCGGCCGCCGAGGCGTATCTGCGCGGCATCGAGCGCCGCATCGCAGCCGGGCTGGACCCCGACGTTGGTTCCGTTGCCTCGCTGTTTGTCAGCCGCTGGGATGTGGCGATAGCCGGCACAGCTCCCGCGGAACTGCGGAACCGGCTGGGCATCGCCGTTGCGAGACAGACCTATGAGAGCTATCGGGCATTGCTCGACTCGCCGCGCTCGCAGCGTGTTCTGAATGCCGGCGCTCGTGTCCAGCGCCTGCTCTTCGCCAGCACCCGAACCAAGGATCCAAAGGCCTCGGACACGCTGTATGTTGAGGCCCTGGCCGCTCCTTTCACCGTAAACACCATGCCTGATGAGACATTGAAAGCATTCGCCGATCACGGAGATATCCATGAAACGCTGCCTGCTCATGTCGGCGACGAACTGGCCGTGTTCGACAAAGCGGGCATCGATACAAAAGCGCTCGGCTCGCAACTCCAGGACGAGGGCGCCGAATCATTCGTCCAGTCCTGGAAAGAGCTGCTGGACTGCATCGCCGCCAAAACGGAGACTCTCAAAGCCGCTTGAACCCGTTGCAAAATAAACAGCCACCGGCGGCTGGCTGCAGGTACTACAAACGACTCGGCGGGACGGGCACGCCAAAGCTCTCGCCGCTCCTGCAGGTGACGTTGCTGCGCAGGTGACAGCCGACTTGGCCTTCCGCGCCAGCCGTGCAATTGGGCTTGATTCCGGATCCATACTCGCAGGACGATCTTATGGCGAAGGGGCTTCTTGTCCTTCCTGCGCATATGAGCGGCCTCCACGCCGCTGGCAGGCCTGGAGTGGTATGAGGCGCTCGTTCTGGCCGGTCTGGCAAGAATCATCGATGAGCGCACAGGCGACTTCGCAGAAGCGGCCTGCCCAACTACACTTTCCAGGTGACAAAAGAACGTTGGGCTCAGACAGGAATCACGATTCAATTCCTAATCGTCGTCAGGACACTGGGTGAAATCCTGTGGCTTAAACACGTCCATGGCGCGAACTTTTCGGCCGCAGCCGCGACGGAGTATGTGGGTGGCTCTTTAATAGCTGTTTGCTGTTGCTGGGCCGGCGTGACCTTGTACTTCCTCCGACGCTACTCGCTGTCCGCATGGATCACGCTGGCGGGCGTAGTTATTCTGCTGGTGTACAAAGTTCTCATGATCGGGTGGTAACGGCGGCTCACTTCGACGGTTGAGCCGATGTTGGGCAGACCGCCCCGATCAATGAGGTTACGACGATGGAGCATTCCAGAAAAACCGTCAGGAAATGCTCTGTGTCACTAGAATTGAAAAGAAATGGAAGCGGAATTCATCAGAAGTGAGAGCCTCTTTCTGCTCCTTCTGCTTTTCGTCGCCGTCTTTGCCGGAGCGGCGCAGCGGCTCAGGGTGCCCTATCCCATCCTGCTGACCATCGTCGGCGGCATCCTCGGCGTGCTGCCGATTTTCCCCAACATCGCGCTCAACCCCAGCCTGGTCTTCTTTGTCTTCCTTCCGCCATTGCTTTTTGCCGCAGGCTGGCACCTCTCCTGGCGGGAGTTTCAGGCAAACTTCAGCAGAATTCTCAGGCTCGCCATCGGTCTCGTGATCTTTACGATTCTTGTCATGATCGCGGTACGCCGCTGGCTCCTGCCGGGCTTCGACTGGAAGTCGGCGCTTCTGCTCGGAGCCATAATCGGCGCCACCGACGCCATCGCTGCAACCTCCATTGCGCGACGGCTGGGCCTCCCGCGCCGGATTGTAGACGTCCTTGAGGCAGAGAGTCTTGTCAACGATGGCACAGGTCTGCTGGCTTTCCAGTTCAGCCTCGGAATCCTCGTAAGCGGTCACACTCCCACCGTGTTCGAGTCAGTTGGCAGGCTCGTTTACCTCTCGGGCGGCGGCGTGCTCATCGGATTCCTGATCGGTTATTTCGTTTCAAAGCTCGAACGCTGGATCGATGACGGCCCGATCGAAATCGTGGTCAGCCTCCTGATCTCCTATGCTGTCTACATCCTCGCGCAGCGTTTTCACACCTCCGGCGTTCTGGCCGTAATCGCGTGCAGCATGGTGATGAGCCGCGAGAGCCATCGCTTTATGTCGCCGCAGGTAAGACTGCAGTTCGCCGGCGCCTGGGACGTGATCACCTTCGTATTGAATGGGGTTGTCTTCATTCTGATTGGGCTGCAGCTCCCATTCGTTCGATCGCAGTTATCGGGCATCGGCATCTGGCGGCTCCTTCAGGCAGGCGCTCTCTTCAGCCTCTCGATTGTCGTGCTTCGTCTGGTCTGGATCTTCGCAGAAACGTACTCCGTGTTCTGGTATCGCTGCCTTCGAAAGGCGCCGGACATCGTCGCTCCGCGCGCGAGGGAATTATTCGTTCTAAGCTGGGGAGGCATGCGAGGTGTGCTTTCGCTGGCCGCGGCGTTCTCCGTCCCGTACTCCCTCGCTAACGGCGCAAGCTACGGACAACGCAGCATGATCGTGTATCTGACGTTCTGCCTCATCGTGACATCTCTCGTGCTGCAGGGTTTAACCATGCCATCCCTGATCCGGCTTATGGCGATCGACACGACCAGCGACGAAGAGCGAGAGGAAAGACATGCGCGGCGCAGGCTTGTGGAAGATGTACTCCGTTACCTGAACCGACGGCGCGTGCAGGAGCGATTCGACGCGGCCGTCGTGACGGAAATGTCGTCCCTCTATGAGCGTCGGCTTCGAGCATTGCCGATTGAAGAACACGAAGCCGATGAAGAAGGCAGCCGAATCCAGGGGGATGCATTGCTGCTGGAGATTCTGCAAATCGAGCGCGAGTCACTGATCCAACTCCGCAACGAGGCGGCCATCAGTGACGATGTTGCGCGGACTATCGAAAAGGATCTGGATCTGCTGGAAAGCCATGTCCATACAGGATCCGCTCGAAGCATCCTGGAACGACATCTCTGAAATGCGGAAGACGCTCAACTGAACAGTTCGCTGCGGACACAACTCTCGACCCATTCCTAACAGTCAGGCCACTGCCCTCATCGAGCCCATTGTGGAGAGTGGTGTCCGCGGAGGGACGGGCAAGGGATTCCCCCGGCCCAGGGCTGAGCATGCCCCGCCAAAGCGAACTTCTCTGTCAACCCGCGGAATCCGACTGATGAGCGAAGCGGCGATTTTGCATCGGCGGAGACGAACTGGGATCTCGCCCGCATCGCGAGCCAATCGTGCGGTCTGATTAACAGGAACCGCGAATTCATATTTAATTATTGCATTAGTTAATTAATCGGGAAACGCGAATGCCGAGAACTTCTATCCGAACTCCTGGCCGTCCGCCGGCAAAGCTCGATCGCGATGCACGGGATCTGCTGCTGGCCGCGGCCACCGACCTATTCGCTCAACATGGTGTCGCGGCAACAACGTTTGCCATGATCGCCAAGCGAGCGGGGCTTACGCCAGCCATGGTCCATTACTACTTCACGGGCCGCGAGCAATTGCTGGATGCTGTCGTGGAGGTGCGGATTGCTCCGCTGATCGCTTCGGTCTGGAATCCGCTCGAGGCCGGCGCCGCCCCGGCAGAGATGATTCGCGGGGTTGTGGAACGCATGCTGGCCGGCATCGCGGCGATGCCCTGGATTCCGTCGACCTGGATGCGCGAGGTTTTGAACGAGGGCGGCCTTCTGCGCACGCGTATGCTGCGCCATCTTCCCTTTGACAAGGTGAAGATACTGGCCTCGGCCATCGCGCGCGGCCAGGCCAGCTATGCGGTCAATCCGGACCTCGACCCCGGAATGATCGTCTTCTCCGTCATCGGGCTGGTGATGATGCACATGGCCACGATGCGATTTTGGGCAGAGGTATTTGGACGCAAAGTGCCGAGCGAGGATGCGATGCGGCAACATATTACCGGCCTGCTGCTCCATGGTCTCGAGCCGGCGTCTCCAGCTCAACAAGCCAAGCGATCCGGAAACAAATAGGAACGGAGGAATCATGCTCGCTCGCCGGACACTCAGGCGTTTCAAACCATTCGGCTTCGCGGTTGCGGCTATGCTGCCGGCCAGCGGATGCGCGCGGAAGCAGGTGAATACCTATCAGGGGTACATCGAGGGAAAATTCGTGTATGTTGCCTCGCCCGAGAGCGGCAGGCTGGAGGGCCTTTCCGTCACGCGCGGCGAGACGATCGATGCGGGACATCCCCTCTTTCGGCTCGACAACGAGCCCGAAGCAGATGGCATGCATCAGGCTGAACAGCTGCTGCGAAATTCCCGCTCGCGGCTCGCGGATCTCGAGACCGGAAAGCGTCCGGCGGAAATCGATGTAACGCGGGCGCAACTGATGCAGGCGCTGGCGGAGAAGGAGCAGGCCGACCAGATCCTGGCCAGCGATGAGGCTCAATATCGCGCCGGCGGCATCGCCCAGACGGACCTGATCAACGCGCGAGCCGCAGCGGAATCGGGCGCGGCCCGGGTCCAGGAACTGGAAGCATCGCTGGCCGTGGACGCACTCCCTGCGCGCCAACAACAGATCAGGGCGCAGCAGAACCAGGTGGCAGCCGATCGCGCCTCTCTGGCAGATGCGGAGTGGAAGCTTGGACAGAAGGAGATCGCTTCGCCGCGGCATGGCCTGGTCTTTGACACTCTCTATCGTGAGGGGGAATGGGTCGCAGCCGGGAATCCCGTCGTCGAGCTTCTTCCCCCGGAGAACCTCGAGATTCGCTTCTTCGTGCCCGAGCCGGTCATGGGTCAACTCCGCGTGGGCCAAAGCATTCGCGTGAACTGCGACGGCTGCTCGAGCGCTTTCAGCGCCGCGGTCACGTTTATCTCTCCTCAAAATGAGTACACTCCGCCAGTCATCTACAGCAACGAGAACCGATCAAAGCTCGTGTTCATGGTGATCGCTAAACCTTCCGCCCAAAAGGGGGCCGATCTGCATCCCGGCCAGCCCGTGGAGATCGCTCTCCAGTGACCGCCGCCACCAGTCCGGCGTATGCGATTGACGTGCAGGGCCTGAACAAGCCCTTCGGCTCGAGGCACGTGGTCAAAGATGTGTCGCTGCGCGTACAGCGAGGGGAAATCTTCGGCTTCCTGGGGCCGAACGGGAGCGGCAAGACGACCACGATTCGGATGATGTGCGGCCTTCTGAAGCCTGACTCCGGAACCGGAACCTGTTTGGGACACGACATTCTGCGCGACAGTGCCGAGATCAAGCGCAAGGTCGGTTACATGACGCAGAGATTCTCGTTCTGGGAGGACCTCACGATCACGGAGAATCTGGATTTTGTCGCTCGCATTTATGAAATTCCGTTGCGCAGGGACGTTGTGCGGAAGTCTCTGGAAGGTCTCGGCCTGACGGCTCGCGCCCATCAACTGGCCGGCGAATTATCCGGCGGATGGAAACAGCGCATGGCGCTGGCCGCCTGCATGTTGCACGAGCCGCAGCTGCTGCTGCTCGATGAGCCGACGGCAGGCGTGGACCCCAGAGCCCGCCGCGACTTCTGGGACGAGATCCAGCGGCTGGCGGCACAGGGTATCTCCGTCCTGGTCAGCACGCACTATATGGATGAAGCGGTGCGCTGCCACAAGCTGGCGTATATCTCCGCAGGAAGACTCCTGGCGCAGGGGTCAGCCGATGAGGTCGTTGCCGGCCAGCATTTGACCACCTGGGCTATCCACGGCGAGCGCCTTTCGGAACTGCAGGAGAAGTTGCGGCAGCAACCGGGCGTCGAACAGACCGTCACCTTTGGCAATGTGCTGCATGTGAGTGGAACAGACGCCGACGAGTTGAGACGCAGCGTGGAAGCGGCTTCCCGGCCCGGCGGCATGCGCGCCGAGCAGATCGATACCAGTCTCGAAGATGTGTTCATTCACCTGATGAGCCGCGCGGAGAAGAACTCCGGAGGCAAACATTGATGCGTCATCGCGGCTTCTCGGTCGCCCGCTGGTGGAGCATCGTGCTCAAGGAGTTCACGCAGTTAAAGCGCGACCGTATCACCTTCGCGATGATTGTGGGCATACCGATTCTGCAGATGGCGCTGTTTGGCTATGCCATCAACACGAACCCCAGACATCTGGATACCGCTGTCATCAGTGCCGACGACACGAACGTGACGCGCAGCTTCATCACCGCGCTGCAGAACTCGTCGTACTTCAAAGTTGTGGAGAACTGCCCAATGAAGCGGCGGGACGCGAGGCGCTGGCGCGAGGCGATTTACTGTTCGTCGTGAGCATTCCCGCCGGCTTCACCCGGCAGCTTCTGCGGCACGAGCGGCCGTCTCTGCTGATCGAAGCCGACGCCACCGATCCCACCGCGGCGGCGAGCGCACTGGCAGCAGTCAACGGCATCGTGCAGTCCGTGATCCAGCGGGAGCTCAGCGGGCCGCTCACTTCCCTGCAGCCGGGGCCTTCGCCGTTCAATGTGGTCGTCCATCAGCTCTACAATCCCGACAACATTACGCAGTACAACGTGGTGCCGGGATTGATGGGTGTGGTGCTGACGCTCACCATGGTGATGATGACCGGGCTGGCTATCACCCGCGAGCGCGAGCGTGGCACCATGGAAAATCTGCTGGCCATGCCCTCGACGCCGATGGAGGTGATGACCGGGAAGCTCGTTCCCTACATCGGCATCGGCCTCATCCAGGCCTCCATCATTCTGCTGGCAGCGCGATTTGTCTTTGAGGTGCCCTTCTTCGGCAGCCTCGGAGCCGTTTACCTGTCGGCGCTGCTCTTTATTGCCGCCAACCTGACAGTCGGCATTACTTTCTCGTCGCTGGCTCAGAATCAACTGCAGGCAGTACAGCTCGCTATCTTTTATTTTCTTCCCAACATCCTGCTCTCTGGTTTCATGTTTCCGTTCAAAGGTATGCCGATCTGGGCGCAGATGATTGGGAATCTGCTGCCACTCACTTATTTCAACCGCCTGATTCGCGGCATCCTGCTCAAAGGCAATGGGTGGGCGGACTCATGGCCGAGCGTCTGGCCCATGATGGTCTTCATGCTGGCGCTGATGGCGGTTGCCGCCGCAACCTATCGCCGAACTCTGGACTGAGGATTGCCTGCCATGCCTGTATCAACGAATCGGAAGCGAAATTCGAAACGGGGGTTCGCAGCGCTCGCCGCGGCCGTTGTGGGACTTGCCGCAGGATGCACCGTCGGCCCGCACTATCATGCGCCTGCGCCGCCGACGGTTACTTCGTATACTCCACAACCGGAGCCACGCGAAACGGTGGGTGGCGCGGGGACCGCAGGAGAGGTTCAGCACTTCAACTCCTCGGCCGATATTCCTGCCCAGTGGTGGACTCTGTTTCACTCGGAGGAACTGGACGCCATGGTGAACGAGGCTCTTCAAAACAGCCCCACTCTGGTGCAGGCAACTGCACGGCTCAAAGAGGCGCAGGAGGAATTGCGCGCTCGGACCGGAGCGGCAAAGTATCCCGCTGTGAGCGCCAATGCTTCGGTTCAGGAGGAGCAGCCAAATCTCGCTGCATACGGAATTCCGTTCCCCAACCCCTCGCCCTTCACCTTGCTGAATGGCTCCGTCGCGGTTTCCTATGCTCTGGATTTTTTTGGGGCGAACCGCCGGCTCATCGAGGGCTTGCGGGCCGAACGACAATATCAGGAGTGGCAACTGGAAGGCGCGCGGCTGATGCTGGCAGGAAACGTGACCGCGGCCGCCCTGCGTCTGGCGCAATTGCACGACCAGATGGACGTCACCCGGCAGATGATTGAAGTTCAGCAACAGGAACTGGGAATAACAGAGCAGCGATATCGCGCGGGCGGAATTTCCGACTACGATCTTCGCAGCCAAAGAACGGCCGTGGCGCAGATCGAGGCCACGCTCCCGCCGCTCGAACTCCAGATGGACGTCGCCCGCGATCAACTTGCGCTGCTGATGGGGCAGTCTCCGGCCGAAGCCCACATTCCGCCCATTTCGCTCGCTGGCCTGCGCCTGCCTGAGGAACTGCCAGTTAGTCTTCCATCCGCCCTGGTTCAACAACGTCCTGACATTCGTGCTGCCGAAGCTCTTCTCCATCAGGCCAGTGCGAATATCGGAGTTGCGGCCGCCAATCAGTACCCTCAGATTCTGCTGACAGGAAGCGGAGGTGGCATTGGAACCAGTTTCGTCACGGAAGGCGACCTCTGGAATGCCGGAACTTCACTGACGCAGCCGATCTTCAACGGCGGGGCATTGCAGGCGGAAAAGCGCAAGGCCCAGGCCGCTTACGACGAAGCGGGCGGCGTCTACCGTCAGACCGTGCTCGAGGCCTTCAGGGAGGTCGCCGACGCTCTTTATGCAGTGCAGCGTGACGCTGAGACCCTGCACGCGCGCGCTGAGGCTGCCAGCGAAGCGGACGCGGCCTGGCGTATTGCGGCCCGGCGCTACCAGACCGGCGGGATCAGTCAGCTGAACCTGCTCGATGCGCAGCGCCAGCAGTTGCAAACGGCTCTCGATCGCACCAACTCGGCTGCAAGCCGCCTTGTGGATTCGGCCACGCTGATCCAGACCCTGGGCGGAGGCTGGTGGAACCAGACCCGCCCATCTGCGCCAGGTGCGAAGCCGCCCCAGACCTCAGTCCAGCATGCATCGGACTGATCTGGATCGCGCGGAGAGGGAGCGGAACGTTTCTCACTTTCGAGTCGACTGGTGATAGCAGACCGATCCAGCCGTCTCACAAAGGTATGGTCTGCGAGACTTCCCCCCGTCCACCCGTTCGCTCCGGCCTGGCGGTCGAACAGCCCAGTCCCGCTGTGGCAGAAGCACCACGTTGATGCTCGGCAGGCGATTGCAGCCAGGTTGCGTGGCCTAAACGGCCGCCTCTCCGCTGAAGATTCGAGGGAGAGCGGCGTCGGTCGCGCTGCGCTCCAGCGAGAAGGAAAAGCAACTTCCCCGGCCTGGTTCGCTGTCGATGGTGAGCCGCGTGCCATGGCGTTCGGCAATCCCTTTCGCGAGAGCAAGCCCCAGGCCGGAGCCCCGGGCCGTTGCGTCCCGCGGCGGCGCAGCACGATAAAAGCGATCGAAGATTTTCGGCAGATGCTCAGGACCGATGCCGATGCCGGTGTCCCGCACGGAGAGGTCGATGCGGTTGGCGGCAGCTTTGGCGCTCAACACGACGCTGCCTCCGGGCGCGGTGAATTTGCTGGCGTTCTCCAGAAGAATCGAGAGCAGCCGCGTAACGCTCGTGGGGTCGCCAAGGATGGCAAGGGGTTCGGAACCGGACGCCACTTTGAAGTCAAGGAGTGCGCGCTGCATCACGGGCTTCCATGTGCTCTCCAGCAGCTCAAAGAGGCTGGCGACGCCGATGGACTGCAGGGTCAGAGTTTCGGCGCCTCCGTCGGCGCGGGCGAGCGAAAGCAGGGTCTCGACGAGGTTGGTCATGCGCATGGTTTCCTCGTGCAGGCGGGTGAGCGTCTCGCGATATTCGCCGGGATCGCGGGGCCGAAAGAGCGCCACTTCAATCTCGGTCCGCAGCAGCGCGATGGGCGTACGCAGTTCGTGCGAGGCATTGCCGGTAAAGGCGCGTACGCTGGCGAAGGCCTTGTCGATGCGCTCCAGCATCTGGTTCAGGGTTTTGGCAAGATCGGAGATTTCATCGTTAGCAGTGGAGACCGGCAGGCGGGTGTCGAGATTGCGGTCGTGAATGCGCCGTGCCTCCGCGGTGAGGGCAGCCACGGGTTCCAGAGCTTTGCGGCTCATCAGATAGCCGCCGAGGGCGGCCAGCAGGATAACCGCCGGCGTCAGAAAAAGCAGGTCAGTGTGAAACGTCGCCAGCAGCGCCATCGACTTGTTGAGCGCAACTCCGGTTTGCACGGAATACCGTCTGCCCCCGGCCGTTATCGGGCAGGAGAGAATGCGCACATAGCGAGTGCCCTGCTTAAACTGCGCGATGATCCCATTCGCTGGAAGTCGATCCGGAGGAGGCAATCCCGGATTCTCCTCCACCATGCGCTTCGACCGGAAAATCCAGTTGCCCTCCCGATCGCGCACCTGCAGCCATTTGCCATCGTCTTTCAGCACGTAAACAGAAGCGAAAACCCGTTGCAGATCCTGGAGACTGCGATTCGGTCCCTGATGCTCAAGAAGGATCTGGACGTCTTCAGCGCGCTCCTGCAAATCGTGATACTCGGTGGCGTCGACGCTGCGGCGCAGCATCCACCAGCTGGCCAGGCTGAGAGCAAACACTGCGAGGGCGAACATCGCGAAGTACCAGAGCGACAGGCGCACGCGGATGGGCAGGGACTTCATTGCGTCCGACTCCCTGCGGCGGCGGCATCATGGCGGAAAATATAGCCGGAACGGCGAATGGTTCCGATGAGCTTGTCACGAAACTGCGCGTCAATCTTGCTGCGCAGCGAGTTCACCAGGACATCCAGGGCTCCGGAGCCAACCTCGCGCTCGGCGCCCCACACGCCTTCCATCAGCGATTGCCGCGACACGCACTCTCCGGCATGACGCAGCAGGCAGGAGAGCAGCAGAAATTCGGAGTGAGTGAGGTCGATGGTCTGGTTGCCGCGCGTCACCTCATGGCGGAGAGGATCGACAACGAGGCCGCCCACCTCGATCCGGCTCGGGCTCGATTCTTCGCGCCGTGGACGGGTGATTGCCTGCAGCCGCGCCACGAGTTCAGGAAAAGAGAACGGCTTGGTCATGTAATCGTCGGCCCCGAGATTCAGGCCGCGGATGATGTCGTCTTCCGCATCGCGCGCGGTGAGCATCAGGACGGCGGCATGGCGGCCGCGCTCGCGCAGAAGCCGCATGAATTCCCAGCCGTCGCGCCGGGGCAGGCCGATATCGAGAAGGATGGCGTCGAAGTCGCACGACGTGGCGATTGCAAGGCCCGCTTCGCCATCGGCCGCGGTCATGACGGCGAAACCGTGCTCATAGAGTCCCTGCCGCAGCAACTGCAGCATGCGCGGCTCATCTTCGATGATCAGCAGGCGCATTGGGGTATTCGGCTCGGGGACTGCTGGCGGGTCTGCATCTGCGTATCAGCAGCCTCAATGGTCCGGATGATTCGCCACTCTTGTGAACAGAATGTTAACGGGTGGGGCGAATTCCTGCTGCCTGCGAGGCGCAGCAACCAACCTTAGGAAGAATTCATACTCCCGTAAACATCGCTTGATCGCCTGGAGAGCAAGCTGACGCCAGTTCGGCCGCACCCAGGGCGGTGCCTGCCGCACTCACAATCCATACCGCCCGCGGAGAAATATGACTGCGAAGATACTGCGTTTCCCGTTGCTTCTGGTGCTCCTGAGCTTGCCCTGTTTCGCCGGCGCCCGCGCGGGTGACGGCGCGGCTGCGGCCGAGAATGGCAGCGTGAGCGGCACAGTAAGGGACTCGGGAGGATCTGTGCTGCCAGGTGCGCAGATTGAGCTGCAGCCCGGCGGAGCCATGGCTACGACCAATGCGACCGGCTACTTCTTCATTCCCAATGTCACGCCGGGTTCGTATACGGTGACCGTTTCATATGTTGGATTCAAAAGCTCTGCAACCAATGCGAGTGTCGTCGCGGGGCAGACCTTCTCCCTGAACGTGACCCTTTCCGTCGGCGCGACCAGCGAACAAGTCCTGGTGAACGCCACGCTGGCCGGCGATGCGGCGGCCATCAACGAACAGAAGACCTCGGCCAACATTCTGAACGTGGAAACGGACACGCAAATTCAAAGCCTGCCCAACGCGAACGTTGCGGATGCCGTGGGGCGCATGCCCGGTGTCACGCTGCAGCGCAATGAGGGCGAAGGCCAGTATGTACAGATTCGCGGAACAGAGCCGCGGCTCAGCAATACCACGATCGATGGGGTGGTCGTTCCCGGCCCGGATCCGGAGGTCCGGCAGGTGGATCTCGACACAATTCCTGCCGACCTGGTCGGCGCGGTGGAGATCAACAAGACGCTGTCGGCCAGCCAGGATGGGGACGCCATCGGGGGATCGGTCGACCTGCGCATCAAGCAGGCGACTACGAATCAGCCCTCCCTTGCATTCGAAGTGACTGGCGGCAACACGCCCATCGACAATAACCGGCCACTATTCCTGATCAACTCATCGGCAGGCATGCGATTCGGACACAGCACCAACTCCCAGATCGGCAAGCCCTTCGGACTGATGGTCGGTTACAGCTACGATCTCAACGATCGCGGTATCGACGATGTGGAACCGGTTCCGGACCTGCTCCCCAACGGCACGCCAACCTTCGATGCGGAGAATATCCAGGAGTATCTCTACAACCGGACGCGCTACGGCATGGCCGGGGCTTTGGATTACAAGATCAACGAGGCCTCAGATCTCTATGTTCATGGGCTGTTCAGCAATTTCCGGGACTACGGGCAAAAATGGGCGTACAAGCTGAATGGGGCGAACGCGAAATTTTCCACCAGCGTGCGCAGGCCGAACCTGCAGATTGCCGATCTGGCAATCGGCGGCAACCATGTTTGGGACCGGACCTTCCTGCATTACCAGGTGGCCGTTTCGCATTCGCGGTTCGGCGGGGCCGCGGGCAATCCGGGAGCAGATTTTGTTCCGGTAAGCGGGAGCAATCTCGACAATCTCACCTCCTGCATGTACAGCGCTTCGGCGACCATCAGCATCTACCGGCCGCAGTTCCGCGGGTGCTCGCTGCCGGGCGCGTCTATCTACGATCCGTCGCTGTACGCGCTCGAGGACATCAACACAACCACCGGCCAGGCCACGCAGCTCAACCTGCAGGCGGGCGCGGCCATGGGCATCAACTACCACCTCGGAACCCACTCTTCCACCTTTGAATTCGGCGCGCAGGTGCGGAACGCGCACAAGGGCCAGGATGCATATTCTCCAACCTATGACAACGGCGCTACGCCGCTGATGACGCAGTTCCTCGGAGACTACAAAAACCCCAAATTCTACGGCGGCAGCTATCGCCTCGGACCGGTGACCAATTTTTCCCTGATCACCAGCTATCTCAACGCCAATCCCACCGCGTTGCCGCTGGATGAGGGGACGACGCACCTGGCTTCCGATGCGTCGAATTACAACCTGCAGGAGCGAATCACAGCCGGGTACCTGATGAACACCCTCGAGCTGGGCAGTCGCGTTCACCTGCAGACCGGCCTGCGCATTGAGGCCACCACCACGTCCAACACCGGTTATTTGGTGGTGAATGACATCAATGGGAACTACGTTTCGACGACCCCGCAGTATGGAAGCGGATCGTACATCAATCCACTGCCCAGCGTGCAGCTGCGTTACCGCATCGACGACACTTCCGACATCCGCGCCGTATACGGACGCGGCATCTCGCGGCCTGATCCCTATCAGCTCGTCCCCTACATCACGCTCGATGAGTCGACGACGCCGTACACGGTGAATGTGGGCAATCCTGCTCTGGTGGCGGAGAATGCCAATGACTATGACCTGCTGTATGAGAAATATCTGCGCTCGGTGGGCATGGTGGAAGCGGGCTGTTTCTACAAGGATCTCGGATTGCCGATCTACGGACAGCAGTCGTATGTTCCGGCCACCGGATCTCCGCTGTCCCAGGCGTATGCGGGCGATCTGGTGATGCAGGAAGTGAACGGCGAGCACGCGCACGTGCAGGGGGTTGAGCTGGCCTACCAGCAGCATCTGGACTTTCTCCCGGGCGTTCTTGCGGGGGCCCGGCTTGACACGAACTTTACCTGGACACAGTCGCGCAACGACAAGATCACCGGGCGCACCGATTCGCCCGAGCTGGTCGGGCAGGCGCCGTACTCCTGGAACATTGGCCCCGCCTATGCGACGAAGCGGGTGGAATTCAATGTCGGCATCTCGCACAACGGCGCAAACATTTACGCGTATCAGTATCAAAACACCGGGACGGTGTTTCAGAACAACCCGACCGCGCCACCCTATGCGAATGCGGTGAACGGACCGTTTGGGGACAATTACTTCTACGCCCACACACAGGTCGATGCGCAGGCGACTTACTACATCGGCAGGGGATTCACGGTGCTCGGCATCGGCGAGAACATGAACAACGCGGTCTTCGGCTTCTTCAACGGCAGCCCGCAGTACATGGTGCAGCGCGAGTATTACAAGCCGAGCTACTCGGGGGGCATCCGCTGGACGCAGCACCATGAATAGTGGAAGGCGGAAGCTGATGAACATTCGCCTCATTTGGGCCGCAGCCGTGCTCATTTCCCCCGCCGGCTGGGCCGGCGCACAAACGCCGACGACGTCACCTGCCGCTGCAGAGCTCCACTACGTTGTCATTGTGAGCCGCCATGGCGTGCGCTCGCCCACCGGCAAGCCGGACCGGATGAACATGTATTCGGCGCAACCCTGGCCAAAGTGGGATGTCCCGCCCGGCTATCTGACGGAGCATGGCGGGCAGCTGATGACTCTGTTCGGGACTTACGACCGCGCATTGCTGGCGCAGGAGGGATTGCTGGCGGCTAACGGCTGCGCCGACGCCAGCCGCGTGTCGGTCTACGCCGACTCTGATCAGCGCACGCGGGAGACGGGCAAGGCTCTCGCGGCGGGGATGTTTCCCCAGTGCAGCGTGGATTTACACGCGCTGCCGGAAGGCACGCCGGATCCTCTGTTTCATCCGCTCGAAGCGGGCGGGAACAATCTCGACAAGGGGTGGGCGCTGGCCGCGGTTTCCGGCCGCATTGGAGGAAATCCCGCGGGCCTGACGGAAGCCTGGCGGCCGCAGCTGGAGGCGATGGAAGACGTCCTGCTCGGCTGCCCGCTCGGAACACCCTGTACGCCCAGCGGAGCGGCGCCTCCGGCTTCACTCTTCGATATTCCTGCCTCCATCGGAGAAGGAAAGACAGATCACCTTGTCGATTTGCGCAGCCCTCTGGGGCCAGCCTCCACGATGGCCGAAGATTTCCTGCTGGAATACACCGACGGTATGGACAAGGAGCAGGTCGGCTGGGGTCGCGTCGATGAGAAAACTCTGCGCGAACTGCTGCAAATCCACACCGGCGAGGCCGATGTGATGGAGCGGACGCCGTTCATTGCGCGCGCGCAGGCTTCTAATTTGCTCAGCCGCATCGTCCAGTCCATGCAGCAGTCGGTCGAAGGAAAACCGGTCACAGGAGCGCTGGGTAAGCCGGACGACCGCGTGCTGGTGCTGGTCGGGCACGATTCGAATCTCGCCAGCATCAGCGGGACTCTGGGGCTCTCCTGGTTGATCGATGGCCGACGCGACGATACGCCGCCCGGCGGCGCGCTGGTCCTGGAGTTGTGGAAGAGCCGCAGTTCGGGAGAATATTTCGTGCGCACGTTCTACACCGCACAAACCCTCAATCAAATGCGCAACAGTACGCCACTGAGTCTCGCCGCTCCTCCGGATCGCGCACCGGTGTTCGTGCCTGGATGCGGCCGCGCCGACGGGTCCTGTACGTGGCTTTCCTTCCGCGAGACCCTGCAGACGGCGACTCAGCATGAAGTTGCAGAGTGATCTGCGAAGTCGGTCCTGTCGTTGCGAACACATATCCATTGCGCCATCCCCATGCAGCTCTTGACAGAGAACTGGATGAGGAGTTTAAATTCGCTGGCAGTATGGAATCGTTACCATGGCTGTAATGAGGGACGATTCCCCGGTGACTGGCACACTCCCTGAAGGTTTGGACTGAATCCGAAGCGAAACTTTCCTGCCACGAAATTCAGTCCTGGAAAGAATTCAGTCCTGGAAAGACGGCTGTTTCCTGCTCACAGATCTGCGGAGTCAGTGCAGGCTGCCTGTATTCGCCACCGCACGGTAGCCGGGCCCCACGCTCGATCACTTCTTCCTGGCAAGGATGATTCCCATGACCCACTCAAGCAGCGTCCCCCGTTGGCTGGTGCTCGTGACAGCCTTCGCAGCAACGTTTTTGCTCCCTGCTTCATTCGCTCAGGCTCCGCAGCGCCTGATGACGCGTCATACCCGGGATGTGGTGATGAATGGCCGTGCTCCCCGGGTCGGCCAGTTGCCTCCCAATCGCATTCTCAGGCTCGCCATCATGTTGCCCCTCCGCAACCAGGCAGCGCTGAATACGCTGCTCGGCGACCTTCACAACCCGCAGAGTCCCTCCTACCTCCGGTATCTCTCGGTCGATCAGTTCACAAATCAGTTCGGGCCCACGCAGGCGGATGTCGATTCCGTCGTCCGTTTCGCGCAGGCCAACGGCATGACCGTCACCCGGACCACTCCCAACCGCATGGTTGTGGATGTGACAGCCTCGGTAGCCAGTATCGAGAAAGCCTTCCACGTCATCATGGGTGTGTATCAGCACCCGACCGAACATCGCACCTTCTTCGCCGTCGATCGCGAACCGGCGGCCAGTCTCAGCGTGCAGCTCTGGCATATCGAGGGCCTCGACGACTACTCGCCGCCGCGTCCTATGCTGCGCTTCGCTCCGAAAGGCGCCGTGCGCACCGATCAGACCGGCTCCGGCCCCAGTGGGCAATATCTCGGCAGCGACATGCGCGCCGCTTACTACGGTGGAACCGCGCTCACTGGCGCCGGCCAGACCATCGGTCTCTTCGGGCTGAACTTCAACCTGAGCGACGTCGAAGCCTACTTCAGCTCCATTGGCCAGCCTTTCAATCCCAGCGTCGTCATCACCGACTCGATCGATGGTTATGACACCTCCTGCCCCATCAGTTCGTGCAATGATGGCGAGCCCATCGCTGACATCGTGCAGTCCTACTCCATGGCTCCCGGAGTCAACGCCGTCATCGAGTACGAGGCGTCGAACGATGTAGATACCTTCACCCAGATGGCCACGGATGACATCGCGAAGCAACTGAGCGCGTCTGTCGGCTGGCTCCCCGCCGATCCCACATCCGACGAGCCCATCTTCCAGGAATTCGCCGCTCAGGGACAGAACCTTTTCGTGGCCAGCGGAGACAGCGGCGCCTACTCGCTGCCCGGCTGTACCGGCAGCGACTGCAATCCGGCCTTCTATCCCGAAGATGATCCTTACATCACCGCCGTCGGGGGCACCCACATCACCACCAACGGTTCCGGTGGAGCGTGGGAATCGGAAATCGCATGGGGCGGCACGAATCCCGTGCTGGCCTGCGCTAACCCAACCGGCGGCAGCAGCGGCGGCTACAGCACCAACGGCTTCGCGATCCCCTCGTATCAGCAGCTTCCTGGCGTCGTGAACTCCTCCAACAATGGATCCACCACTCTGCGCAATGTTCCTGACGTCTCAGCCGAGGCCGACTGCGACAACTGGTGGTGCGCCGACGGCAGCTGCCAGGGCGGCATTGGAGGAACCAGTCTCTCCACGCCGCGCTGGGCTGGATTCATGGCCCTGGTGAACGAGCAGGCGGCCAAGAGCAATGCTCCATCCGCCAGCTTCGTGAATCCCCAGATCTATTCCATCGGCACGAGTTCAAACTACGGCATCAATTTCCACGACATCACCAGTGGAAGCAACAACAACGGTTACGGCCAGCAGTACGATGCCGTGACCGGCTATGACCTGGTCACCGGATGGGGCAGTCCCAACGGCCCGGCGCTGATCAACAGCCTTACGCCCGCGGCCACCGCGCCTTACTTTGCGATTTCCGCTTCGCCGTCGACGCTCAGCTTTCCACAAGGATCTTCCACCGCGACCAGCACCATTCAGCTCAGTTCGGGGAATGGCTTCAGCGGCACGGTCAATCTGAGCGCGAACATTCTCGGCTCGCCTTCCGGCCTCACCGCTTCGCTCAGCCCAACCTCCATTTCCGGCTCCGATACCTCCACTCTCACCGTCTCGCTCAGCGGCTCCGGGCCCGGCGGAACCTTCATTGTGGCCGTCACCGGCGAAAGCTCCGGCGGCGTGGATACGCAGCCTGCGTATCTCACGCTGCCGTTGCCGACATTCGGCCTTTCCGCTTCTCCTGGCGCCGTTTACCTCAATCAAAGCTCGTCCGCGACTTCCACGCTGACCGTGACGCCGCAGAACGGCTTTGACGGCAAGGTCAGCTTCTCTTCCGTTCAGGGCCTGCCCAGCGGCGTGACCGCATCCATTCGCCCCCGGGAGACCGACAGCACCAGCACGCTGACGCTGACCGCGCGCAGCACCACGCCCACCGGGTCAGCCGTTCCGCTCACCTTCAACGCGACCTCCGGCAATATTATGCAGAGCGCTTCTTCGCTCACCGTTGCCGTGAGCGCGGCCACTGGGACGGGCGGCATCGGATGGCCGGTCAACCTCTCCTCTGCCTGGAACACCGATGCCATCTACACCGATGGCGCCACCATCACCACCAGCGGACTCGACGGCCTCGGAGACGCCTACTCCGCCAATCTCCTCACGCTGCATCGCATTCTGAACGACGTGCGGTTCAACTTCGGCCCCGCCAATCATCCGGATGCGGTAAGCGGCGCCGGCCAGACCATCCCTCTGCCCCAGGGCCACTACGCAACCCTGCAATTGCTCGGTACGGGCTATAACGGCGACCAGTCTGCACAGACCGTCATCGTGACGTACACAGACGGGACAACCTCGACCTTCACGCAGGGTCTCAGCGACTGGTTTGCGCCCACCTACAACAACAATGAAAGCTTCGCGGTGGTGATGCCGTATCGGAACCTTGCGGACGGAACCAAAGACAACCGCCCTTTCAACCTTTACGCGTACATCTTCACACTCGACGGCCGGAAGGCAGTCAGGAGCTTCACCCTCCCCAACGATCCCAACGCCGTTGTTTTGGCAGCCACTCTGACTGGTCCGACTCCCGAGGAACCGGTGAATCTGTCGCGCCAGTTCAATACCGGAGGCATCTTCAGTAACGGCGTTACATTCTCGGCTACCGGCGGCATGGATGGCGGAGGAGACGGCTGTACGCTGCCCGACGGATGCGCAGATGCGTATTCGGCCCAGCAACTCGGCCTTACTGCAGGCCGGTTCCCGTACCTGAACGTCAAGGGCACGTTCTTCGGCTTCGGTCCGGTCAACACGGCCGACTGCACCACCAACTGCGTCCCGGATGTGATCTCGCTTCCGAGTGCCCCGGGAGCGACTCTCTGGCTCCCGTGGGATCAGCAGAGACCCTACACCACTATGACGCTGCTGGGCACCGGAGTGCAGGGCAGTCATACCGCGACCGTGACCGTGAACTACAGCAACGGCGGCAGCGAGACCTTTAACCAAACCTTCAGCGATTGGTGCAGTTTCGGCGTAAACGCGAACGAAAGCATCGCTGTGGGCGGCATCAATCGCATCAACAGCGACGGTACCCTCAATGGCGCAACCTGCAACCTCTACACGTATACCTATGCTCTCGATCCGCACCGAGCCGTACGCAGCATCACGCTTACGAATACCGATCAGACCAGCTTCTCGTTTGTCCTCTCTGTCAGCTTGCAGGCGGCCGATGCAGAAAGGTGGTGGGACGACCATCGATGACCCGGGTGGCGCCCCGAAATCTTCCCAGCTACGCCGGTTGATCGGGCAAATCAGGTGAGCCATGCGCCATCGCTGGATGCCATCCGGAAGTGAGGGAGGCCCGAGTGGATCAGTCAGCGCTGCGCCTGGCCGTTTTGCTTCTGCGGTGCAGAAGCCTCGGGATCAGCAGCAGGGTGACGGCGTAAAGAAAGATGGAGGCCGCGGTGAAACCCAGGTGCCCGTGCCGCAGATCCTCGAAGAGGAGCTTGAAGGCGGTGAAGGCAAGGACGGCCCAGGCGAGCCAGACGAGTTCGGTGCGCCGCCAGCGGGAGCCGCACCATGCCAGGGCCAGCGCAGCGGCACAGCCCACGAGGGTGCGGATGACGGCGACGTGCTCCACTCCCGGAGCGACACCCACTGCCGTAACCCGCACCAGGATCCAGACCAGAAGCGCGACGCTGGCGGCCAAAGCGAGGCCCGCGAAGAGCAGACGGAGCATCGGGCGCCACCACGGGTCGACGCCGGAGCGGGCGGACCCCGCCACGCCGGCATAACAGAGAATCGCGAATACACAGACGAGAGAAACCATCCATCCGGGCGCGGCAGGAGACGCGCCCACCAGCGCGCGACCGCTATACAGCAACAGACCCGAGGAAAAAGCGGCCGCCGCCAACAGAGCCAGGCCGTGGAACTGGAGCGTGGCCTGCGCTCCGCGCCAGGCGAGACCGACACATGCCGCTGCGGCGATTCCCGTGCACAGCGGCAGCCATCCAGGAGGCAGGCTCAGGAAGCACCCCGCCAGAAGCAACGCCAGGCTCCCGGTAGCGTACACGTGATAATTACGCAGTGCGTGGACCCGGCCGAACCAGGCGAAAGCCAGCGCGTAGCCGGCCGCCGACGCGATCAGGCAGAGCACACCCAGAACCATCGCGCCATGCTCTGGCCAGAACAGCAGGACCGCCCAAACCGTCAGCAACGCAGCGGCCAGCGCCTGTGCCGTCTCGAAAAATGAAATGCCGCGGCGCAACAGCATGGTTTGCGCGGCGGCGCTCGCCCCGTAGATGCACAGCAGAGCTGGGGCGAAGAACAGCAGCAGCGGTGCACCGATGGCCGGATAGTCCGGGTGAGTGCCGGCCGAGCCCGAGTAAACCCAGATCAGCCCAAACACGGCGACGTCGGCGGCTGCCGCCACCAGCGGCCGCACGCGCAGGCTGCGACGACAGGCTGCGGCAATCTCACTCGCAATCGCCATCGCGAGCAGCGCCAACAGGAACGGCGTCATATCGCGGGAAGCCACCGCGAGCAGCACGGCGCCAAGACTGGCTGCCGCATCCGTAATCCCCACGACGACGGCAAAGTGACGTTTCCAGGCGAGCGCGGAAGCCGCAATCACAAAGGCGCAGAGAATGGCAGCGGTAACGGCGCTCGACAGCATGCGGAAGCGAAGCGTCAGCTCCCACAGCATGGGAACCAGGATGAGGACCGAGGTGAGGCTCCATGCCACGGTGGCAAACCAGGCCTGGATGGGGGCGCGGGCAGCCGGCACCAGCCACAGAAAAGCGTAGACGATGGAGACGGCGATCACAGCCAAACGGGGCAGGGCGGTCGATTCGGCGAATGCGCGAAGCAGGTAGGCCCCGGCGATGCCGAGCATGGCTTGACCGAGGACAGAGAAGACTCGACTCTCGCTGGCCGTCGATAAGGATGCGCGAAGCAGAACAGGGGTAAGAGGCGTGGGCGGGGCGGGCAACCGCGTTGCGGCGGGCGGCGAGGCTTCGAGCGCGGAAACGCGGCGCTGCAAATCCGTCACAGTCTGCGTGAGTTGCTCCACTGCATCGGAAAGGTCGTTCATGGCCTTCACCACCTCTGCGAAGACTCACCCGGACTCGTCTTGCTAAGGCGCGGCCACCATTTCGGGAATCGCCGCGCGTTCGTCCTCCGGCCACGGTGGCAGAATCTTCACCAGCACGGCCAGAATCGGCAGTGGCAGCAGAAGCAGCGCAACGGATACCAGCAGGCCCTCCCGCGTGGCCAGCGCCATCTTGTAGGTCGTGTATCCCAGAAAGCTTTTCGAAAACAATTGGCCGCCGATCACCACGTTCCAGCGCATGGCGAGGATTCCCACTAACGCCAGCGACCCGGCCACGGCATAGATGCGCTTCCGCACCACTTCGCGCAACGTCGAGACCTGGGTGAGCAGCAACAGGACCAGCGGAGTGAGGGTGCCGATCAGGATCTGCAGAACGATCTGCGAAAAATACAGCCGCGTGTGCACCATGAAATCGAGGCTGCGAAACGACTCGTCCGCCTCGTAAATCCGATGGATCAGATCCAGCATCTCCAGGCTGAAGTCGATGATGAAGATGTAGAACAGGTACATCGCGATGGTGTCCACGCAGCGCATGTCGATGACC
>JBARMS010000039.1:0-42051 GCA_049802575.1 Acidobacteriaceae bacterium | reverse complement strand
CCATGAATCTGGAACACACTCTTCGCAATATCCAGCCCGACTACGCTGACTTCTCTGGCCATGGACCACCTCCTGCCCGACAGTAGCAAACACTGCTTGCCGAGCCGGGTCCATACCATCAGGTCACGGGACGAAGAGGCGTCGATGAAGCGATCCGGGCAGCCTGCCCGATCCACGGGTTTCCGGCTTGCGCGCAAAGAAAAAAGGCCTGCCCCTCGCGAGACAGGCCTTTTATTCGTGCGTGGGTTTACTTTCCGGGTTTTTCGCTCGTCGCGTTGGCGACCTGCAGGTCGTTCGTGACGCTGAAGACTCCCGGAACCGTGTTGGCCTGAATGCCGGCGGCATTCTTCTGCGCCTGCGTATCGACCGTGCCGTACAGCGTGACGTGCCCGTTGGCCACCTGAATGCGAATCGGCTTCGCGGGATCCATCACGAACTGGTTCAGCATCGGGTATCCGTAAATGGCGCGGAATTCCTGCAACCGGATTCGGTTATCGAAGTCGGAAACAGGATCGACCTGAATGTCGTCGATCACGTCCTTCACGCCTTTCGTGTTCTCGACCACGGCCATGGCATCGGCCGCCGCAACCGGTCCGGCGGCATGGCCGCTCACCGTCGCAACGCCGTTCTGCACCTGGACTGAGATCGCCTGGAACTGGACGGGAACGTTCCCCCACAGGTCGTAGGTGATCGCCTTATTCAGCTTCGCCTGAAGTTCCTGGTCGGGAATCTCAGGGCCGCTCACCTGAATCTGGTTGCTGACCGCCCGGATGCCTTTCACGTGGTGAACCTTCTGATCGGCGGCCAGCTTGCTGGCGACGACGTCGACGCTGCCGGTGAGGGTCACCGTGCCGTTCTGCACGGACTCCTGCACATTTTTGAACTGCGATCCGTGCAGAGCCTTCTGCACCGCCTGCTGCAACTGGGCGTCGTTGCTTTGTGCGAACGCCGCGGGAACTGCAAGAGCCGCGGCAAGAGAAAATGCTGCAAATGCTTTCATAAAATACGCTCCTGGCCCTCTCTGGGGTTTTGTTGTTCACGGCGGACTCGGCCTGGCCGCCCTTGGCGGCCCGGCAGAATCAAGCCTGAGGAGAGGGCCTTTCACTGTATTCAGACACGGAGTGCCCCGGTTTGGATGCGCGACAAACCGGGAATTTTGCAGTAGTGAAAACGGCGTCCGGGCCGCCATAAAGGCGTAATTTGACGTGATTTAACGGCAAAAAGATTCAGAAACTGTGACAGATTCTCAGTGATAGCGGCGATGGAGCCGGAAAACGAGCGAGAACACCCCGGATTCGTCGCGCACGGCCAGCACCGAGAAGTCCTGCGTGAGCCGCCACTCGCCCTGAATCAGCTGTTCCGCCGTGGAGTTCACATTCGTGGCATACGTCAGCGTGGCCTGCTTTGAGATCGGCTCCTCGACGGTGATGCGCGCGGTTGCGTTTCCTACTCCCGAGACGAAGGTGGGATCGATGCGGACCGATCCGCCGCCAAACAGTTTCTGGATGCGGTTCGAGATGGTGGCGTTCAGCGCCCCGCCCAGCAGCGCATCGGCCGTGGAATTGACGCCCGCCTGCTGCTGCTCTTCGCTGTAGATCTGCTGCTCTTCCTGGGTTCGGCCCATGGCCAGCAGCGAGAAAATGTCCTGCTCCGAGAGCGGCGGCTCCGAGCGGAACGTAGGCGTCAGCTTCGACGGTGTGCCCTGCAGGCCGATGGTGATGGTGTAGTCCTCCACATTGGTGGTCGCGGTCAGGTCGAGGTTGGGCTGGATGCGCACCGGGTTGCTGAAGTAGATTTCCCCATGCTGCAGCTGGAATTTCTCGCCGTTGAAGGTGGCGCTGCCCTCGGTGATCGTGACCCGTCCGAGCACCGTGGGTTGGGCCAGCGTGCCCCGGATCGCGAGATCCACGTTGCCGGCCAGACGTGCGAACGAATTCTCAAAATCGAGCGACGGGGCCGATGTGACGCGGACGTCGAGCCGCACGCGGTTGGAGGGGGCGTCGGGATTGGGTGGCAATGAGACGCCGCTGCTGCCGGACGCCGCCACCGAAGCGAAGTCGACATCGGGGCTGACGGAAAACGCCGTCAGGATCACCCGCCCGCTGAACAGCATGCTGGCCTGCGTTCCCTGAAAGCGAAGATCCGCGTCCGCGGTCGACGTCACCCCCTGCGGATAGCGAATCCGCACCCCGCGTGCCGTCGCGGTCAGGTCGGCATACAAACCGCGATGATAGGTCACAAACCCGCCCACCTTGATCAGGCCGCCTCCCGAATACGCCGTGACATTTTGGAACTCCAGGCGATCCTGGTCGAAGACCAGCTCGCCGTTCATGCGGCTCAGCCCGTTGATGTAGTCCTCGAGCGAAACGTTCACGTTGGTGAACTTCACATTGCCGGTCAGGTCAGGGTTTTGCGTCGTGCCCTGCGCGCTGACCGTGAAGTCGACATGGCCCGACGAGAGAATGTCCGTGTCGAGCGTCTGCGCAAGCGCCATGTTCACCGAGCCGTGCGCGCTGGCGCGAATGGTTCGCGGATTGTCGAACAGTCCCAGCGTGCCCTGTGCCTGCAGGTCGGTGTCCGTTCCCATGATGTGAACCGGATCGAGATGCAGGATCCCGTTCGCGAGCGTGGCGTGCAGCGGTCCGTCGCTGTGAATCGGCACGTCTTCGAGCGTGATCGAGAGTTCGCTCACCCGGGCATCGCCGCTCAGTTTCTTCGGCGTACGCAGCGGACCGGTCACGCTCACCGCTGCGGCGATCGACGACTTGCCGCGAATGCCGCTCACAGAAAATGTCCGCAGGATGGGATCGATGTCGAACTTCGAGACATTGAGCGTAGCCTGCGTCTGGTAGTCGCCCGTCAGCTGGGTCTCGCCGGTGAGCTCGGCCGTCGCCGTATTCAGGTGCGCGGCAACGTGCAGTTGCAGGGCGCGGCCCACGGTGTGCGCATCGGCATCGACTGAGCCGGTCGATTCGCGCGCCAAAACCAGCTTGCGGATGTGAAATGCGGCCTGGAGATTGGGCGTTCGCACCGGGCCGCTGCCCTTCGCGTCGAACTCAACACTGCCTGAGACCGGGTACTGATCGTTCTGAATGCGGCGGATATGCGCGAGCTCGAATCCGCCGCCCCGAAGATCGAACTCGACCGTCTGCGCGCCGAAATCGTAGCCCCCGCTGCCGGTGATGTGCCCTCCGTCGAGAGCGAAGACGAGGTTGGACGCGGTGACATCCTTCCCCCGGACCCCGACGTCTGTGCTGAGGGAACGATACGGCTCGCCATCGATCGCGCCACCAGTGAGGCTGATGTGGCCGCTGCCGCTCAGATCGCCGATCGTTCCCTGGGTCTGCGCGCGCAAATTCAGCGTGCCGGAGACGGGATAGCTCTTGCCGGTAAGCGCGATCCATTGCTCGATATCGGCATTCTTCACTTCTGCTCCGGCATGGATGGTCGAAGTTTGCGCGAAGAGTTCTGCGGGCTTTTTCGGATTCCCGCGCACTTGCCCGTTGAACTGGATGGTGGTTTTTCCCTGAACCAGCGTGCCGGCGCTCACCGAGAGCGCGCCGAAAGAGTAGTCCGCGTCCGCGATGAGCGAGTCGAAGTGAATGTTTTTAATGGCCTCGGTAGCGGCAGGCGTTGAGGCGCGCGGCGTCACGTCAAAATCAGTCGCCTGCAGGTGTCCGCGAAACTCGGGCGAGTCGAGCGTGCCGACCATTTCGCCGTGGAACTGCGCTTCCCCGTGCAGGTTGGCAGGAATCGGCGTTGGCTGGCCCGGAGCCGAGATGCCGAGGGTCGCCAGCGCCGGGTTGAACTCCGCGATATTGCGCGTGACCAGGCTGGCCGTGATCTGCGTCGGCCGCGTGACGGGATACACGCCCAGATTGCCTGCGACCTGAATCTCCGACGCCGGCGTGTGAATGTCGACGCGCGCGACCGCAACCGCGCCGGAATGTTGCATGTATTGCGCCTGAACGCTGCCCGTCAAAGGCACTTCGCCCGCGGTGGGCGGATGCGGAGGCGTGAGCGTCACGTTCACCGCGCCAACCAGATCGGAAGCGCTCCCCGTCCAGTCCACATTCGCGGTTCCCGAAGCGGACGTATCGAAGCCCAGACGCCGATAGTGCGGCGGCGCGACGACGTCGAGAATGCGGTCCAGCGAAAAATCGCGAATGTTCGTGCGGATCGTGCCCTGCTCGAGCGCGGACTTCGGCGGCGCAGGCCGGTGCGGCTGTGGCGCGGGCGCTCGCCAGTTGACGATGTGCAGCTGGCCGTCGATCGATCCCCCTGCTGCGTGCGCGTGAATGCCGGTGACCGCAACCTCGTCCTGAGTGATGTGGGCAATGGCATTCGCGGAAACGTCGGTCGCATGCACCGTCCCCACGCTGTAGGCGCCGCCCGTGATCGACGCGGTTCCGTCAACGATGAACTGGGACGGAGTGCCGTGGCCGCCCGCATCGAGCACAGCCGTCCCCGCTTCGAGGCCCGGCACGCCGGCCAGCGCGCGCACTTCCAGCGCGTCGATGGCGCCCTTCACCGTGAACTGAAAATGAGGATCGTTGAAGTTGTCCAGAGTGCCCGCCACGCGGATCATCGTCTTCTGCGCGTGGTTCTGCGGACCGCTTTGCAGCGTCAGCGACACCAGATTCGCCGTGTTGCGGCCCACCTCCAGCGACGCATCGAGCGCGGAATGAACCGGCACATTTTCCTTCGTCAGAGGCCCGCGCTGCGCGATCATGTCTTCCACATGGATCGTCCCGGTGTAGTGGCCGGTCGCCGGAACATAGCTCACCTGCGCGCCCAGGTTGTTCGCCGCGAGGTTGAAGGGGATCGAACGCTCATTGAGGATGGCGATCCCGTTTTCGACAACCGTGCGGCCGATCTGCAGATCGAAGATTTCGTCCTTCGTCGAACCGGTGGATGGATGCTTCGGCTGCGGCTGGTTGGTGGTGCCGTCGGGATAAACGATCAGGTGGAAGACGGGATGGTCCGCTTCGAGATAATTCAGCGCAATCTTCGGCCGGAAGAACGACAGGATCTGCAGGCGAACGAACAGCCGGTCGAGGTGCGCATAGGGGACCTCGCCTGGACCTTCGAGCCCGTGAATCGTCAGGTTGTCGGCTTCGAATTCCAAATGCGTCAGGCGCCAGCCGAAATGTTGCAGCTCGACTCGGCCCCCGGTGGACTTCTCCAGCTCGGCGATGAGGGTTTGGCGAATGCGATTCTCAAACGAAGGCGTGGTGGCGTAGATAGCCAGCCCCACGATGAGGAGCGCGAGGACGCCAAGCGTCCACAGGAAAACCCCGAGCAGCACTCTGCCGGCGCGGCGTCGTGGGCGGGGAACTGGCTCCGGCAAGGGAGCCGGCGTGATGCTCATTGGCTCTGCTCCCCGGCGGTCGCGTTTTGGCTCGTGTCAAGATCGGCGCTGTACGCTTGATCGACAATGCGGATATTGCCCTGATCGCGGAGGCTCGAAAGCCAATCCTGAAACAGGCCGCTCACCTGCTGCTCCAGCAGGATTTCCCGAATCCGCGAGGACACATCGGCGAGCGGCGGCGCGGTTTCATGGCTCTTCTCGAGCGCGGGCACCAGCGTCTTCTGGTAATACGCTGAGATTTGGTCCTGTGAAATCCGGATGCCGCTGCGGAACCGCAAATCGACGAAGCGCAGAATCGCCATGCGCTGATTCCAGCGCTGCTCCACCATGTCGCGAGTCAGACCGTTGGCGCGCAGAAAATCCTCCCACCCCGGCTCGGTTGCACAGGGATATTTCGTGTGGCAGGCGGGGATGGTCTTGCGCAAATCCGTCAGCGAGTTTTGCAGCTCAGAAGCCGGAACCGTGAGCGGCTGCTCCTGCTCCTTCATCTGCTCCATGATCAGCGTGCGGTCGATGAGGCGCCGCAGCGCGACAGCCGGCGTGTTCTGACCAGGCAGCACCTGGAGTGGTTCCAGCGCGGAGAGGTGCATCTCCTGAACCACATCGCTCTCCAGCAGCACGTTCGATCCAACAATCGCGACCACATGGTCCAGCTCCACCGAACCGGCCACTGGAGCCGGCGGAGGCTGCGGCGGAGGCTGCACGTTCGTCGGGGCCGTCTGCGCGCCTGCGGCCGCCGCCACAACCACGCCCAAAGTGAGCAACAGCGCGCCGCGTTTCATCAGAATGCCTGCCCGATGCTGAAGAAGAAATTGAAGTGGCTGGCCTGCCCGTAGCATTCGGTCGGCTGGTTGGGATAGCATTTCACGCCTTCCGAACCCGGCGGCCCATAGGTGACGATCACCGGATACACCGGCGGGTTGAGGTTGTATCCCATGTCAAAGCGAATCGGCCCGATGGGTGTGTGATAGCGCGCGCCAATCCCCACCGTGTGCGAAAAATCGCTGAAGTTGCAGGTGCCGGTGTTATCCGTGCTCGACGAACGCGAGACCGCCTCCTGCGTGGTCGCATTCAGATACTGCGGCGCTGTGCAGGTGGAACTGTGCGGCTGCTTGATGCGAATCGCCGCCGGCCAGATGTCAGACGCGTTGTTGAACACATTTCCCATATCGTGAAAGAGGACGAAGCCCAGCGACTTCCCGAAATAAGGCAGCTGGGGATAGGGCAGGCGCAGCTCCGTCTGATTGACAAAGACGCCCGCGCCGCCGATGGGGAAGCCGGTGAGCGAATCGCGGGGGCCGGCGGAGTTCAGCGGAAAGCCGCGCAGCGATTCCGGGCCGCCCGCATACAGCCGCTCCGGCAGCGGAATGGACTCATATTTTCCTTCGCCGAAGACGCGCTCGAATCCAAACCGGGTGTTGCGCGCCAGCACAAAATCCTTACGCTTGCCCATCGAGTAGTACGAGGAATTCGTCCAGTCGAAATGATTGAAATTCGCCTGTGACCCGAGAAAGAAATTGTCCGTGGCGAATTCCTGGAACGTGTTGTACATCCCGCTCTGCGCATCCAGCGGCACCGGGCGCCGCGTATCGCGGATCCACGTCAATTCAGGTCCGCCCACGCGGACCGGTTCTGAGAGCAGCGGAATCAGGTTGGGCGCCACCTGGATGGTGTTCGGATCGACCTTCACCCGCCGGTACGAGAGCTGGTAGATGAGCGTGTTGATCGGGTTGGAGTGCTGCGTTAAACGGATATCGCCTTCCTCGCTGGACGAAGCGAACGTGACGACGTTTTGCGCGTTGATGTATCCCACGTCGGAGGAGAACGCGAACGAGGAGTGATTGAGGAACCGCGGCCAGTTGTACTGCATCGTGAGTTCCTGTTCCAGCGATCCATATTCCGAACGGAACGTGATGGATTGATTCCGTCCGAACAGATTAATGCGGGAGACGTCGAGTTCGACGAGCGCGCTGGCTCCGATGTGGCCGTTCGGCGAGCAGGAATAGGTGTCGGGGTTGATCCCAAGCTGGATCAGGCTCACCGCGTTGGGGCAGTTCGTGCTCGGCGTTCCCGTCTGCGCCTGGAAGCCCGCGCCGTAGACCACATCCCAGCGGCGAGCTTCGTCGAACTGCAGCAGCACATTCTTGCGCAACTCGTCGCCGCCTGGATTCTCCACCGCGGTGTTGACCTGATTGAAGAGGGTCAGGTTGTAAAGTTCGCGCTGCGTCTCCAGCAGTTTTGACTGATCGAGAGGCTGGCCGGGACCGAAAAGAATCTGGTGCTGCACGGTTTTCCGGTGCGTGTAATGCAGTCCGCTCACGATCACATTGCGGATAAAGATCTGATCGCCGGGCGTGACGTTGACGGCCACGTCGACGAGATTGGGGTCTTTCGGCGAGGGATTTTCCTGCACGCTGACTTTGGCGTGATCGTACCCGTTATCGAGAAAATAGCCGAGGATCGCGTCCCGGTCGGCGGCGAGATTGTTCCCTGACCATGGCTGGCCTGGCTCCAGGCTGATTTTTGGCTGCAGAGCGGCGAGCTGCGCCGGCGACACTCCGTTGATGCGATACTCGCCCACCCGCTGCTGCACTCCCTCGTCGATCTTGTACAGCACAGAGAGAATGCGCACCTTGTTCTTCGGATCGGTTCCCAGATCGCGCAATACCGGCGTCACCTTCACGTTCGTGAAGCCGTTGCTCTGGTAGAGAGCCGTAATCGTGTTCACATCCGCGGTTTGCAGCGCCAGGCTGTACGTCCCATGCGGAACAAACAGCGATGCCGGCTGCACGCTCAGGCGCTGCTGCAGCGTCCACTCCCCGAAATACTTGTTCCCGGAGAGCCCAACGGACCGTATCCGGTCCCGCGGCCCGAGCTTCACGTCGTAGGTGATGCGCGTCAGCCCATTGCTGCGATCGGTAATATGGGTCACCTTCGCATCGAAGTAGCCCGCGCGCTGGAAGTAATCGCGGATGCGTTTGCTCCCGGAATTAATGAGATCTTCGTCCAGCGTCCCCTCGGCGTAGATCGGCACCAGGGTTTTGATTTTTCCCTTGCTCAGGCTCGCGCCCTCGATAACGACCTTGACGATGGGCCCGCGGTCCGACTGAAATCTGAGGTCCAGATGGTTCGCCGGAGGCTGGTATTGCTTTGAAGTGAGGCTGACCTGCGGCTCCAGACGCTGCTGCTTTTGGTAGGTCTTGCGGATGTCGGCCAGCGCGCGGCTGGTCGTGTCGCGAGTGACCTTCGAGCCGGCCTTGAGTTTGGCTTTCTTTCGGAACGTGGTCAGATCCATCCCGCTGTCGCCTTTGACCGCGACATCCCCCACCCGGGCCGGCTTGCCGGTGGTCACGTTGAACTGGATATCCATCTCGGCATGGCTCTTGTCGAGCCGCGTGTGATGCACCAGCTTCGCCTGGTAGTAGCCGTTTTCCTGGAGGGTTTGCAGCAGCAACTCCGCGGCGCGGTCGAGCTTCTGCTGCGTGAACGGTGTTCCCGGGTTCAGGCGAGTGGAATAGCTGAGCTGATTGCTGAGCTGATTGTTTTTGACTCCGCGCACCAGTACGCGGCCGATGAACACAGTCGGCACACCCGTATAAGTCAGAATCACGCCGTTGCCCTGCTTCTCTCCGTCAACGGCAATCGTCTGGTAGAGTCCGGTGGCATACAGGCGGCGAAGGCTGTCGCGTACCTTTACCGGATCGAGCGGCGCATTCGCCTGTTGCGGCAAGCTCTCCGGCAAGGGCTCGAGATCGGTGCGAGCAACACCGGCGTACCGAATGTCGATGACGTTCAGCCCCGACCATCCCTGCAGGTTCTCCGAGGTCGGCACCGGAGGCGCAGTTGCCGCCGGTTTGGCCTGGACGTCGTTGTACGACGGCAGCACGCTGCCCGGAGGCACTTTCGGCTCATTCTCCTTGTTCTTCTTATTCGACTGAGCGGGAGCGGCCTGGGTCTGCTGCGGCGCGGAGGGGGTCGCATTGATCGGCTGCTGTCCGCGCAGAGGTGCAACCAGCGCCAGAAACACCGCGAGCAGGACGCATGCGAAGCCGCTTTGCGCCACTGGAACCCCGCCCGCTCTCATGCGGCATCGGTCGTCGACCAGTGCAGAAAAGCCTCTCGAATCCAAACTTCCCTCGTGCCGATCCGAAAATTTCGTGAAAATACGGGAAATGCCGCGCCGCGCCCCACCCGATGCTCCGCCTGGCCGTACGCGCACTCCAATCCGCCGCTCGCTCTCCTCCATTGAGATGCGCCGTCGCGGTGCGCGCCCTGCCCGGCGCCGCGCCCTCCTTGTGCAGCAATAAGTTTCTATACTACTGAGAGATGGCGGCTCCGTCTCCAGCGTTAGCGGAACGATACTCGCGTCAGGTTCTTTTTCCTGGAATTGGACCCGCGGGTCAGGAAAAGTTGCTGCGCTCGCACGCAGCGGTCGTCGGCGTGGGCGCGACGGGAGCCGCCGCGGCCGGCCTCCTCGCTCGGGCTGGCGTGGGAACCCTGACCCTCATCGATCGCGATTTTGTCGAGGAGAGCAATCTCCAGCGCCAGGTGCTCTTCGACGAATCCGACGCCAGGGCCGCGCTGCCCAAGGCGGAAGCGGCCCGGCGCAGGATTGCCGCCTTTGCCGGCCAGATCGACGTGCGCGCCCACATCGCGGATCTGGTTCCTGCCAACGTCCACGATCTGCTGCGCGGCGCCGATATCGTCCTGGACGCAACCGACAACTTCGAGACCCGCTACCTGCTGAACGACTACGCGGTGGAACAAGGCAGGCCCTGGATTTACGCCGCCGCGGTCGGCTCCTATGCGGCGACCATGAACATCCTGCCCGGCGAAACGGCCTGCCTGGCCTGCATCTTCCCCGAGCCTCCCGGCGGCGCGGTCGAAACCTGCGACACGGCGGGCATCCTGAACACAGCCGTCAATCTCGCGGCCTCCATCGAAGTGACGGAGGCGCTCAAGAGCCTGGTCGGCGCACGAGACAAAATGCGGCGGACGCTGCTCTCGTGCGACGTGTGGACCAATGAGTGGAGCGAGATTGCCGTGGGTCCGCCGCGCCCGGAGTGCAAGGTCTGTGGCGTCCGCGACTTTGCCCATCTGCGTGGCGAAGGCCGCCCCCACATCACGCTCTGCGGCCGGAACTCCGTGCAAATCCACGAGCGTTCCCGCCCGGTGGACCTGGCCGAAATGGAAGCGCGTCTGCGGCCCCACGGCACCGTCCGCCGCAACGACATGCTCCTGCGCTTCGAGCGCGGCGACCATACGATGACCCTGTTTGCCGACGGCCGCGCGATCATCCAGGGCACCAGCGATATCGCCGTCGCTCGCAGCCTTTACGCGCGCTTCGTGGGATCGTAATGGGCCGTCAGGCTGCGAGGTGGGGAAAAGGCTTGATTCTGGGCAGCTTTTCTCGGCGTGCCTGCCAAAGATCGTAATTGAGTTGCATTTTCGCCCAGAACTCGGGGCTGGTGCCGAAAGCTGCCGAAAGGCGCAAGCTCATCCGGGCCGTTACCGCCGCCCGGCCATTCAGAATTCGTGACAGGTGTGCCCGCGTGACGCCCAGTCGCTTCGCAGCGTCGCTGACGGTGACGTCTCCGAGGTAGTCGCGAAGGACTTCGCCAGGATGTGCCGGATTGTGAATCATTGTCCCCCTCAGTGATAGTCCTGGTAATCAACCAGAACCGCGTCTTCGCCCTTCAAAGGTGAAGGTCAGACGCCAATTGCCGTCCACCCGCACTGACCAGTGGCCCGCGAAGCTGCCGCTCAGCGCGTGGAGATGATTGCCCGGCGCTGCCATATCCTGCGGTATATCAGCGGCGTCGAGCGCTGACAGCAATCGGCGGAGCCGCGCAGCATGCTTCGGCTGGGTGCCTGCCTTTGAACCGATCTCCGCAAATAGCCTCAGGCCTTTGTGTCGATACGTTCGGATCAATGTGTAGTGTAGCTATACAGGACACAGCAGACAAGGAAAAAAGCAAACCCCCCGGCTCATCACCGGGGCGGGACTGGCCGTCCAGGCGGACGCGGCTTCGCCGGATAAGCGAGGCTGCGTCCGCGATGATTAGAACTGGTTCCAGAGGAACTGGTTATACACCTCGTGGTGGAACTGCACTTCCTGCGGCTTCACAATCGTTCCCAGCAGCCGCGGGCAGCGGTCCGCCGAAGCCTGCTTCAGATCGGCGTAGCGCGCCTTCACGTCTTCGCCGAGCAACTTCGTCGTCCACGTCGCGTTGCGGAAATTCTCTATCGCCGTATAGATGTTGTCGGGCAGATAGCGCTCCGCCTGGCGCAGGTTCGCCACCTTTGAGGTTTGGCCTCCAATGCCCGTCTTGAACACCGAGAGCATCACCAGGTAAGGATTGGCGTCCGGCGCGACCGAGCGCACCTCGACGCGCATCGATCGCTCGTTGCCGATGGGTACGCGAATCATCGAGCCGCGATCGACGGCGGACGCCTTGAGCTGATTCGGCGCCTCAAAGTGCGGATCGAGGCGGCGATACGCGTTCACGCTCGAGTTCAGCATCAGGCAGATGTCGTTGCCGTGGGTGAGGATGCGATCCAGAAACTCCCAGCCGGCCTTCGACAGCTTCTCTTCTCCCTTCGGATCCCAGAAAAGATTCTTGCCGCCTTTGCTGATCGACACGTTGGTGTGCATCCCGCTGCCGTTCACTCCCACCACCGGCTTGGGCAGGAACGACGCCGTCATGCCGAGATTCGTAGCCACCTGCCGGCAGATCAACTTATAGAGTTGAATCTGATCGGCGGCCGCAACCACTTCGCCGTAGTTGTAGTTGATCTCAAATTGCGATGGCGCGACTTCCGGGTGGTCCTTCTCGTTTTCGAAACCCATCGCTCGCTGGATTTCTGCCGTCGTATCGATAAAGTCGCGCAGCGGATCGCCGGGCAGGGAGTGGTAATAGCCGCCGGTATTCACATAATCGAACCGGCCGGTTTCCGGGAAGCGGCGCTCCGCATCGATCCCGGCGAACAGGAAGCCCTCAATCTCGTTCGCAGCGTTCAGCGTGTAGCCCTGCTTGTCAAAGGATTCCCGGGCGAACGTCTTCAGCAGGCCGCGCGTGTCGCCGCCGTAGGGCGATCCGTCCTTATCGATCACGTCGCCGAAGACGAGCACCTTGCCCGCGCCAAAGACGTCGGCCGGGGCAAAGTAAAAGGCGCTCCAGTCAATGCCCAGACGCAGGTCGCTCTCCTTCTGCGCGGTGAAGCCGCGGATCGACGACCCGTCGAAGGTGAGGTTCTCATACGCCTTGACCAGAAACTTCTTGTCGTAGTCGAGCATGTGCAGGCGGCCTTCCAGGTCGCTGAACAGAACCGTGACCGCCTTAATGCCCTTCGAATCGGTGAGGTACTTCAGCCGCTCTTCCTGAATTTTGTCGAGGGCGACGCGCTTCCTGCGCTGATCTTTGGCCTTGAGATTGAGTTCTTCCAGCTCTTCGTATGAGAGCGCCAGGAAATTCCGGTAATCAGTCGACATGCCTCTCCTCTGCAGCGATTTGTATTGGGATCCCGTGGCCGCAATCCTTCGTCCGGCGCGGCAGACGTGGGCGCAGCCAGAGGACCCTGCATTCTTCGCCAGGAGAAATCCGATCGAGCGATTGGCAGTTTTGGAAAGATTCGGCGGTTCCTTTTTAGGGTATCGCGCAGGAACGGGCAGTGTCTCGCCATAAAAAAACGTGATGTGGAAAATCGGTACCTGTTATGGCCCGGTTTTCCCGCTGCCTCGCACCGGTCCCGCAATCAAGCCCGCTGATAACGGCCCTACCCTGCACGCGTGCCCCGGAGCCCGCGCCCTGCACCCTGAAACCTGTACCCTGAAACCTGACCATGACCTCGCAACAGGGAGACGCCGTCGTTCTGCGCACCTGGCCCCTCCATGAGGCCGACCAGATCGTGTCGCTGTTTACCCGGGCGCAGGGACGCATCAAGGGGGTCGCCAAAGCGGCGGCCAAGTCCCGGCGGCGCTTTGGCGGCGCGCTCGAGCCCATGACCTGGGTCACCGCCAGCTACGTCGAAAGGCCGAAACAGGATCTGGTGCGTCTCGACGCCTGCGAGGTCATCGCCTCGCCCCTCTCCGATCCGGTCGATTACCCCCGCGCCGCGGCCCTCGCCTTTTACGCCGAGGTGCTGGAGGAGACGCTCCCCGACCACGACCCCCACGATGCCGTCTTCCGCCTGCTCCTGGCCGTTCTCGCGCACACCCGGACGAGCCGCATCTGGATGCCGGTGACCTATTTTTCGCTCTGGATGACCCGCCTGCTTGGCTGGATGCCGTCCGTCACGCACTGCACCCTGTGTGGCGAACCCTTCACCGGCGGTCCAGCCTGGTTCCACGCCGATGCGGACGGTTTGGTTTGCGTGCGCGACAAGCGTCCAGCCAGCCGTCTCCTCAGCGCCGAGTCGCTGGCCACGGCGCGCCGCATCTTCGAATCCCCCATTGCCGCTCTCGCCCAGGAAGAATTTCCGCCCGCCCGCGCAGCCGACCTGCGCCGTTTTGCAACCCAGGCGCTCGAGCGGCATCTGGAAAGGAAGCTGCGCGCCGCAGCCGTCCTGGACAAAATGGCCCGGTAAGCACGTTTTCCCACGGGGGCTGCGAATGCGCTTTAATAGAGGAAGCGTGAGAACCGGCCGGTCCATCTCGAGCCGCCTGCGCCAGCAGGCTGAAGGCACCGACGAAACGTGTCGATGTCGCCTGCTATAGCCCTTCGGGCCAGCCACCTTGCTTCCTGCACAAATCTGATCGAACCGGCTCACCAGCCGGCGTCCATGTTCTGATTTTGATCCTGCCCTGGTATCTCCAGGCGGCACCGCTTTTCCGAGGAACAACAGATGAAAATCGCATCCAGTGTCACAGATCTGATCGGCAAAACCCCGCTCGTTCAACTGAACCGCGTGACCGCGGGCGCACACGCGCGCGTCGTCGCCAAGCTCGAAAGCGCGAACCCGGCCAACAGCGTGAAAGATCGCATCGGCTTCGCGATGATCAACGCCGCCGAGAAAGAGGGCAAAATCAAACCCGGGCAAACGGTCCTGGTCGAGCCCACCAGCGGCAACACCGGCATCGGTCTTGCGTTCGCGGCGGCCGTGAAGGGCTACAAGCTGATCCTCACCATGCCGGAAACCATGAGCCACGAGCGCCGCGTCGTGCTGCTGGCTTTCGGGGCGCAGATCGTGCTGACTCCCGGACCCAACGGGATGAACGGCGCCATTGCGAAGGCGAAGCAGATTCTCGCCGAGACGCCCAACAGCTACATGCTCCAGCAGTTCGAGAATCCCGCCAACCCGAGAATCCATTTCGAGACCACCGGCCCCGAGATTTGGGACGACACCGACGGCCAGGTCGACATCCTGGTCTCCGGCATCGGCACCGGCGGCACGCTCACCGGCGTTTCGGAATACATCAAGCCCAAAAAGCCGTCGTTCAAAGCGATCGCCGTCGAACCGACTGACAGTCCGGTGCTCTCCGGCGGCAAGCCCGGCCCGCACAAAATTCAGGGCATCGGCGCGGGGTTCGTGCCCAGAGTGCTCGACACCAGCCTCATCGACGAGGTGGTCCAGGTTTCGAACGACGAAGCCATCGCTATGGCGAAGCGGCTGCCGCTGGAAGAAGGCCTGCTGGTGGGCATCTCCTCCGGCGCTGCGGTGCACGCCGCGGTAGAAGTGGCGAAGCGGCCAGAGAACGCCGGCAAGCTGATCGTGGTGGTCGTGCCCGACTTTGGTGAACGCTACATTTCCTCGGTGCTGTTCGAGAGCGTGCGCAATGAGGCGCAGAATCTCAAGACGGTGACGCTGTAGGAGGATCCCTTTTTCGCTCATCGCCGTTTTGCGAATCGCCTTGCGCGAGCCGTTTCTCGCTCACTGTCTTTCGCTGGCAGTCTCTTGCTGAGCGTCTTTCGCTAACCGCTGTTCTCGAACCGCTGTATGCTGCTCTTGCCATGGGCCTCTTCGCACATATGCGGGAAGACATCGATGCCGTGCTGGCGCGCGATCCGGCGGCCACGTCGCGGACGATGGTCGTCCTCTGCTATCCCGGGCTGCACGCCGTCTGGACGCACCGCATCACCTCCCGCCTGTGGCGCGCACGCTGGCCTCTCGCGGCCCGCGTCCTTTCCCAGGTGGCGCGTTTCTGCACCGGAATTGAGATCCACCCTGGCGCGGACATCGGCCGCCGCGTCTTCATCGACCATGGCTCCGGCGTCGTCATCGGCGAAACCGCCATCGTCGGCGACGGCGTGACCCTCTACCAGGGCGTCACCCTCGGCGGCACCGGCAACGAGAAGGGCAAGCGCCATCCCACCCTGCGCGAAGGCGTGTTCGTCGGCTCGAGCGCGCAGATCCTCGGCAACATCTGCATCGGAGAGAATTCGCGCGTGGGCGCGGGCAGCGTGGTCCTGCAGGACGTGCCGCCCAACTCCACCGTGGTCGGCGTCCCCGCGCACATCGTCTACCAAAACGGCGAGCGCGTCCTCATCACCGATCCGAAGCAGGTGAAGGACCCGCTCTCGCACGTCATCGTCGCGCTGGGCGAAGAGGTGAAGCGCCTGCGCGCCCGCGTCGACTCGCTCGACGGCCAGTTGGAGCAGGCCACCCGCGACCTCGACGAAGTGAAAACCTTCGCCGGCGAGGAAGAGGAGCGCGAGCAATACCGCACCGAGCAGGCGGCCAATGATTACTTCAGTATGGGTGAGGGTATCTGAGCAATAAAGGAATCTGAGCGGGCTGAGCTATACTCCTGAGTTTTCTGATCTGAATGGTTCGCTGGATTGGAAGCTCTCATGAACCTCACGGTGGTAGCGGTGGCCTTTGTTGCGGCTCTCCTTATCCTTGCGCTGGTGGGCGTGGCGCTGCTCAACCGAAGCCCAAACGATCAAGACAGCTCGAATGGATCTCTGGGACTATCGAGCCTCGCCGTTTCAGCCAAACCACCGCAACCGGCACCCATAAGTCACAGGGAATTGTCGGCTCTCCTGCCGGCACAATTTGTAGTGCTCGATCTCGAAACAACAGGGCTAAACCCTCTGACTGACGAAATCATTGAAATTGGAGCGGTAAAGGCAACGCTCAATGCCGAGAACCACAGCACATTTCAATTGCTGGTTAAGCCTTCAAGGTGCATCCCCAGAAAGATTTCACAGATCACCGGTATCACGCAGGAGATGGTTGACCGCGATGGTGTGCATCTCCATGAGGCGCTCACTGAATTCGTCAATTTCATTGGAGACTTGCCCCTCGTCACATTCAACGCTGAGTTTGACATGGGGTTTCTCTGTTCCGCGGCGAACCGCGAAAAGATCGTCATCAGGAACTGCTACGCTTGCGCATTGAAGCGCGCCCGTAGAGCGTGGCCGGGACTACAGAGTTATCGACTGGCCGACCTCGCCAGAATGGGCAATCTTTCAACCGTTGACGCGCACAGGGCTCTCGGCGACAGCATTCGGGCCTTGATCGTCTTTACCGCGGCGACTTCAAAGTTGGGACAGAAAGTTCGTTGGATCAGGCCTACCGTCAATTGATGGCTGACTTGGGCTGCCCCTGCAACACCCCCACCACCATCCCCCGAATCGCATCGTAATCCGGCTTGCCGCTGAACATCCGGTAATCCGCCGTCCCCGCCGCGTCCGTGAGCTGAAACTGCCGCTCGCCCGCGGCCGCCTGCGCCGAGTGGGCCGTCTCCCACGATTTCTCGTCGAAATCATTACTCTGCACATCGATCTCCCGAGAAGCGGCCCCGCGCACCAGGAATCGATAGTAGGTGTGGAATTTTCCCACCGGCTCGAAGTACTGAATCGCCTCGACCTGCTCCGGTCCCACCGCAAACATCTCCAGCAGAAATCCCCGGGCCTCCCGCGCATCGGCCGCGCCCGTCCTGTGGAGCTGCGCCAGCGCCTCTCGCTCCTGGTCCCGCTGCGCTTTCATCCCCGCAGCAGCATAGGCCGCCACCAGCGTCGTGTGCACCTTCCAGCTTTGCGGATCAAGCTGGCGGGCCTTCTCGGCATACTGAACGGCGAGTGAGCCGTTGTACATCTCCAGCGCCGCCGTCGCGGCATACAGAGTGGCCACCGCGTTGTTGGGATCGCCGGCCAGAATCTGCTGAAAATCCGCCAGCGCCTCGGCGGGTTGGTGCGCCTGGAGCGCCGCCAACCCCTGCTCGACCGTCGGCGGCGCGGCAGGACTCGTAGCCGTGGGCTGAGTCGCCCCGCCCGGAGCATGCGCCGTTTGCGCCACCATCCCCGTGCAAGCGGCGGCCAGGAGAAGAGAAAAAATCACCGGAAGTTTCATGCGTGAAAGAATCGAGGAGTACTCGCACCACTCTACCGCGTCAGCGCCCGCAGGTTCGCATTTTCGGTCCCCCTGATCCCTCGCCGGAGACGGCGCGGGTCGCGCCGCGTTATGCTGGTGCGGAAGCTATCTTCAGGCAAGGAGAATGACCGTGGCGGGTTTGGTAGTGGGCGCATTCGCAGTGATCTTCCTGAGCGGGATCATCTGGGCCACGAGCCGCAAGGCAGACGAGCATCACTGAGGTCCCAAAAAGGACAACAGTTTCGCTTCGAAGCCACCTTTGAATCTATGATTTTTCATAGATTATGACAGGATTTCAGAGGGCCGCGCACCGGAATTGTGGAGAGACCTGCAGCCTGCCCCGCTGTCGCTCGTCTATCCATTGTGATTTCAGCGATATCCGAATCGACACGAAAATCCCGGAATCCGGATGGTCCGTGGCAGCCGACTTGCTCCATAGCCACCTAACCGGAAATCCTCATCCGGGTCCCTAACCACGTTCTTTGTCGACCCCGAGGTGGTTTTCCGGCGACCGCAGTGTTCGGCAGATGCAAAGGTCCTTTCAAACCCGCATTACCGCCGTCTCGCTGGCGCTCTTCACAGGCGCAGCGGTGCTGTGCGCGGGTTTCAATCTGGCCCAGGAAAACCGCTATCCCGCTCCCACTGACGGCGTTTGGTGGGTAGAGGCGCCCGGCGGCCTGCAGGCCCAGCGCGTGCCCCACGACAGCTCCGGCGAGCGTGCCGGGATCAAGAACGGCGACCTCCTGGTCGCCGCCAAAACCAACCCCGACGAAACGCCTACCGCCACCACCAACGTGGCTGCCCTCACGCGCGAGATGTGGCACGCCAAGGTTTGGAACACGATCCACTACACCCTGGTGCGAGACGGCGTCCGCCTGCCGGACGTCCCCGTGGATCTGTCTCCCCAGGATCGCAGCCTCAACCAGGGCTTCCGGCTCATCGCTCTGGTCTATCTCGGCATTGGCCTCTATGTTCTGTTGCGACGCTGGACGGCTCCTCACTCCACGCACTTCTATATATTCTGTCTCGCCTCCTTCGTTCTCTATTCGTTCCTCTATACCGGCAAGCTGAACGAGTTTGACTATGTCGTGTACTGGGGGCGGATCGGCGCCAGCGCCCTCCAGCCCGCCCTCTTTCTGCACTTTGCCCTGGCCTTTGGCCAACAGCGGCGGCGCGGCCTGCGCTGGCTCTCGGCTCTGACCTATGTGCCTGGAGCCGCGCTCGTCGGCATCCAGGTGCTGGCGCAGACGCAGTGGCAGGCGACCGAGCTGCTCCGCCATCGGCTCGACCAGATCGGAACGGGCTATGAGGCTCTCTTCTACGTGCTCGCCGCAGCCGTCTTCTACCTGCATTTCCGGGCGACCGAAGCCCCGCTCCAGCGCCAGCAGCTGAAGTGGCTCACCTGGGGCACGGTCCTGGCGGTCGGCCCGTTCACGCTGCTCTCGGCCATTCCCTATATGGCCGACATCACCATGCCGGACATGACGACCAAGCTCGCCGGCATTTGCCTCGTCTTTCTCCCCCTCACCTTTAGCTGGGCCATCGTGCGTTACCGCATGATGGACGTCGACCTGATCTTCAAGCGCGGTGTCACCTACACCCTGGCGACCGCGACCCTCGTCGGCCTGTACTTCGCCATGGTGGCCGTCTCGGCCGAAGTGGTCCACACCCATCTGCCCAGCACCGGCGTCTGGGGACTGATTGCCGCCATCATTGTGGTGGCGCTGCTCTTCGATCCGCTCAAGCGCACGATTCAGGGGCAGGTCGACAAGATCTTCGACCGCCAAAGCTATGACTACCGCACCACGCTGATCGACTTCGGCCGCGGCCTCAGCTCGTTCACCAATCTCGACGCGCTCCTGCACGCCATCGTCGATCGGCTGTCGCGCACGCTGCTCGTCGAGCGGGTTGCTGTCTTCCTCTCTGACGCGCCGGGCAAATACCGCCTGGCCGCCCAGCACGGATTACCGGTCACCGACGCCGCCAGCCTGGACCTGGGCTTTCTCGACTTTGATGAGCCCAATGCGGGAACCCATCTGTTCCTCGAGAACCCACGCCAGGCGCTGCACCTCGCCGTTGCCGAGCAAAGGACCGCTGCGCTGCTCGACATGAACTACTTCCTCCCCTGCCGCATTGGCGTGCCCGGCGCGCGCGACTGGCAGGTACAGGACCGCACCATCGCCGTCATCGGCCTGGGACGCCGCACCGGCGGCGATTTCCTCTCCAGCGAAGACATGGAGCTGCTCGAATCGCTGGCTGGCTACATCGGCATCGCGCTCCAGAACGCCCGCCTCTACGCCAGCCTCGAAGAGAAAATCACCGAGTATGAGCGCCTGAAAGAGTTCAACGAGAACATCGTCGAGAGCATCAACGTCGGCATTCTCGCTGTCGACCCCGAAGAGCGCGTGGAGAGCTGGAATTCGCAGATGGAAGTGATGTTCGCCTTGCCGCGCCGGGATGCGCTCGGCCAGCCCCTGGCCTCGGTGCTTCCTGCCGAATTGCTGCAGGAATACCGGCAGGTGAAAGATCAGCCGGGCGTCCACAACCTCTATAAATTCCGGCTGGAGACCCGCGCCGAGGAGCGTCGCGTCGCGAATATCGCCATCGCTCCGCTCGTCTCCCGCGATTTGCGCACGCTCGGCCGCATTGTCCTCATCGACGACATCACCGACCGCACCGAGCTGGAAGGGCAGCTGGCCCAGGCCGAAAAGCTGTCGTCCATCGGACTGCTGGCCGCCGGGGTCGCGCACGAAGTGAACACGCCCCTGGCCGTGATCTCGTCCTACACGCAAATGCTCTCGCGCCAGGTGCGCGGCGACGACCGGCTCGGGCCGCTGCTCGAAAAAATCACCCAGCAGACCTTCCGCGCTTCAGAGATCGTCAACGGCCTGCTCAATTTCTCGCGCACCAGCGGCGCCGAATATCGCGAGACCGACGTGAACGCCATCATTCGCGAGACGCTCACGCTGCTCGACCACCAGTTCCGCACCGCGCAAATCAAGGTGGAAATGAGCCTGCTGCCCGATCTGCCGCCGATTCTCGGCAACTCGGGCAAGCTGCAGCAGGTCTTTCTCAATCTGTTTCTCAACGCGAAGGATGCCATGGCCGCCGGAGCCGGTATCGATGGAACTCCGCGCGCGCTCCGCGTGGCGACGGAGATGAATGGCCACGTCAGCGTCTCCATCGCCGACAATGGATCCGGCATTGCGCCGGAGCACCTGCGCCGCATTTACGACCCATTTTTCACCACCAAAACCGCGCGCAAAGATGGCCAGCCGCGCGGCACAGGCCTGGGGCTCGCCGTCACGTACGGGATTATTCAGGAGCACTCGGGCAAAATTCACGTGGAGAGCCGGGTCGGACAGGGCACCACGTTTTATCTCGAATTCCCGATGCTGAGGAAACCCGCGCATGTCTGAGGCGACCGTCGCCGTTCCGCCAGGTCTCCAGGGTTCAGGCGAGAACGTTCCACGGATTCTGATCATCGACGACGAGGCCGCGATCCGCGAGTCGCTCGAGACCCTTCTGTCTCTGGAAGGGTATGCGGTCGAGTCCGCGGAGAACGGCGAAGCCGGACTCGAGCGCATTGGCGATCAGCCCTTCGATCTGGTGCTCCTCGACCTGGCCCTCCCCGGCCGCAACGGCATCGAGATTCTCGGCATGATCCGCGATCGCCACTCCTCGCTGCCGGTCATCATGATCACCGCTTACGGCACCGTCGGCAACGTGATCGACGCTATCCGCGGCGGCGCGCAGAACTTCGTTCAAAAGCCGTGGGACAACGAAAAATTGCTGGCCGATATTCGCGCCGCGATTGCCCGCTACCGCGCCGAAGAAGAGAACGTGCAGCTCAAGCGCGCCTTTCGGCAGCGCTATAACTTCCCCAACATCGTGGGCAAGAGCGAGCCGATGCTGCGCATCTTCGATCTCGTCGCGCAGGTGGCCCCCACCCGATCGACCGTGCTCATCCAGGGCGAGAGCGGCACCGGCAAAGAGCTCATCGCCAAGGCGCTCCACGCCAATTCGCCCCGCAAAGACCGCCCCTTCGTGCCCGTGAATACCGGCGCCATGCCGACCGACCTGCTCGAATCGACGCTCTTCGGCCACCTCAAGGGCGCCTTCACCTCGGCCATCGCCGCCAAGAAAGGTCTCTTCGAGGTCGCCAATGGCGGCACGCTCTTCCTCGACGAGATCGCCACCATGGGCATGGACACGCAGGCCAAGATCCTGCGCGTGCTCCAGGATCGCCGCTTCATGCATCTGGGCGGCGTCCAGGAAATCCAGGTGGACGTGCGCATCATCGCCGCCACCAACGTTGATCTGCGCCAGGCCGTCCGGGAAGGGAAGTTTCGCGAGGACCTCTTCTACCGGCTCAACGTCATTGCCATCGAATTGCCGCCGCTGCGCTCCCGCCGCGAAGATATCCCGCCGCTGGCCACGCACTTTTTGCGCCGCTTCTCCGAAGAAAACGCCCTGCCCACCCGCTCGTTCACGCCGGACGCCATGCGCGCGCTCGTCGACTACGACTGGCCCGGCAACGTCCGCGAACTGGAAAACGTCATCGAGCGCGGCGTGGTCCTCTCGTCGAGCACGACCATCGGCTCCGATCTGCTCCCCGGCCATCTCACCGGCTCCAGCTACTCCAGCAGCCTCCTCGAGCACAGCCCCGACGCCTCGCTCTTCGACATCATGGAAGACATCGAGCGCCGCATCATCATCGACAAGCTCGAGCGCTCCAACTGGAACCAAACCGAGGCGGCGGAGCAGTTCCGCATCCCGCTGTCGACGCTCAACCAGAAAATCAAGCGTCTCAACATCGAAATAAAAAAGCGCAACAACAATAAGGACTGAGCGGTTGGCTGTCAGCAGCTGACCTGTAGTCAAAATCCCGGTACCCACCGCTCAGCCGCAGAGGCGCGTCGCAGCCTGCTTTCTCATTCGATCGCAAACACCGCGTACACCGCCGCCGATTCCTCCACCTGCTGGGGCCGAATGACCAGAGGCGGTGGGGCAGGCGTCGCGTTTACCGAAACCATCGCCTCAGAAGTGTAGAGCGCTCGCTGGATCGGCGTCAGCGGCGCCTGGTTGCTGGCATAGACCAACGCTCCCAAATGGGCATTCAATCCTTCCGCCATATGAGTCGCAATCGCGCGGGCGCGCTCCAGCGCCAACGCAGCGGCTTTCGCCTCGAGTGCATCGCGCGTTGAAAGGTCCCACTCGATATTGCCGCTTTCGTTGGCTCCGGCTTCGATCGCTGCATGCAGAATGGCCCCTCCGCTCGCGGCGGCGGTCCGCACCGTCCAGCTTTGCGACAGCGTGAATTGCTTCCTCGCGCGCTCTTCCGGCGTGCTCTTGCCGCCGTCGGGGAATTCCGTATGGGTCAGGCTTTGGTCTTTGCTCTCGATCGCCTTGTCCGCCACGCCGGCGTTCTTCAGCGCATCCATGATGCCGTTGGAAAGCTCCGACCCCTGCCGGTACGCCGATGCCGCGTCCGGCGCAAACACCTGAAACCCCACGCTAACAACCGCAACATCCGCCTCGGCCGACGCCTTATCCGTCGCGGTAATCGCGATGGTCCGGTTGTTCTTGTCCACCTGAATCGTCTGCGCCTGCAGTCCAGCTGCAAGAATTGTCACAGCCACTGCTACCCATTGCGTTCTGCGCGTCATCGTCCTCTCTCCTCGTGCACGCCATTCTACGCGCGCCGATTGCGAACCAAAGGCACTTACCATCGGGGGATGCGGACCCCGTGCACTCCGGTGCTATAGTCGGCCATGCCCAAAGTTCGACTGCGACTGGCTGGGAGCCTGTTCCTGGTCGCATGTGTCCTTGGCTTCCCGCTGCTCGCCCACGCCGACGCCGGCATTCCCATGATGCCGGTCCGCTATCCGGCGAACCTGCTCTATCTGCTGCCCGTCATCGCCATCGAAGTGGTTTATCTAAAGGCAGCGCTCAATGCCAGATGGCGCCGCACAATTCTGGCCGTCTCAGGAGTCAACATAGTCACCATGGCCCTCGGCTATCCGCTGGCTTATGGCCTTTACCTCGCGCTGAATTCTTATTACCAGTTTCCGCAGGGCACAATGGACGTCTTCGGGCATGTCGGCTCACTGCCCCTTTGGCTCTCCAGCCGCATCTTCCCCGAGTGGACCGGCCTCGAGCAGGGTGTCTGGCCGGTGCTGGTCGCGTTTGTGCTCCTGCTGGTGCCCGGTTTTATCTTGTCCGGCCTGGTGAAATCCTGGCTCGTGGAGTGGTACGACCTGCTCGCCTACCGCATCTCCTCGCCGCGCCCAGCGGTGTGGATCGCCAACCGGCTCTCCTACCTTTTCCTCATCGCGGCCGGTTGTGTCGTGCTCTACCTCACCTACTCCGGCCAGTAAGCAGCCGCTGCCCGGGCATCGCAGAGAAGCGCCGCAACGCCGGATTCGCCCGCTATTTTGCCGGCTCGCTGGCCAGCGACGCGAGCACGCCCTTGTAGAGCGAAAAGAACTGGTTCTCATCCAAAGCGGCGTCGTTGTTCCACGTCGCGGCCACGCAGTAGTGGTGCCCATTTTTGCCGGTCATTGCCGTCGTCAGGTTCAGGACACCCGGCTCCGATCCTCCCTTGTACGCCACCCGCTCCCAGTCTCTTTTCTCGGTGACCCCAGGATTAATCTGCATCGCCCCCAGGTCGCGCACGCCATCGATCAGCGTGCACAGCTCGGCGGGCGTAAAAAACCATTCCACATCGGTGCCCACTGGCCCCTTGTCGAAGACGGACACATCGGGCAGCAGCAGCTTGTCGATCTCCGGCAACAGCGCGCGCTTCCCGGCAGTATCTGCCCCGCGCCAGCGGGCGAGCAGCGCGGCATTTGCTGGGTCTTTCAGGATGAAGGCCTCGCGCGTGGAAAGAAACGGCGTGTTGCGCGGGCTCGCGGCTTCCACCTGGGCGCGTCCGGTGATCGCGAGCAGCGCATCGGCCGCCGTATTGTCGCTGATGGAGATCATCTGGTTGGCGTAGGTGGCCAGCGTGATGGGCGTCGAATCCGGCCACGTGCGAATGACGCCCGAAGGCAGCGTCTTCCACGCAGGGTTGAGCGGGATCACCTCATCCCACCGATGTTTGCCCGCCACAATCTCGCGGTTCAGCGCGGTGATCACCGCCAGCTTGAACGCCGACCCCACCGCCAGCGCTTCGTCGGGATGCAGCGACGCCCGCGTTCTTCCGTTGTCGAGTACGAGCAGCGAAACCTTGCCGGGAAGCTGGGTGAAGGGCTTGAGGCTGTCATCGAGCGTTGCGTACATGGGCTGCGCCAGGCCGAACCAAAGCCCCGTGAACTGCCCCTGCGTGTTGATATAAGCCTTCGCTGGGAAACTGGCGTGTTCGGTGTAAACGGTAAATTCGTTGCTCGACCCGTCGATCCGCTGGAACTTGCCATATTGCGTGGTGTACTGCGTCACGATCTGCTGCACCTGCCCCAGCGGGATCTGCGCGAGAAAGCTCGCATCGAACCATCCAGCCTGAACCGGGCCGCCGGTGAGCAACCGCGCGAGGGCTTGCTGCGGCGTTTGTGGCTGCGCGGCCGGCTGCAAAACCGCCGTGAGCCGGATGAGTTGATCCAACGACTGCTGGAACGTGGGCGGCTGAGCCGTTTGCGGAAGAGCGGCGAACGCGGGGGCGCAAACGATGATGGTGAATAACGCACGGCAGTGCATGGCCTTGCCTTTCCGTAAACCGACTATCATAGCTGGTTCGGATGTGACGCAGGGACGAGCGCAGGGAGCGAGGCAGCGTTGCCGGCGAGATTCTCAATACGGTTCGCGAAGGGCTCCGTCCCCATCGTCATTGTCCTCGGACTGCTCTACGCGCAGAGCCGGCAGACCCGCGAGAATCTCCTCGAATCCATTCTCGTCCTGCTCGTCTGCGCCATCACGCTGGGTGTGGGCCGGCGCTGGATGCAGGGCGCCTCTTTCACGCGCTGGGCCGGCCGGATTCTCGCCCTCTATCTGGCCCTGGGCCTCGTCCTGCTCGGATTTGCTGTCACGCTCACCTTTGGCGAAATCCTGTTCGTGCTGGCTCTGCTCGCCGTCCCCGTCTGGCTCTGGGACCTCTTCGTTCGCCAGCCGCATAAAGGCCGGTTCGCGCGCGCTCGCGCCGAGCGCAGGGGTTATGAGGAGGTCGACCTGGCGTTCGCCGACGATGGATTCGTCGACGATGCGCCGGAAGAGCACAAGCCTTAATCGGCCTCATGGCCGCAATTCAACTGGGGTGGGATAAAAGCCGTCCCAATCCAACAATAAAAAGGGGCAGGCCTCTCGACCCGCCGCTCATCGTTCCGCTCAGCAAAAGCGCTACTTCGCTGCCAGCGCTTCCGCCTTCACCCCCGCCTGCTCGCGGAGCGCGTCGGCCTTGTCCGTCGCTTCCCACGTGAAGTCGGGCTCGTTGATGCGTCCGAAGTGGCCATAAGCCGCCGTCTTGCGATAGATCGGGCGCCGCAGTTGCAGGCTCTCGATGATGCCCTTCGGCGTCAGCGAGAAGTTCTTGCGGACGAGCGCCACCAGCTCGGTCTCGTGGAGCTTGCCGGTGCCGAACGTGTCCACCAGAACGCTCACCGGCTCCGCCACGCCGATCGCGTACGCCAGCTGCACTTCGCAGCGCTCGGCGAGGCCGGCAGCCACGATGTTTTTCGCGATGTAGCGCGCCAGATACGCAGCCGAGCGGTCGACCTTCGTCGGGTCCTTGCCGCTGAAGGCGCCGCCGCCGTGACGCCCCATCCCGCCGTAGGTGTCCACGATAATCTTGCGCCCGGTCAGGCCGGTGTCGCCCATCGGCCCGCCAATCACAAAGCGGCCGGTTGGATTGATGTGGTACTTGGTGTTCTCGTCGAGCAGGTGAGCCGGCAGCACCGCCTGAATCACATGCTTCAGGATGTCGGCGCGCAGCTCTTCAGTGGTTACGGTCTCGGCGTGCTGCGTCGAAATAACAACGGCGTCGATGCGGACCGGCTTGTGGTTCGCATCGTACTCCACGGTCACCTGGGACTTGCCGTCCGGACGCAGATAGGACAGACGCCCGTTCTTGCGCACTTCCGACAGCCGCCGCGTCAGCTTGTGCGCCAGCGAAATAGCCGTCGGCATCAGTTCCGGCGTCTCGTTCGTCGCGTAGCCGAACATCATGCCCTGGTCGCCGGCCCCGCCGGTATCCACGCCCATGGCAATGTCGCCGGACTGCTTGTTGATCGACGAGATCACGGCGCAGGTGTTCGAGTCGAATCCGTAGGTGGCGTTGTCGTAGCCGATCGAGGCGACCACGCCGCGCACCAGCGTTTGGAAGTCCACGTACGCGCTGGTGGTGATTTCACCGGCAATCACAACCAGGCCGGTCGCGGTCAGCGTCTCGCAGGCGACGCGGCTGTAGGGATCCTGTTCCAGACAGGCGTCGAGAATCGCGTCGGATACCTGGTCGGCGATTTTGTCGGGGTGGCCTTCGGTCACGGACTCCGAAGTGAAAAGAAATCTCTCGGATGCGGGCAAGGTGTTCCTCCAGAGGATTGCGGATCGCCTCGAAATGGGGGGCGGAATCCGAATGGGGGTCGTGATTCCTATGGTAATGGACGGGAGCGGTGGGAACAAACGGATTTATCGAATGGGCAGAGCAGGCGGTCGGGCGGGGAAAACCGCGGGGTAAGAGGCGTGGCCAGCAATGCGCGTGAAGATCCCCGCCGTTCCGTGGGCCGCCCGCCATGGGATGAATATGGAGTACCCTGAACCCTCAGAATCCAGGCCATCCCTATGAGCGACAAGAAGCCGCAGAACCTGCAGAATCATGGCCGAACCGATCGCTGGTTTCAGGCGCTCGCCGTGGTCATCCTCATCAACCTGGTCCTTGCCATCGTCACCCTCGTCCGCGCGCCGAGTTATCACCACGCCTGGGGTCTCGTCCTCTCGGTGGCGTTCATCATCCTCGGGCTGCGCCTCCGTCAATACCCGCTCAAAGTGCAGGATCGCGTCATCCGCCTTGAGGAGCGGCTGCGCCTGCAGGCGCTCGCTCCGCCGGACTGGCGCCCCCAAATCCTGCGTCTCACGGAAAACCAGCTCATCGGACTGCGCTTTGCCGGCGACGACGAAGTGGTGGCGCTCGCCCAGCAGGCGCTCGCAGAAAACCTGACCCGCAAGCAGATCAAGGAGCGCATCCGCAACTGGCGCGCCGACGACTGGCGCGTCTGACCGGTCCGCCGCACCACCGCCGCAGCCCTGGCAGTAACCATCCTTAGCAAACCGCGTCCCCGCTAATCGTTTTTTGCTGGTAGTTTTTTGCTAATCGTTTTTTGCTGGCAGTTTTTGGCGACCCGTATCCCGCCGAACCCGCTCTCCTCAGTGCGGAGGAGCACTGGTCGGCTGCTGGCTGGGCGGCGTTTGCGCGGGTGCCTGGCCGCCGTTCGGCCCCGGGTTCGGCGCAGTACCGTTTTGCGTGATGTCCTCGCCGTTGTACAGCACCCGGATGCTGGTCCGGAACTGGTGGTAATTCGTGTACTTCAGCACCTCATGCATGTGAGCGTTCTCGCTCAGGTACCCGTGGCCCCCGGCAAAATGCAGGATCGAATCCCCGACCGTGTACACCGGGAACCAGTATTTCCCATCCACCAGCTGGCGATACGTAATGAACGGCATCGTCAGGTCCTCATGCCCAGGGCGCAGGTCGTCGGGGACATTCTTGCCATCGGTCACGACAATCTGGTGCTCCTTTTGGTCCACCCAGATCCGTCCCTGAAAATAGCGTTTGTTCTTCTCAATGGCCTTGGGCTTCACGTCAAACACCCACGTCGCAATGTCGTCAACCTTTTGCTGGCCCATGTACGTGATGTCGTACTGCGCTGCATCCTGGGCGGTCAGCACAAACGGCAGCCGCTCCTCGATATCGGAGAAATCCTTCTCGCTCATCATGATTTCGCCGTTGCAGGCGCTTGCGTTGCCGGAGTCATTCGTACCGTCGCCGGAGATGGTGCTGGAGTTAGCCAGGCGCTTGGCATCGTCCGCGTAGCAGGTCATGTCGTACAGCTTCCCCGTCGGCGCATCGACCACGCGCTCCGCTCGCTTGTCATCCGGCGTGTAGTAAATGTCGACGACCTGGTAGTACTGCCCATTCGGATGCCCGTCGTCGTCCAGGGTCTGCACTTTGACCTCGCGCGTCCACGTGTAGTTGTCGAGCGCCTGGCTAAACAGCGTCTCCTTCGCGGTAAACTCCTGCACAATCTGCGCCGCGGGTATCGCCGGCGGCGTGGGATCCATCGGCCCAAATCCCGAATCAAGCGGCATGAACGACGACGAGGCCTGACCGTGCAGCGCGGGGAGCCACAAAAAGAGAATCGCTGCAGCCGGCGTCATGCGCCGAAGACCCGAAATGAGTGAGGGGAAAGACACCACGCAGCTCCAATGCTTAAAGGATAGACGCAAAGCGGCGTGCGATGGCTTACTCCTCGCCGCCAAAAGGCGTTAGGGTGTAAGCGGACGCAAGCGGTACACTTTCCTGGGTCACCCTCCGTGCCGATGGATCCAGCATGAAAGCGGAAGCCTGGCAGGTCCCGACGCTGGCGCTGCTCGCCGCCCTGGCAGCGGTTTTTGGCGCCCTGTGGCTGGAAGGGCTGTCCCATCCGGGACCCCGCGGCGGACTGGGCAAGGACGCGCCATCGGCGCGGCACCGCCAACTGCTTTGGCTGGCCGGATGGATATGCGCGGTCGTGCGGCTCTCCATCGAGGTTTCCGGACGCACCGGACCCGGCTGGACCCTCGCCGTCTCTGTGGCGGCCAGTCAACTGGGGCCCCTCATGTTTCTGGGCTCGCTCGCGCCCCAGTATCTGAGCCGAAAGCCCCGCATTCTCTACGTTGTCGCCTTCGGGCTGCCGGTCGTGGTGTACGGCACAGTGGCCGCTGTCGATTCCCGGCCCGGCCTCGCCGCTCAGGCCGTCGTGCTGGCCTGCGCCGTCGCAACCCTCCTCGTCGCCGCGCGCTGGAGCCTCCACAAACACTACATCCCGGTCTGGCTCAGCCTGGGCATCGTAGCCGCCGTGGGCTGCCCCTGCATTTGGATGACGCTGCACCAGGATTACCAGGAGGTCGGGGCCCTGGTGCACAGCGGCATCCTGCTGATGACCGCGCTCCTGTTCGTTTTCGCCTTCCGCAAGCCTACGGCAGGGCTGGTGCTCACCGTCGGCGGATTCGCCGTATGGTCGCTGCCCGCCTTTGTCCAGCCGTTCCTGCGCGGAAATGTCCTGCCCCTCGGGCTCGACCGCGCGCTGCACCTGGTGCAGGTGGTCACCGCGGCTGGCATGATCGTGCTGGTCCTCGAGGAAGAGCTGGCCTCCAACCAGGCATCGCAGCTGCGCGACCGCCGCGCCCGCCTGGAAATGGAGAAATACTCGAGGCTCTATCTCGCCGACCTGCCCGTGGACGAGGAGGGCGACGAATACGACCGGGTCTGCGCCACTGTCGCTGCAGTCAGCCGGTTTTCCCTGGCAGCCATCTTTGTGCACACCCCCGACGGTTTCTTCCGCATCGGCGGCCGCGCGGGCCTCAGCGGCGCGCTCGAGGGCGCCCTCGACGCGCTGGCGCGGCGAACCTCGGAGACAAAGACCCTGGAAGTAGCGAAGGGCAATCACTTCACCACGGTGGTCGGCAATCTCATCCGGATGGACCTGTCTCCGCTGATGGAGCCGGGCGACGAGTTGGCCCAGATGAATTTCCGCGCCGCCTGGGTCATGGGCATGCGCACCCGCGACGGCCGCCTCCAGGGTGTGCTGCTCCTGGCGGGATTGCGGCATCCGGAGGAGCCCCTCCAGGCTGAGGATGTGATGCCGCTCGAGTTGCTCGTTTCCCGCATCGGCGCGGCCCGCGAACATGTAGCGCTCCTCCGCCGCCTGGTGCAGTCGGAACGGCTGGCCGGCCTGGGCCAGCTCGCTGGCGGCGTGGCCCACGAGCTGAACAACCCGCTCCAGTCCGTCACCGGCTTTGCTGAATTGCTGGCCGAGGGCGACACCACGCGTGCCCAAAGTCACGCCCGCGTGATCCTCGCCGAAGCGCGCCGCATGAAGCAGATTGTCGAGAGCCTGATGCGCTTTCGCAACGCCGCCTCCACCACCCAGGCCCCTATCGCTCTCGATCAGCTGTTGCGCGACATGGCGCGCCTCATGCGCCACGATCTCGACACCGCGCGCATCACCCTCGACCTGCGCATCCCGGGAAACGTCCCAAAGATCAAAGCTGACGGCGAACAGATCCGCCAGGTCTTCCTCCAGGTCATCCGCAATGCCATCGGCTCCATTGAGGAAGCTCCCCCGGGCGCGGAGCGCAGGCTGACCATCGAGGTCGCCGCCATTCCCAAAGCCGTCGAGATCATGTTCTCCGACACCGGACCGGGCTTTCCCGAGCCGGCCCGCGCCTTTGATCCCTATTTCACGAAGCGGCATGCCGGCGAAGGCGTGGGCCTCGGCCTCAGCATCTGCTACGCCGTCGTCCGCGAGCACGGAGGCGCGATCTCCGCTGTCAACCTCGACCCGCGGGGCGCTGCCGTGGTGATTGAGCTGCCCGCCTACATCGAGGATGCGCCCGCGAAGACGGAGAATGGCGTGCCGAGTGCGGGCGTATAGGATAGTGCGTGGCCAACTTCGGCCGGCAAAAGAAATGGGGACCAACGTGACGGGATACATACGGGAGGCAGCGCTGGCGTGCGCCATCGCGCTCAGCCTGTGCGGGACAGCAAACGCGCAGCAGACAGGGACCACCGAACCGGCGGAAGCGACAGCGGCCAAACGGCCCATGACCTTCGACGACATGATGAAGATGCGCCGCCTGGGCGACATCGACGTCTCGCGCGATGGCAAATGGGTGCTGTTTTCGGCCACGGATGTCGATCTGGCGAAGAACACGCGCACGCCGCACCTGTGGATCGTCCCCGTCGATGGCAGCGCGAAGGAGCGCCCGCTCACCAGCGCGCAGGTGGGCGAGAGCCGCGGCCGCTTCTCACCGGACGGGAAGCAGATCCTCTTCCAAACCGCGCGCGACGGCGGCCAGCAGATCTGGCTGGCGGATTTCAACGACGCGGACGGCACGATCGGTGAGCCGCATGAGCTGACCCACATCAGCACCGAAGCGGACAACGCGATTTGGTCGCCCGACGGAAAGCACATCCTCTTCACGTCCTCGGTTTACCCGGAATGCACCGCGGGCACCGGTCCCGGCATCGCCCCCGCCGCGGCCGACGAGGACGCCTGCGACAAGAAGCGCGACGACGAGGAGGCCGCGAGCAAGGTGAAAGCGAAAATCTTCACCCATCTCCTCTACCGGCACTGGAACGCCTTCACCGACGACAAGCGCAGCCATCTCTTCCTCGCCTCCGCAGAGGACGGCACCTTCCGCGATCTGAATCCCGGCGACGAGCACGACGTGCCGCCGTTCTCTTTAGGCGAACCCGACGGCTGGGACTTCTCGCCCGACGGCCGCGAAATTACCTTCGAAGAGAAGAAGGTCGACGACCCCGCGCTCTCGACCAGCGTCGCGCTCTACACGCTCCAGCTCTTCGACGCCGACGGCAATCCGCCGAAAGACGCGCAGCCGGCGAAGATTTCCACGAGCGCCGGCGGCAACTTCACACCCCGCTACTCGCCCGACGGCAAGTGGATCGCCTGGCGTTCCCAGGCCCGCGCCGGGTATGAGAGCGACCGCTTCCGGCTTGAGCTCTACAACCGGGCGACACATGCGATTCGCGAGGCGATGGCGAAGCCAACTGATTGTTGCAGTGCAGGCGGTCGTCATGCCGATTATGAACTCTACGACCTCTGGATCGATGAGCTCACATGGGCACCGGATTCCCGATCGATTTACACGGCCACAGGAGAGTGGGGAGGAGAACCTATCTCATCGATCGGTGTCAACGGAAAGGTAACGCCGCTGACATCTCTCTATGACGGAAGCTTTAGCGAACTGCTGCCGGTTGCCGATGGAAAGGTACTCCTGGCAGCGCGGCAAACCGTTCGCGAGCCGGCCGAAATCGTGAAACTCCTTCTCTCGGAACCGGAGTCGACTGAAACTGTGCGGAGAAACGAGCGAGGTGATTTCGGGCCGAGCGGTCCCTTGTCGGTTGTGACCCGTCCAGTTACTCACCTCAACTCCGCCCTCCTCGCCCAGCTCGACCTCCCGAAACTCGAATCCTTCTGGTTCCCCTCGATCGGCAACGTCAAAGTCCAGGGCTTCCTCATCCGCCCGCCCAACTTCGACCCCGCGAAAAAATACCCCGCCAAGTTCCTCATCCACGGCGGACCCCAGGGAGCCTGGGGCGATGAGTGGTCGTACCGCTGGAACGCCGAGCTCTTCGCCGCCAACGGCTATGTCGTCGTCATGATCAATCCCGGCGGATCGACGGGTTATGGCCAGACCTTCATCGACCGCGTCAACGGCGACTGGGGCGGCCGGCCCTACATCGACCTGATGCGCGGCCTCGATTACGCCGAGCAGCACTACCCCTTCATCGACAAGACGCGCGAGTGCGCGCTGGGCGCGAGCTACGGCGGCTACATGGCCGACTGGATCCTCGGCCACGCTGACCGCTTCAAATGCATCGTCACCCACGACGGCATGTTCAACACCGAATCCGCCTACGGCACCACCGACGAGCTCTGGTTCAACGAGTGGGAATTCAAAGGCACGCCCTGGAGCAATCGCGAGCTCTACCGCCGCTGGTCGCCCATGCTCGCCGAAACACATTTCAAAACCCCGACCCTCGTCGTCCACTCCCAGCTCGACTACCGCCTCGACGTCTCCGAGGGCTATCAGCTCTTCGACACGCTGCAGCGCATGAAGATCCCCTCGAAGATGCTGTACTTCCCCGACGAAGGCCACTGGGTGCTCAAGCCGCAGAATTCCCAGCTCTGGTATAAGACCGTCAACGACTGGGTGGACCAGTGGACGAAGCAGTAACACGGCTGCGCGGTTCGGCGCGCAAAGCTCTATTGGGAGCGGCTCTGGCGGTCTTGTGCGGGCTCGTCGCCGCGCCCCTCTCGATTTCGCAGCAGGAAAATCCGCAACCCTCTGGCGCGCAGCTTCCCAGTCCACCCCCTCCGGCGCAAAACGCCGTTCAGAACGGCAGCCTGCACACGCCTCCGCCGGCCAGCGCCTACGCGGGCGACGCCGCCTGCGCCGAATGTCACGAGGCCGAAGCGCGGACCTACGCCGACACGACCCACAAGGGCGACTCCTCCGTGGCGACGCAGAAAACCATCCTTGGCAATTTCACGCCTGGCCAAAATGTCCTGCGCACCTCGAATCCCAACCTGATCTTCGCCATGATCGCCGCGCCCGACGGTTTCTACCAGGGCGCCGTCGACATACAGAACCCGCAAAACCTCACCGGCCGTGCCGAGAAATTCGACATCGTCGTCGGCTCCGGCCGTCGCGGCCAGACCTACCTCTACTGGAAAAACGACGAGCTGTTCGAGCTGCCCGTCACCTACTGGACGGAGACGCACGAGTGGATCAACAGCCCGGGCTACGTTGACGGCGGCGTTCATTTCAACCGGCCCATTTATCCTCGCTGTCTCGAGTGTCATGCCACCACGTTCCAGACCGCTCCGCCACCGGCCAACAAATATCTGAAGGCCAGCCTGGTGCTCGGCATCGGCTGTGAGAAGTGCCACGGCCCGGGCGCGGAGCACGTCCGCCGCGAGCGCGGCCCGCATCCCCCACTGGCCGGCTCACCCGACATCGCCATCGTCAACCCGGCGCGCCTCTCGCGCGACCGCGCCATGGACGTGTGCGCGCTCTGCCACGCCGGCGCGGGCGTCCCGCTCACCGCCTCGCAGTCGTACCGGCCTGGCGACGACCTGGCGAAATACCTGGCCATCGCCATTCCTCCCGAAGATGTTCCGGTCGACGTCCACGGCAACCAGGTGCAGGCGCTGGAGCGCAGCAAGTGCTTCACCTCGGGCAAGCTCACCTGTGCCACCTGCCACAACGTCCACAAGAGCCAGGAGAGCGCCGACTCGTTTTCGGTCCACTGCCTCACCTGCCACACCGTCCAGGCATGCGGCCGTTTCAAACAGTTAGGCGAGAGCATCCGCACGCGCTGCATCGAGTGCCACATGCCTATGGGCCGCTCCCAGGCGCTCACCTCCGAGTCGGAAGGCAAGCTCTTCCGCGCCCATCTGCGCGCCCACCGCATCGCCATCTACCCCGACGCCGGCCAGGGCTGAAACCGGTCTCGGGGCAGCATTGGCCCATCCGGCAACCCTCCATCTCTCGCCCCCGCTGGGTCGAACCGGGTTCCCCGTCCTTCCTGTCACGCAAACTTTCAGCGCAGATTCACACATCGCCAAAACAACTCCCGCACACTCGGGCTGGATCAAATCCTTCGAGGTGCACCGGGCGCTCATGCGTCTTTCCAACCCAGGGATGATCGGACTGCTGTGCGCCTCAGCCGTTTGCACCCTGCCCGCGCAGACGGCCCCCGGTACGCCCCCGCCCGGCGCTGGGTCGGAATCCGCCCAGGACCTCGCCCGCGACGTCCTCTACAACGAGTTGCACGACCGCCAGCGCGACAGCCTTTGGGAGTACCGCAGCGAATGCACCTCGCCAACCGAGACATACGTTCGCGAGCAGGTGGAAACCGGCAATGGGCCCATCTACCGCGTGATGGAGCGAAATGGCGCGCCGCTGGACCCGGATGCCCGCGTGCGCGAAGACGAGCGCATCGAGGAGTACATTCACGATCCCGGGCAAATCGCGCGGGTCGCTCGCGCCCGCCAGGAAGACGAAGACCGCCTGGCCGCGGCCATGCAGGTTCTTCCGCAGGCCTCGCTCTTCGCTTATGACGGCGCGCCGCAGAACGGAATCGTACGCCTGTTCTTCCATCCCAATCCCGCCTTCGTCCCTTCGGGTATGGAGGCCCGCATCGTCCACGCGCTCACCGGAACGCTCACCGTCGATCTGCAGCAGAAGCGCCTGATTGAAATGCGCGGTGTGGTCACCGAGCGGGTCGATGTCGGCTTCGGATTGCTCGGTCAGGTCGCAAAGGGCGGTTGGTACGTGATCCATCGCCGTCCGGTCAGCGCTGGGCACTGGAAGACCGACCTGGTCGATGTCCACCTCGAGGGACATCTCCTGCTGCTCAGGACCCTCGGCAAGATCCAGCGCGAGTCGCGCTCCGATTTCCACCCGGTTGCCCCGGGCACCACGCTGGCAGAAGCGCAACAGCTTCTGAACCGCGCCGACGCCCAGGCGGTCCAGGCGCAGCTGGCTTCTCCAGCCAGCCTACCCAGAGCGGCCGGGCGCGAATAACCAGCTAATTGAGTCCCGAAGCACGCGGACCCGTGTGATGGACATCCTGCGGGCTGTGCTTCATCCGCTCCTCGGGCGACGGCGGCTGCATCCGTCCCATCGATCGGAACAGCAGGAAAAGCAGCCCCAGACACACCACAACAGCAATCACGATAATCGCAGCCATAATCCCCTTCCTCTTTGATAGGAGGGGCGCGGATGCGCCAGGGGTTATCTGCCTGATCGATAACCAGGGTCTGCGTCATTTCGTCCCTCGCAGCGCGCAGCCGCGGGCGACCGATCTCGCATCAAATCAACGAAATCAGGCAACCTCTAGAACGGAATATCGTCGTCGGTGATCTCGGTGGATTGCACCAGATCGTCGGCATGCGCCGGCGCCCGCTGATCGTACGAGTTCGAACGCGACCCTCCGCCCGACTCGCCGCCTTCTCCGCGGCCCGACAGCAGCACCAAATCCCGGATGTTGATCTCGGTGAAGTATCGCTTCGCACCGCCGCTCTTGTCGTCATAGGAGCGGGTTTGGATGCGGCCTTCAACGTACAGCTTCGCGCCCTTTTTCACATAATCGCGGACGATCTCGGCCAGGCGATCGTAGGCAACCAGATTGTGCCACTCCGTGCGCTCCTGGAATTCGCCTGACTTGTCCTTGAAGCGCTCCGACGTCGCCAGGGTAAAGTTCGCCACGGCCGACCCGCTGGGCAGGAACTTCACCTCGGGGTCCTTGCCGACATTCCCTACAAGAATGGCCTTGTTGATGCTCTTCGCCATGGCAGTCTCTCCGGATGGAATTGATCCCATGAAGAATAGCAGAATGGCGGGCAGGGAAGACCGCGCAATGTGCATCCGCGCATTACCACCGGAATGGCGAATTGCCGCATTGAGCCGCGCTGCGGCGGGCCTGCCTCAAGGCCTTCCCTCTACACCTCGGCGTTAATCTGCTGAATCAATTCCTCGCCCGTCGACGCCGGAGGCAGACACGTCGTCCCGCGGCACACGAGCGCGAAGGGCTTCGTTCCCGCGTCCCCCAACCCAGGCAGATGAGGCACCGTCTCCTCGAGCGCAGGCGGCAGCCTGCCCGCCTGCCCCGGCGCCAGCATGACCACCGACTTATTAACCGCGAACCGCGCCTGGGCGATGGCTGCCAGCTGCCGCGCCGCTTCTCCTTCGCCCAAAATCATCACCTGGATGGGCGGCAGCAGCAGCCGCTCCAGCGCCAGCGCGTAGCTTCCTGCGTACAGCCCATAGTGCTCGATCACGCCCGCAAACGAAGCCAGCGCATCCTCAGCCTTCGCGCGAAAATCCTCGCGCCCGCTCAGCCCTTCCAGCCGCAGCAGCGCCGCTGCCGCCGTGGGATTCCCCGCCGGCGTGGGCGAATCCTGCATCGGCTTGCGCCGCGCCACCAGCGCGCCCAGCTTGTCTCCTGCGTCCTTCTCCGTGTCGAAGAAGCCGCCGCCCTCCGCGTCGTGGAACTTCGCCACCATCGCATCCGCCAGTTGCATCGCCGCTTCGTAGTACCGCATCTCCCCGCTGGCCTGCCAAGCATCCACGCACGCGTGAATCAGCAGAGCATAGTCGTCCAGCACCGCGGCAACCGGCTTCTCCGCTCCAGCCAACTCGGGATACGCCACAACGTGCAGCAGCCGCCCCTCACCCGGCGTCCATGCCTCGCGCAGCATCCGGTCCAGTGTCTTCAGAGCGAAAGCCCGCGGCGCCTCGAGATCGAGCACTCGCGCCGCATCCAGATACGCGGAAACCGCCATCGCATTCCAGCCCGTGTACAAAGTCTTGTCGACGAACGGCGTCGGCCGCTCGAGCCGCGCCGCATACAGCTTCGCTTTGGCTGATGCGAACTCGCGTTCCACTTCCGCCGCCTCGCGCCCCAGCTTCTCCGCCGCCTCCTCCGCCGTGAATCGCCGGTACAGCACGTTCTTCTTCGGATTGTGGTGCATGTCCCCCAGGTCGCCGATGTCGTAATACAGCTCGGCGACCGCCATCTCATCCGGCGTCAGCACCGCCGCCGCTTCCTCGCGTGTCCAGGTGAAATAGTCCCCATCGTCGTCCAGCGAAATATCGGCGTCCTGCGATGCGTAGAACCCGCCCCGCTCGCGGTCCGTCAGCCACTCGTTCATCCAGCGCATCACGTCCAGCGCCGTGGCCGCGAAATCCGGCTCAACAAAAGTCTGGAACGCGTGGATGTAATTCGCCAGCAGGCCCGCATTGTCGTACAGCATCTTCTCGAAATGCGGCACCACCCACCGCTCATCCACGGAATAGCGATGAAACCCGCCGCCCAGCTGGTCGTACACGCCGCCCTGCGCCATCTTCCTCAGCGTCACCGTCGCCGCGGTCCGCGCCCGCTCGTTGCCCGTTCGCGCCGCTACATCGATCAACAAATCGAGCGCTGCCGGATGCGGAAACTTCGGCTGCGATCCAAAGCCGCCGTTGCGCGGATCGAACTGCTGCGCCACGCTCTCCACCAGCTTGTCGACGATTTCCAGCGACAGCCCATCGCCCCGCGCGCCAAACGTCTCGCCATGCTCGATGGCCGCGATCACGCTCGCCGCCGACTCCAGCACTTCTTCGCGCCGCGTCTTCCATGCCTGCGCCAGCGTCAGCAGCACCCGCTCGAATCCTGGCCGCCCGTAGCGGTCCTCGCGCGGAAAATAGGTGCCCGCGAAAAACGGCCGCCCATCCGGTGTCAGGATCGCGGTCAGCGGCCATCCCCCCTGCCCCGCAATCGCCTGCACCGCGGCCTGATACCGCGCGTCCACATCGGGTCGCTCGTCGCGATCCACCTTGATGGCCACGAAGTGCTGGTTGATCACGGCAGCCAGCGTCTCATCCTCGTACGACTCGCGATCCATCACGTGGCACCAGTGGCACCACACCGCGCCCACGTCCAGCAGCACCGGCTTGTCCAGCTCTGCGGCCAGCGCAAACGCCGCCGCGCCCCACTCCTGCCAATAGACCGGCTGATGCATCGCCGAACGCAAATACGAAGAAGCCGCGCGATCAAGACCATTGCGTTGCCTCACAACACTCATAACTTCAGGGTAGCCGAATCAGCGAAAAGCGTTCAGTCAGGGACGAGACTTACCTTGCGGGAGGAACCCACAGCAACCTGCGCGCCACCTTTGGGCCGGAACTCCGGTTCTAGCGAGGAAACCACAGACGCGATCCTGGGGGCGCGCACCCACTGCACAGCAAATGTTGCAGTCGTGCGTGCTTCTCCTCGGTTCGCGTCTTTCCTCTAAAGGCGCCGTACCGTTGGCCGATATTCGAAGTACAGGCCGGCTGTGTCGCCGCATCGGCTCCGCTCCGTGCCTGAACGATCGCCGGGAATGAGCAAACATGCCGCACGAGCAGCGACGGGAGAGCGGTGAGGAGTGGTACCGGTACGCGCTGGCGCTGGAGGCTTCGCAGGAAGGCTTCTGGGACTGGGACCTGGTGGCGGACCGGCTATGGGGTTCCAATCGCTGGTGCTCGATCACCGGCGTCAGCGAACCCTGCACGCAGTTGAGCAGCTGGATGGATCGCGTCCACCCATACGACAAGCCACGCTTTGAAGCTGAGCTGCGCGCCGTCCGTGCAGGCAAATGCCGCTCTCTGCGCAACGAACATCGCATCCGGCACCGCAACGGCCAGTGGCGCTGGGTCCTCGCTCACGGAATCGCGGCACGGGATGCAGCCGGACGCGTGACGCATCTGGCCGGATCGCTGACGGACAACACTGAATCGCGCATGGCTGATCCGCTCACCAGCCTGCCCAACCGTCTGTTTTTTATCGATCACCTCGAGCGCCGTATCGAACACGGGCGGCTTCGCAATGCCTGGAATTTCGCGGTGCTCTCGGTGGCTCTCGACCGCTTTGACCGGGTCAACGAAACACTGGGATCGAGCGGCGGCGACCGGCTGCTGCTGGAAGCTGCCCAGCGCATGCAGGGGGCGCTGCCGACCGATTCCGTAGCGGCTCGGCTGAACGGCGCTGAATTTATCATCTGTCTCGAATCAGTACACAGCGATGCGGAAGCAGCGGCCTTCGCCGACGCGCTCGCCCTGGCCGTCCGCCAGCCGTTTGTCTGGCATGGGCATCGCATGGTCCCGCAGCTGGGCATTGGCATTGCCATGGCCGATGCCGCCTGTGTGCACCCGGAAGATCTGATGAGCGACGCGGAGAGTGCGCTGGCCAATGCGCGCAAAACCGAGCCGCCCGGCGTGGTCTGCTATTCGCGCGGCATGCGCGAGCGGGCCATTGAGCGGCTGGAAATGGAAGCCGACCTGGAGCGCGCCATCCGCTCCGGCCAGCTCACCATGTACTATCAGCCGGAAGTGGACCTGCGCTCCGGGCACATCGTTGGGTTTGAGGCATTGGTGCGCTGGAATCATGCGCGCCTGGGGCTGCTGCCGCCCGCCAGGTTTATTCCGCTCGCCGAAGAAACCGGGTTGATCGTCCCGCTGGGGGAATGGGGCCTGAACGAGGCTTGCCGCCAACTGGTGGTTTGGCGCAATGGCAGCCACGCGGAGCTCAAAGCCGCCCGCATGAGCGTGAATCTTTCCGCGCGCCAGTTCGAGCAACCGAACCTGGTGGACCGCGTGCGCCACGTGCTCGACGAGACGGGGCTGGGCGCCGGCGCACTGCGGCTGGAAGTGACGGAGAGCAGCCTGATCACGGACGGTATTGCGGCGCTGAAGACGATGCGCGAGCTGGGCGCGCTCGGCGTTGGTCTCCACATGGACGACTTCGGTGTGGGCTACAGCTCACTCTACTATCTGCAGAGGTTCCCCTTCGACACGCTGAAAATCGACCGCTCCTTTGTGCGCGGCGTGGTGCACGACCACGAGTCGCACCAGATCGTGCGAAGCATTCTTGACCTTGCGCGGTCGTTTGGGATGGATGTGGTCGCCGAAGGGATCGAAGACGCCGATCAGCTGCGCGAGTTGCAGACACTGGGCTGCCCCTGCGGCCAGGGCTACTACTTCGCGCGGCCCATGGAGCCGCAGGCCATCGACGCTCTCGTGGCCTCCGGCGAACTGATGCCGCGCGCCCTTCCCGTCTAGCTGCGCGCACCGGCACAGCCCCTGGGGCGATGCCGGCATCTTCCTATGCAACACTTTGAGAAGAGCTTGTTCTTCCGGTTTCTTCAGTCGTGATAAAAATCTTTCTGGTCGCTGCGATCGTCTTCGATGGATTCCTGTTTGGCGGAGCGCTGAACAGCTGGGGGCAGGACGCGCCTGCCATCGTGACGCAAACCTCCGCTCGCCCCAGCCAGCCACCCGCCGCCGATCTTGTCCTCGAAAGCATGTGTTCCTACGGCAACTACCGCATCTTTGCCGGAGGCTCCAACGCGAAGCTCTACACCGGCGGCATCGAGTACGATCGCCATTCATGGGGCTATTGGCTCGGGGCACGGCGCGATTACGCGGCCGAGTTTCTGCCCGTCATGGTGCTGAACGAACCCTCGGATACCGATATCTGGGGAGACAGGCTCGGCCCCGGCCGCAAGATCCTGTACGGCGTGGGAATTTCGCCGGTCGGCGTGCGTTTGGTGTGGCGCGACGGCAAGGGCCTGAAGCCGTGGTTTTCTACCAGGGGCGGCGTTCTTGCCTTTGACCAGAAGGTGCTGTCGCGGGCGGGAACCTACGAGCAGTTCACCCTGCAGGAAGCGATCGGCCTGATGGTCAAAACGTCGCCGCGTTACGACCTGCGCCTGGGGATGTTCGGCGACTTCCATTTCTCCAACGGATTCACGACGAACGTGAATCCTGGGCTGGACGTGATGAACTTCAGCGTCGGCCTCGTGTATCACCTCGGCTCGCGGAGAGCTACGATCGCCTCCGATGCGCCCCCTCAGTAATCGGCCGGATTGGCCACCGTGGCTGTTTCAAAAGCCTGGCGGATGCTCACCCATCACGTTGAAGGCTCGCTCGAGCGCCATGCCGGCAATGCCCAAGGTTCCCTCTTCGAACGGCCGCGCGAGCAGCGTAACGCCGTGGGGCACGCGGCGCGGCGGCGAAAACTTCGGCAATGGATGCGCGGGGTCAGGCGCCCAGTCGCTGCGCGC
>JBARMS010000038.1:0-3684 GCA_049802575.1 Acidobacteriaceae bacterium | reverse complement strand
TCCGGCCTCAGCGATCTGCTCACCAGCGAGGCGCCGCCGGTCTGCGACCACCCCGGCGCAACCCCTCCTCTGCTCTCCGTGCTCTCCGCGGGACCGCGCCCGCCTTGTCCCTCCGAGCTCATTGCCTCTGCTCGCATGACCGCCCTGCTCGCTCGCTGGCGCGACGAATTCCGCTACATCGTCATCGACAGCCCCGCAGCCGCATACGCCGACGCGCTCATCCTCGCGCAGGAGGCTGACGCCGCGCTGCTCACCGTCCACGCCGGTAAATCCACGCGCGACCAGGTTCTCCCCGCATTCCACACCCTCAGCCGCCAGGTCCCCGATCACGCTGTGCTCGGCGTCGTGCTGGCAGACGTCTCCGGCGGAGGCCCTCATGCGTATGCTTAGGGCCGTCCTCTGGTTTCTCCTGGCTTTCTGCGTCGTTGCGGCAGCCGGCGCACAACAACCACTCGCTCCGGCCGCAACTTCCCCCGCGACCGCGCAGCCGGCCCGATCGGCCCCGAAAACCTCTGCGCCGGATCTGCAAGCCGCCTCCGCCGCGGCCACGGAAGCCGCATCGCAGGAAAGTCTCCTCATCGGCCCCGGCGATCTGCTCCGCATCACCTTCGTCCGCGAGTCGGAGCTCGATCAGCACATCCGCGTCCTCGATTCCGGCGACATTGTTCTCGCGCTCGCCGGCGAGGTCTCTGTGCAGGGGCTCACCCCCGCGCAGGCCGCCGCGCGCATCGCGGACAAATACCGCGGCGAAAAATTCCTCCTCCATCCCGAAGTCTCGGTGTTCGTCGAGGAATACGCCACTGAAACAGTGACAATTCTCGGTCAGGTGGCCCACCCCGGCAACTTCCGCCTTGCCGCCCCGCGCAGCCTCATCGACGTCCTCTCCCTCGCCGGCGGCCTCACCGAATTCGCCGACCGCCATATCGTCATCGAGCGCGGCGCCAAACCGGGGCAGAGCGCCGACCCCGACAACCATACCGAGCGCATGCGCGCCTTTCTCCCCAATCGCGCCGACGATGCCCTCAACGCCAATGTCCTCGTCCGTCCCGGCGACACCGTCATCGTTCCGAAGGCGGGCATCGTCTACGTCCTCGGCGATGTCGCCCATCCCGGCGGCTACGTCATGCAAAACGACTCCCAGCTCACCGTTCTGCAGGCGATCGCGCTCGCCGCCGGCGCCTCCAAAACCGCCAGCGAGAAGCGCATCCGCCTCGTGCGCAACGTCGACGGCCTCACGCAATCCATCGACCTGCCCCTGCGCGACATGGAACGCGGCCGCGACCCCGACGTTCCTCTTCAGGCCAACGACATCCTCTACGTTCCCTTCAGCCTCGCGAAGAACATCTCCATGGGGATCGCCAACATTACCGCCGCCGCCAGCTCGGCGCTCATCTACGCAACCCACTGATGACGCCGCGCCGGTCGTTCCTCCGCCCAAAACGCATCGCGATGCCCGCCATTCCTCTGGAAAACCTCGCCTGCGCTGCCCTCTTCGCCTTTTTCTCCATGCAGGGATTCATCCCCGGCATCGCCCCCAGTACCGCGCTCGAAATGACCGGCTCTGCGCCCACCAGCCTGACGACGATCGGCGGAATTGCCTCTCAGGCAGTCGCCGACGGTGTCATCCTTTTTCTCATCGCGCGCCGTCCCCGCCTGCTCCTGCGCGGCCTCACAACCGTCCCTCTGGTTGCGCTGCTCGCGGTGCTCGCTATCGCTTCCACCGCGTGGTCGGTCGATCCCGCGCTCACCCTGCGCCGCTCCGTACCGTTTGCGCTCACCGGGCTATTCGGTCTCTACTTTGCAGTCCGTTTCCCGGCCTCGCGCCAACTCGCCATCCTGCGGCTCGCGATGATCGCGGTCGCTTTGGCCACCATCGCCCTCGTCGTCCTCGTGCCTTCCATCGCACTGGACCACTCTCCCGGCCACGCGGCTGACTGGCAGGGCGTCTTCACGCAGAAAAACGCCTGCGGACGCATCATGGTCCTTGCCACCGCCGTCATCGTCTTCGGCCCGCGCGTTTCCGCCGCCCGGCTTTCCAGCCTCGCGCTCTTTCTGTTCATCCTGGTCATGAGCGGCTCCCGCGGCGCGTGGCTCATCGAAGCCGCCATCCTTCTCGTGGCGCTTGTCCTTCATCTCGGCCGCCGTTCCGGTTCCCGTCTCCGTCTCATTCTCGGCCTTGCCGCTCCCGTTGCAGTCGCCCTGTCGGGCGTCGCTGCCGTGCTGTTTCTGCCGCCGCTGCTGCGCCTTCTCGGCCGCGATCCCACGCTCTCCGGACGTACCGCCATTTGGGCTCAGGTCGCGCACTTCATTTCGCAGCGCCCATGCTTCGGCTACGGGTACGACGTCTTCTGGCGCGGCATGACCGGCCCTTCGCTCCAGATCGATGCCGCGGTGCACTTCATCGTCGAGCACGCCCACAACGGTTTTCTGGAAATCGCCCTTGAGCTCGGCCTCACCGGCCTGGCGCTGTTTCTCGTGAGCTGGTTCGATGCCTGGCGCCGCCTGTGGCCGCTGTGGCGCGCCGGAGATATCGCGCCCATTGCCTTTCCCATCGCCATCCTCGTCCTCATCGCTCTGTACGACCTCGATGAGAACACGCTGCTCATCTACAACGGCATCTTCTGGCCGCTCTGCGTCACGGCGCTCGCCGACATTGCCAACCCCGCCCATCATCCCGATGCTGCTTTGTCTCGCACGCCGGTCTTGAAGGCTGCACCCTCTGCCTCGCAACCTGAGCCCGCCCTCCAGGAGCTCTCATGAACCCCAACGTCCTCGTCTTCCGCGCCGATCTGCTTCCACCCTCCGAGACCTTCATTGCCACGCAGGCCCATGCTCTGCGCCGCTACGCGCCCACCTTTGCCGGACTCCGCCGCCTCCACGCCGGTTTCGAGGTGGACCCCGAGCAATGTGTCACACTGACGCGCACAAATACTCCGGCTGACAAGCTGCGCCGCCGTTTCTTCGTCCGCACCGGGATCGCCCCGCATTTTCTCCGCAGCGTTGCCCTCTGCCGTCCCGCGCTCCTGCATGCCCACTTCGCCGTCGATGCTGCGATCGCTCTGCCTCTCCAAAAACATCTCGGCATCCCGCTCGTCGTCACCCTCCACGGTTACGACGTCGCCTCCGCCGATACGTCGCTGCGCCGCACCGCTGCCGGCCGGGCTTTCCTGCGTCACCGCGACCAGGTTTTCTCGCGCACCAGCTTCTTTGTGTGCGTCTCCGAACACATCCGCGCCCAGGCCATCGCGCGCGGATTCCCAGCCGCCAGGCTCCTCACCCTGCCCATCGGTATCGACCTGCATCTCTTCGCGCCCGATCCGCTGCGCTCGCGTTCCCGCGACCCCATCGTCCTTTTCGTGGGCCGCCTCGTCGAAAAGAAAGGCTGCGCGCATCTGCTCCGCGCCATGGCTCTGATTGAGCAGCGTCATCCCACCGCCAAACTCCTCATCGTTGGCGACGGGCCCCTGCTCGAGCCGCTCCGGCTTCAGGCTCGCTCGTCGATGCTCGGCTGCACCTTTCTCGGACCGCAGCCCCCGGCGGTCGTCCGCGACCTGATGCATCGCGCCAGCGTGCTCGCTGCACCCAGCATCGTCGCCGCCGATGGAGATACCGAGGGACTCCCCATCGTCGTCTGCGAAGCGCAGGCAATCGGTCTGCCCATCGTCGCGTTTCGCGGCCCTGGCG
>JBARMS010000037.1:0-12963 GCA_049802575.1 Acidobacteriaceae bacterium | reverse complement strand
GATCCAAACCTCACGCAGCTCTGCCGGCGACGCCATGATCGCCAGCGAGAATGAACTCCGCGTCCTGGTGGTCGCTCCCACAGGGCGAGATGGTCCCATGATCTGCAATCTTCTTACCCGCAATGGGATCTCGTGCACCTCATTCTCGACCTCGGAGATGGCTCGATCGGAAGTGAACTCAGGGGCAGGCGCTGTGATCCTCGCGGAAGAGGTTCTGACACTGCCCGACATCGCCGCATGGTCCGCCCAGCTCGCGGAACAGCCTTCCTGGTGTTCTCTCCCGGTCATTATCCTCACGGTTGCCGGCGCGGTGGACCGGCAGAACCAGCGGAGAGATCTGGCTCGCCGGCCTCTCGGTAATCTGGCGACACTGGAGCGGCCGGTTCGCCCTGGAACTCTCATCGGCGCCGTACAATCCGCGCTGCGCGGCCGAAGCCGCCAATACCAGATGAGAGATTTTCTGGCCGAGCGGGTCGCGGCCGAAGAACTTCTTCGCAAAACGGAAAAGCTTGCGGTGGCTGCGCGTCTCGCTGCCAGCTTCTCTCATGAAGTCAATAATCCGCTCGCCTCGGTCACAAATCTGCTCTACCTCATCGGCGTCTCATCTTCGCTGAGCGAAACAAAGAAGTACGCCGAGATTGCCGTGCGGGAATTGGCGCGCGTCTCGGAAATTGTCACCGAGAATCTCAGGTTTCACAAGGAGTCGACCACGCCGGTCGCCGTGCAAATCGCCCCAATTATCAATACTGCGCTCAATCTCTATCAGGCGAGGCTGGCCGCCGCCGAAATTACGGTGAAACGAGATCTTCGGGAATGTTCACCGGTTCTGGGCAGACCCGGCGAACTGCGCCAGTTGATCCTGAATCTGATTGCCAATGCCGTGGACGCAATCGGACGCGGCGGCATTCTGAGCGTTCGCATCGCCGCCACGCACGAGCACAACAACGGATCGCGGCCCGGCGTTCGCCTCACGATCGGAGATACCGGATCCGGCATTCGCCCCGACATCAGAAACACGCTCTTCGAGCCGTTTGTCAGCACCAAGCGAGACACCGGGACTGGCCTGGGGCTGTGGGTCAGTTCTGAAATCGTACGCAGACAGGGCGGCACCATCCAGGTCAAGAGCCGGGCGCATCCCCCGTGCACGGGAACGGTTTTCTCCGTGTTTCTTCCCTCTCACCCCAGTTGGACGCCAGCCCGCCACTCCGAAAAGGGAAATGACTACCGGCGGGATCGGTATATCTTTCTCGCCTGATTCCAGTGCTGAAAGCGTCGGAACCGAATGAGGGCCGACAGAAGCAACCGACTGTTTACGCCGCGGGAGACTGGTTGAGCCGGAGGAAGGTGAGGATCAAGTGAAGGTGATGAGGTTCAAAAAAAATCGCAAGGCCGGTTCTGGGTCTCGGCTACTGTCTCGGCACAAATGTTATCTCCTCTTTTTTCGCCGCTCCAGCGACGGACTCGAACAGCCTGCGTGTTCCAAACCTGATCCGCTGTCCAGCGACTGGTGGGATTCAAGCCGAGTGGCGCGGGTGTCAGCGGCGAGGACAGATCCCCATGCTGACTGAAGAACGTGAGGGGCCGTGGCCCTGCGGCACCCACTGCGGGTGAGCAAAACAAGACAGACATGCCTTCCAATGAGGGCGAGGCTGGATATATAGAGGCAGATGAACTCAGGCGCTGTGTGGCCGCGTCATCGGCACTCGAATGATTGTCAAGACGAAGGGCCACCCTGGTGAGTTTCTTGTTCCAGGTTCAATGCCTGGCAATCGGAGAGTGATCCCGCCATTCTCCCGTGAAGAGAGGATCAGGATGACCGGACCAGAAGACGGCGGCTTTGATGCCGCCACGTATCTCTCGAAAGCAGGGCTCGGACGGCGCATCGTCAGCCTGAAACCAAAGCATACCTTCTTTTCGCAGGGAGATACCGCTGCATTCGTTTTCTATCTTCAAAGAGGGCGCGCAAAACTCACCGTGGTTTCGGATCGAGGGAAGGAAGCCACGGTTACACTTTTTTCGGCCGGCGACTTCATTGGAGAGGAGACGATCGCAGGCGCGGTTGGGCAGCGGTTAGCGACGGCAACCGCGATCAGCGCTTGTACGGCAGTCAGGATCGACCGATCGGAAATGATCCGGGTCATGCATGAGGAACATGCGTTTTCCGATCTGTTTCTGAAGTTTCTCATCGCTCGCAGTATACGAACCCAGGCGGATCTAATCGATCAGCTCTTCAATTCCAGTGAAAAACGCCTGGCGCGAGCCCTGCTGCTGATGGCCGAGTTCGGCAAGCCCGGCGAACGAGAGAATCTGATTCCCGAGATCACGCAGAAAGCTCTGGCCGATTTGGTGGGTACCACCCGATCCAGGATCAGCTTCTTCATGAACCGTTTTCGCAAGCTCGGTTTTGTCGAATACAACGGCCGCATCCGGGTCAACAAATCTCTCCTCAATGTGATCCTGTACGATCAGCTTCCCGGAGGTAATGCGGCAAAGCCCCCGATTGATGTGGAGACGTCAAAAACTCCGCCGAAGCCTCCCAGGCCCGCCGACGGGAAACGAAGCCGAGAGCCATTGTCTGCCGGAGATATCGCAGGAACGTCTGAGTGAGGGATGGCGACGCGAAGCTCCGCGAAGGCGCCGTTACCCGATCGAAATCAGAACTGCCCAGGCGGGCGAACTCCCCGTGCGCCACAAAGTGGATTTCCGGATGGGGCACAACGACCAGGTTTTGAGCTTCTGGAATGCACAGAGTTCGAAACCCGGGACAAGGGCATCACAGGAAGGTTTATCGAGGCGCCAGGGCATCCGGAGCATCTTGATACGTCGAGACGGTGGAGAAGTTGCTATTTCCCCTGATCAAAGGCCTGAATGAAGTGGATCGTGTCGTCGCCTATGGTATGTCCCGCCTTGAACTGCAGGAACAGGGCGCGCGCGGCGGGGTGCGACGGCCTCGCCAGCTCCCGCCGTTCCAGACCGCGGACCAAATCTATGCGCGCGGTCGTCGCCTCGACGACCTTCCACGACTCTGCCATGAAGGCTCTCCTGTGGACTGGCTACTCTCACGCTAATCGTACGATTCGTGATATCTCCGGCGAATCCCCCAATGGTGCTACGCAGTTCAGAGCCTCCCTGCGTTGCTGCCGCTCCCTTTTCGCTGCGGATTGACGGTACGCGGGCGGTTGCGAATGTTCTGGACTCCTTCGCGGCTCAGACCTAGTCAGAGGGTAGTGGAAACCAGCGGACGAACTGGCCACGCCCGGCACAGTAAACGTTGTCTTCAGTCTGGCTCAGCGACTAGAATGACAGCCATCCCTTCCCCGCGGAGACTCCCGATGAAAATCCCGCTTACTCGACGCCATTTCCTGGCCGGTTCCGCTGCCGCTCTCGTCCCTGCTGCAGGCGCATCGCTCGTTGGCGGGCCTGGCGGACTCCTGACAATTCTCGGCGACCAATCAGCGCCGGTCACGGTTCCGAATGAGGATTGGAAGGCCTGTGGGGTGCTCGATCTTTCGCGCTCTCCCTACGCACGGCTGAAGACGGTTCCCGCGCGCGCCGTGACGATCCGCGACGGTTTCTGGCAAAAGCGGCGCGTGACGAATGTCGACTCCAGCCTGCCCAGCATGCACGACGAGTTGATCGACCACGGGCGGATGGACAATTTCCTGCGCCTGGAAGGAAAGGCGGATGTGCCCCAGCGCGGGCCGGTCTATTCCGACTCGGACATATACAAGTGGCTGGAGGCGGTGGGCTTTGCTGTGCAGACCGGAGAGCAGCCGCAGGTGCAGGCGACGGCCGAGGCCATGATGCGGCAGGTTGCGGCAGCGCAGGAGCCAGGCGGCTATCTGAATACCTATTTTGTCGGCGACAAGCGCAGCGAACGGATGCTGCCGGCCACGCAGGAAACAGGGCACGAGCTGTACTGCATCGGGCATCTGCTCCAGGGGGCGATCGCATGGCATCGGGCAACGGGAGATACCACGCTGCTGAACGCAGGCATTCGCTTCGTCGACGATTTTCTGCTGCCGAACTACGGTCCCGCGCCCCTGAAGCCGATTGTGGCCGGTCATCCTGAGATCGAGATGTCGCTGATCGAGCTGTACCGGACAACCGGGAACCGGCGCTATCTGGAACTGGCCGGCTACATCCTGCAGGGCGATCCGCGCATTCCGCTTACGCCGAGACAAACCACTTATATGTTCTGCGGAATTCCCTTCACGTCGCGGACGAAGCTGGAGGGACACGCGGTGCGTGCCATGTATGCGTGCTGCGGCGCGACCGACTACTATCTCGAGACCGGCGATCCGGTGTACTGGAAGACGCTCAATACGCTTTGGGACGACCTGAGCCAGCACCAGATCTACATTACCGGCGGCGTCGGCGCCCGGTCCGCGGGAGAGTCGTTCGGCAATGCCTATGAACTTCCAAACGCGCAGGCGTACGGAGAAAGTTGCGCGGCCATTGGCAACATGATGTGGAACTGGCGGATGCTGGCGGCCACCGGCGACGCGAAATTCTCCGACGTGGTGGAACGGGCTCTGTACAACGGCATTAATTCGGGAATGTCGCTGGACGGGCGCACCTATTGCTATCGCAACCCGCTGGCGTTCGACCCGTCTTCGGGCGACAAGATTCGCAATCCCTGGTACGACACCACCTGCTGCCCGCCAAATCTGGAGCGGACGCTGGCTTCGCTTCCGGGGTACATGTACAGCACCAGTGATGACGGCTTGTACGTGCACCTTTACGAAAATTCCGAGCTCAACTGGCGGCTGCATGATGGAAACAGCCTCAGGGTGACGCAGACGACGCGCTATCCGTGGGAGGGTGAGATTCAAATGGAGGTGACACCGGCTACTCCGGCGGAATTCGCGCTCCATGTGCGGATTCCCGCGTGGTCGGCGAAGAACTCTGTGCGGGTGAACGGGGATTCTGTGGCGGATGTGGAAGCGGGGCAGTATCTGGCGATCAAGCGCAACTGGAAGGCGGGCGATCGTGTGCAGCTCTCGTTCGATATGACGCCGCAAATTCTGCCCGCCAATCCGGCGGTCACGGAGAACACGGGACGCGTGGCATTCCAGCGCGGGCCGGTGGTTTTCTGCATGGAAGGCCTGGACCAGGCAGTCGAACCGCAGCAGACGAACCTTGCCGGCTTCTCGGTGAAGACGTCGGGCGCCACGTCGGTGAAATACGACGCCTCTCTGCTCGATGGCGTGGTGGTGATGGAGCACGAGGGGAGCCACGCCGATGCTCCTCCCGCGGACGCGCTCTATTACGCGGCGCAGACCGCCGAGCCATCAGCGAGCGCGGCGACGTTGCGGCTGATTCCGTACTACGCGTGGGCCAATCGCGAACCTTCGGCGATGCAGGTGTGGATCCCGGATATCCGGGCTTAACCGGCGGCGCGTCGCTCGGGCAGTTGACGCCCAACTCGTTCCCCTGGGGGGACGGCGGCAGAATACGTTTACGGCCGCCCGAGATGGATCGGGAAGGCCGATCCGTTAGCCGCGTGATTTACGCGGTCACCTCGTGGTAGAGGCGATACTCCTCGTGGCGAATGTCAGGAAACGCCTTGAACGAGACAGGCGTCGACGCTGACGCGACCGTCCAGGAGGAGCCGTTCTGGCGCGCCGCCTGCAGCTGTGTCCGGGTGAAGCGGCTCTGTTCAGAATTGAGGGCGAACAAAGCCAGAGGCCCGGCGAGCAGCGCGACGGTGTTCGGATGCTCGTGGTCTGCCGCCTCAAGTTGCAGCACGCGATCGATGGTGTACTCGATGGTGTCGCCGCTCTTCCACTCGCGGTGGATGGAGGCGAAGGCGCCAGGACGCAAGTCCCCTTGCCATTGCCGGCCATTGATCGAGATCGAAGTGGACGCTCCGGCCCACGCTGGCACGCGCAACGCGATGGTGAAGGTGCGCGGATTGTCGCCGGTGAGGCGCAGCGTGGTTTCGCCTGTGAAGGGATAGCGAGTCTGCTGCTCGAGCGAGAACCTCGTTCCCTGTTGCTGGAAGCGCAGGCGCGACGGGACAAACAAATTCACGAAGACGCCATCGCGGGAACGGAAGTACGAGCTGATGCCATAATCGGCAGTGACTTGCGGGAAGGTTCCCGAGCAGCACGGCCATTGCTCGGGGTAGTAGACCTTGGCCGCATCGTTGTTGTAGTCGGAGTAGTAGAAACTGAAGCCGGATGGCTGCAGCGGCTCGGCGCCGAGGATGGTGTTGTAGAGGACGCGTTCCATGCTGTCGCCATAGCGGCTGTCGCCGGTGATGCGCATCAGGTAGCGGACAATCTTGAAATGGCCATGGGCGCCGCACGGCGTTTCGAAGCTGGCGTGCGTGGAGTTGAGGCTGTCGGCGAGACCGCCGCTGCCGGGCGCGACGAAGGTTTCGTTCGGTCCCCATCCTCCGGTGGCAAAACTCTGCGCCACGACGAAGTCGAAGCCGTTCCGCGCGGCGCGCAGATGCTTCTCGCTGCCGAGAACGAGATACGCCTGCGAGGCGGAACTGAGCGCGTTGACGTGACTGTAGGCGTGCTGGCCGGGCAGCGCGTTGTCGCCGGCGGCGAGCGGGTCGAAGTAATCCTTGTCCTGCAGGAAACGCTGCCCGAGGTCGAAGTAGCGGCGATCGCCCGAGCGTTTCCAGGCCAGAAAGAAGTTCTCCGGTAGTGTGTAGCTCTCGTCCCAGGTGTATGCGATGTTGGGATGAGGCCGCTCCGCCATCTCCGGACGGGTAAGGGCGTGCGGGGGAAGATACGGCAGGACAGCATCGGTGGCGCGAGCCAGTGCGGGCAGCGCAGCTGGGTCCTGTGCGAATTGGTGAGCGTCGATCAGGCCGCAGTTGATCTTGTCGAAGGTATAGCAGGGCAGACAGTAGCCCTTGTAGAACTTCGGCGTGATGGTCGCGGCGTATCCCCCGACCAGGCGGTGAATTTTGGCCTGCGTCGCCTTGTCTCCAGTGGCCGCATAGGCGCGCGCAAGGCCGGACATGTACTGGCCGAAGGTGTGGCCGGGTACGTACCCCGTCATGTTATTGGGTGGATCGAATTCGTCGGAAAAGCTGTACCAGCCGCCCATGTCCGGGCCAGGCGCGGGCAGCCCCGCGCGCTGACGGAAGGGCTTGAGGAGGCCATCTTCATCGAGCGCCAGAAAAAATGCATGGTTGGCGCGGAACTGCATGAGCATCGGCCCGTCGAGCAACTGCACGTCGCCATAATCAAACTGACTCAGAACGGTGGTCCCCTTGTCGACAGTTGCTGTAGCTTGTCCGAGAAGACGCGGCGCGAGCCCGGCCGCGGTGGCGGCCATACTGCTCTTGAGGAACGTGCGGCGAGATAAGCGTTTTCTCACAAGGACCTCCGTCGCCGGAACGATGGGCCGCGGTTCCGGACCTGCCGCCGATGCTAGTCAAGACGGTCCTGCTGTGTCAAAGGACGTGCGAAACGAGACGGCAGATTTGAAGCGCGTCGCCAGTCTGAATCTTTGCGCTTGCTTTACAGGTGATTTGGCGCCGCCGAAACTTCGCTGAGGGCTGCTCACACCTCACAGCGGATGGACGGGTTGGGGGCAACTTTCTTGCTTAGAAACAATCATTTACTGGAAAGGATCCCAATTTCCCGTCAGCCCCCTATGAAACTTTCGCCATTGAAATTCTTAGAGCGGCAGCGTCCGCTTTTCCCGCCAATCGCCACGCCCCCCGCGACGATCCCGCGGCACGAATTGACCGCAGAGCCTCTTGACAGGATTCCAGCCGCTGGCGTATTAAGGTCATCACCCAGTCGGTAAACGTTATCCAGATTAATCGGAGAATGAGCAATGAAACAGACTAAATCTCTGTGTGCATTTGCAGTTCTGGGCCTGATCCTCTGGATGCCAGGAGCCTGGGCGCAGTTCAGCGGAACCGTGACCGGAACTGTGGCCGACCCAAGCGGGGCAGTGGTGCCAAACGCCACCATTCATCTGACGAACGACGCGACCGGCCAGGCCACCACGGCCAGGACCAACGCAGAGGGAAGCTTCACTTTTCCCAGTCTGGCTCCGGGCAGCTATCACATTGCCTGTACCGCGACTGGGTTCGCCGAAGTGACGCTGCCGGTCATTCTGCAGACAAACCAGGTCCTGAACGTTCCCATCACGGTTGCCGTGCACGGATCGGTCCAGACGGTCCAGGTTACGACGCAATCGCCGCTGCTGGATACCGCGGACGATCGCATTCAGGAGACAATTCCAGCGAGCACGCTGGCTAACCTGCCGCTGGCGGGCGAGAACATGATTTCGCTGGTGACGCTGGCGCCGGGAGTGACCGGGACAGGCGTGACGTCGAACGGCAGCCCTGGATCAGGCCGCGATAACTACTCGACCGAAACCCAGGTGGACGCCAGCGCGAATGGGCAGGGCGCGGTGGGGAACATGTACATCGTGGATGGACTGGACGTGACCAGTTCGATTCGTCCCGGCGTGCTCAATCTGACGCCCAGTCCGGACTCAATTCAGGAAACAAGCATTCAGACGAACACCTACTCCGTGCTGTACGGCCGCGCCAGTTCGGTGCAGATGACCATGACAACCAAGTCCGGCGCCGCGCACTACCACGGCAACGCCGAGGACTACTTTACGAACCAGAACCTGACAGCGTCGACGGAGTTCGCGCACACGTACCCGCCGTTCCACAGCAACAACATCTCGGCCTCCATCGGCGGGCCGGTGTGGCCGGGCAGGAACCTCGGGTTTTTCTTTTTCGAGATCGAGCCCCAGATCGCTTCCAACGCTGCGCCTTACTCGACCACATTTGCCGATCCGGCGTTTATCGCGTACGCGCAGACGAATTACCCGAACACCATCGGAACGAAAATTCTGACGTCGTATGCGGTCGGCAACATTTCCGACATCGCCGTCTCGTCGACGGCTGCCGATGTTTTTCCGGTGGGAAGCTCGACTGCGTGCGGCACGCCGTCGACGGGGAATATTCCCTGCACACTGCCGATGATCGATACCGGCAACTTCAACGCCGCGGCCTATCGCAATGGCGACCAGTATTTCATTCGCGGGGATGAAGACCTGCACAACGATCGCCTGTACGGGACCCTCTACCGCACGACGGCGAAGACCAACGGGCCGAATCCGCATCCGGCCTTCAACACCACCAACGATTTCTATGAGTGGGCGATCCAGGGAAATGAAACGCATACCTTCAGCCCGAACACCATCAACGAGGCGGAATTTGCGGCGGATCGCATTGAGGGCATTCAGCCAACTTCCGGGCTCTTCAGTGTGCCGATTGTCAACGTGACGGGCGTAGGCGCCGGCTACGGCGACGGATTCGCGACGGGTGACTTTATCCAGCACAACTACCACTGGCGCGACATGCTGACCCATCTGGTGGGCACACACGACATTCAGGCAGGCTTTGAGGGATTGTTCGGAGATGACATCGAGATCTTCAACGGTCCATACGATCAGCCGACATTCCAGTTCAACAATCTGCTCGACCTGGCCCAGGACAACATTTATACGGAGAGCGGCCTGGCCTTCAACCCGCTTACAGGGCAGCACGACCAGTACAACTGGAATGCCGCCGGCACGACGTACGGGGCGTTTGCGCAGGACACCTGGAAGGCGTCGCACCGCGTGACGGTGAACTACGGCTTGCGGTGGGACGACTACGGCAATCCCTGGTCGCGCAGCGCCAATACCGCGTTCAGCGACTTTTATCTCGGCGCCGGGCAAACCGAGCAGGAACAAATCGCGAACGGGGTACTCATCAGGCATCACCATGCTCTCGAGCGCTCGATTACCGATGTATTCAGTCCGCGCGTGGGTGTGGCCTGGGATATCCAGGGGAATGGCGCGTGGCTGGTGAAGGCGGGAGTGGGTATTTTCCACAACTGGCCGACGCTGGCGAACCTGCAGGAAGAGTATCGAGGCAATCCGCCGGGCGATATCTTCCCGACGTTTTACGGTGGTCAAACGCCGGCACCGGTATTCGGCTTTGGCACTTCCAATCAAAAGCCGTTTAACTTCCCGACTCCGACGCTCCCGGCGGAGACGCTGAATGCGGCGGGCGGACTGACAGGCCTGCAGTTCGGCATTGGCGCAATCGATCCGACGCTCGTATCGCCCGTGACGTACACCTACTCCGGTGGTGTGGCGCGCAAAATGGGGGTTCATTATGTCGCCAGCGCTGACTTCTCCGGGGCGAATGGCCGCAATCTGATGTCGGGGGGCGGACAGGTCTATAGCGTCAACTACGGCCAGGACATCAACGAGCTGCCGGGCGACTTGATCATCCACAACAGTACCGTCCCGACACGCCTGAACCCCAACTTCGGATCGATCTCCTACACGGCAAACGATCGCGTTTCGAACTACCACGCGTTCATTGTTGCGCTGCAGGGGCGCTTCAACCGGTCGTTTTTCAACGCTTCCTACACGCGGTCGTCGTCATGGGACGACACGCAGGTGTATCCCAGCTACATCGACGTGCACCAGTGGTACGGTCCGTCGATTTGGAATGCGCCGAACCGCTTCTCGATGACCTGGTACTACAACCTGCCGGACGTGGAAGGGGACCAGGGGCTGCTGGGGCATGTGGCCAGTGGATGGGCGATCAGCGGAACTGTCTCGGCCCAGAGCGGCAATCCCGTCAACGTGTACACCAACGCGCCGTTCGAGCCTATTATTGGCCCGTCTGGCAACTACATCGGCTATAAGCCGGGCAGCGGCGATTACAACGCCGACGGTGACAACGACGATTATCCCGATGTGACTAGTTATGCCCAGGGGACGAGCCGGCACGCTTTCCTGAATGGCATCTTCTCTTCCGGGCAATTCACGCAACCGGCGTTCGGTCAGGAGGGCAACGAGCAGTACGACCGGTTTGTGGCGCCCAATTTTAACGAGTGGGATACGGCGCTGCTCAAGAGTACGAAGATCTATGAGGGCGTGAACTTCCAGTTCCGCTTCGAGGTCTTCAATACCTTCAACCGGCCGAATCTCATCAATATCGACAACAATCTGCCGGATGGCAACTTCGGTAAGGCAACCTCGCAGGATACTCCGCGGTTCATCCAGATCGGCGGCAACCTGACGTTCTGACCGGATCGGCGGACAGGCTTTCGCAGAAAAATCGGCGGAGCGAGCCCACTGCCGCAATCGAAATCCGGAGTTGGTGTAAAAGGACGCAATGGGGTGTGCAGCGATCATGGCCGGAGCGTCGCGGGGCAAGGGTCTGCGCACGTGGGCCATTATCGCTCTGGCCCTCGCGATCACCGCCATGGCATCGCCGGCACTGAGCCAGCAGGCCGATGCTGGCTCCGTGATCCAGTTGCTGCGCGCGCACCACGACGAGCAGGCGCTTGCGAGCGCAGACCATCTGCTCGCCGGGCATCCCCACGAATGCCGCCTGCTTTCGTTGCGCGGCATCGCTCTCAGCAATCTGCAGAGATCGGCGGAGGCCGAACGATCGTTTCGCGATGCCCTCACCTATTGTCCTGACGATTTGGCGGCGCTGGAGGGAGCAGCCGAGATCGCCTATGCGCGCAGGCAGCCGGACGTTGTGGAACTGCTGCAACGGATTTTGGCGATGCAGCCGCAGGATGTGACCGGGCATGCGATGCTGGCTTCCGTTGACCGGGGCAAAGGGGATTGCCACGCGGCGTTGCCGCACTTCGAGGCCGGCCAGGCGCTGTTTGCCTCGCGTCCTGAATTTCGCGAGGGTTACGCGTATTGCCTGGCGCAAACCGGGGAATATGCGCAGGCGGTCTCAGCGTACAGGGCAGTGCTCGACGAGGCTCCAGACGCGACTGCACGCTACAACCTCGCACTGGTGCAGTGGAAACTGCAGGACGCGAAGGGCGCGCTGGAGACGCTGCGTCCACTGCTGACCAACAGCGCGAGTGAGGCGGAGCTGACGCTGGGATCGCGGGTAGCCGAGGACGCAGGCGACACGCCGCTGGCGGTGCAGCTTCTGCGTTCGGCCATTTTGACGGACCCGAAGGATGAGGCGAACTACCTCGAGTTTGCGCAGATCTCGTTCAACCATCACTCGTTTCAGGTCGGGATCGACATGATTCATGCCGGACTGACGCAAATGCCCAGCTCGGCGCCCCTTTATCTGGCGCGCGGCGTACTCGAGGTGCAAGTGTCGCAATCGAGCCAGGCAATTGCAGACTTCGAGCGGGCGCACGCGCTCGAGCCGCAACTCTCGCTGGCGATGGACGCGATTGGCATTGTGGAGAGCCAGCAATACAAACAATCGGCGGCGCTGGACCTGTTTGCGCAGCAGGCGCGCACGCATCCGAAGGACGCGCTGCTGCAGTATCTCTACGCTGAGGCTCTGTCGAATGGGAATGCAGAGTCGGACGCGACCGATCAGGCGATTGCAGCGGCGGAGCGATCCGTGGCGCTTGAGCCCGGATACTCGCCCGCCCGCGATCTGCTGGCTTTGTTGTTCCTCCGCGCAAACCAGCCGCAAAAGGCGCTGGAGCAGGCGCAGGCCGCATTGAAGATCGCGCCGCATGACGACGCGGCGCTCTATCACGAGATAATGGCAAGGCGAAGACTGGGCCAAAACGAAGAGGTACAGGCGCTGGTGAAACAGCTGGCTGTCATGCGCAGCGAGAACGCGCGGAGAGAAACAGCAAGCCATCATTACGTTCTGCAGGAGGGGCCTGGATCCTGACCGGAGCGGCAGGGATCGCGCACCTGTGTCATCCCGGGGTTTTCGGCAGCATGCGGCCTGAGCCTCAAATCACTCCAAGCGTTGCATCGCGATGAAAGGTCCTCATGACGAGATCGCACATTTCCCGCAGGGCTCTGCTCGGCGGGCTCGGCGCTGGCGCTGCGCAGCTGTTGTTCACGCGGCGAATCGCGGCGAGCGTATTGGCGCCGCTGACCGGCGAGCCCGAACAACTGGACCTCACGCTCACCGCGTTGTCGGCGCGCACGCTGCGCATTGCGGTTGCGCCGGTG
>JBARMS010000036.1:0-17186 GCA_049802575.1 Acidobacteriaceae bacterium | reverse complement strand
CCCTCGCCCAAACCGTTCAGAAATATGGCCTGACGAAGTACTATCCTGAGCTGATGGAGGCAAATGCCCGTCTCTCAGCACGTTAGCTCAGGCCTCCGGGGCTTCCGATTCCGCAACTCCCGCGGATGCAGAGGGATACGGGGGCCCCGTTAGCGGGTAGCGGGTAGCCGGTAGCTTATAGCGGGTAGCTTGTAGCGTGTAGCGGCGCGCTCTCGCGCCGGTTCCCGACGGGCTGCCCGGCTCTTAGCTGACCGGACTTTAGCTGGCCGCCTCTCACCTGACCGTTCTTCGCCTGGCCGCTTCTCGCCTGGCCGTGACCGGCTCTTAGCTGACCGCTTTTTCGCTGACAGTTCCTCCGCCGACCGCTTTCTGGCTGACCGGACTTTAGCTGGCCGCCTCCGCCCAGCCTCTTCTCGCCTGGCCTCTAGTACCATGGGGTTTCGGAGTGTCCCCCAGGTGAAACGCATTCTTTCGAGCCTCGCCGCGGCTCTGCTCATTGTCGCCGCGTATTCCATCCCTGCCGGCGTGCTCCCCGGCAGCACCGTCCGCGCCCAGTTTGCTGATCCTCAGGCGGATATTCCGGCCTACCATCCGGCTGCCCCCGCAAAGGGTCAGGCACTGCCGCCGATCCTGTCCGGCGCTCAGCTCACCGGACCGTTCTTTCGCGAAAAGTGGCAGGTTCAGGTTTATCGCGAAGCCGCGCAGATCCCGAATGTCCTCTATCAGCTGCCGTGCTATTGCCGGTGCGATCGCGCTCTGGGCCACACCAGCCTGCACAGCTGTTTCGAGGGCACCCACGGCGCGATCTGCTCCACCTGCGCGCAGGAAGGCGCCTATGCCTACGCCATGACAAAGAAGGGCTGGACGCCGCAGCAGATTCGCGCCGGCATCGAGCGCCACGAATACGAATCGATCGACCTCGACGCTCTCGGACGGAGCTAGGCCTGCGTTTCGCGACCTCACGGGCGATGCGCATCCTCGGCCGCAGCGGAGCTGCATGCCTGCTGGCCGCGCTGGCGGTTGCAGCGGCTGGCACTGATCCTCATCCCAGGACCAGGCCTGGCCCGTACGTCCTTCCCTGCGCCGGCATCACGCTTTCCGCCAGCTATTTGGCGGAAGCCGCGCCCGGCCAGGGTCCCGGCTTTCTCTTCCGCATTGAAAACCACACCGCCCACGAGATTCGCCTCGAGCAGCCCGTGCCTTCGAGCGCGCACTGGTACGCCCGCGTCGGCAATCGCTGGCTGTGGCGCGCCTCGGCTGGCCGTGGAGGCGCGCTGGTCGATGCCCTGCGCCCGAATGGACCGATGTTCGCGTACACTCCGCCCGGTCGACCAGCGGATCCGCAGTACCTGACCATCCCGGCCCATGGTGCGCAGCAGTGGTCCGAGGCGATGCTCAACAATCCTGCCATCGCTTACCAGCCCAGTTGCCCGCTGTGCAACTATCCGGGCGAGAGCGAATACCAGGCGGTCTTCGCGTATGCGTATTTGCCGAACGCGCAGGAAGATACACCGCAGCTGCTGCATTGCGGATTGCGCTCCGATCCGGTTCCCATGCCTCCGCACCCGGCGGGCCAGCCCGTCCGAAGCCAATAAAATTCGCTCGCACCGCATCCCGGCCTCAGGAATCCTCGTCTCTCCGCGTGAAGTCATCCTCACTCGCCGCGCGACGGCCCACCGCAACGGGCCACTCGCGACGCGGGTTGGTATGAGAAGCAAGCTGGAGGTACTGAAGAAATCCTATGCGAAACCAACTTTTCACCATCGCACTGAGCGGCCTGCTCGTTCTTGGAGCCGGCTCCGCGCTTTACGCGCAAGATAACAGCGCCGCTCCGGCGCAGGAACAGCAGCAGGGTCAGTGGAACGGCGGCCACGACCGGCATATGCAGGACCCCGACCATCAGCTGCAGCACATGACGAAGCAGCTGGATCTGTCGGCGGATCAGCAAACCCAGATTCGCCCGATCCTCGTCGATCGCCAGCAGAAGATGCAGGCGCTTTGGCAAAACCAGTCGCTCTCGCGCGAAGACCGGCACACCCAGATGGAGTCGATTCGCGAAGACTCCAAGTCGAAGATCGAAGCGGTGCTGAACGACCAGCAGAAGCAGAAGTTCGAAGCGATGCAGGATCGTATGCGCGGGCGCCGCGGCGGCGATCAGGGCGGCGACAACATGCCTTCGGCCGGCCAGCCGCAGGCACAACCCCAGTAACGGCGCGAACCCGAAGAGCCGCGCGATTCGTTCGCGCGGCTTTCTCGTCCGCCGAATGCCTCCGTGCGACTTCCCGCCTGGTTCGTTAATCTGTTCCTGATGGAGGTCTACTGATGGCGGCTACGGAATCGGCCATGCTGGAGCTGGGCACCCAGGCTCCGCACTTCTCCCTCAACGATGTTCGCGACGGCAAGACCCACACCACCGCCTCGCTCACTGGACGGAAGGGGCTGCTCGTCATGTTCATCTGCGCCCATTGCCCCTTCGTCAAGCATGTGGAGCAGCAACTGGCGCGGATCGGTGAGGACTATCGCAAGTCCGGCGTGGGCATCGTCGCCATCAGCTCCAACGACGCGGTGAACTACCCGGATGACGCGCCTCCAGGGCTGGCGCGCCAGGCGCAGAAGCTGCGCTTCAGCTTCCCGTATCTCTACGACGAGACCCAGGAAGTGGCGCGCGCTTACGACGCGAAGTGCACGCCCGACTTCTTTCTCTTCGACGGAGCCGGCAAGCTTGTCTATCGCGGCCAACTCGACGCCAGCCGCCCCGGCAACGGCGTTCCCGTGACGGGGAGCGATCTGCGTGCAGCTCTCGACGCGCTGGTCGCCGGCCAGCCTGTCAATCCAGAGCAGCGCCCCAGCATCGGCTGCAATATCAAGTGGAAGTGACAGGACAGCGTGTAGCGTGGAGGGGCCGCGAGACAAGGTGCGAAGCAGCGCCGAGGATGATCGGCTGCGGTCGGAGAGGCGCAGACGGCCTGAAGACCAAACAGAGGTGGTTCCGTCTGCGCCGCCGCTCCACGCGGGGATTCGCCTCGTTGCCCTGTGTTAGTGTGGGGTTAATGCCGTAGGGGCGTGTGTGCGTCCCCAGCGCCCAGCGCAATGATGCCGCCTCCGCCCAATGCTGTCTCTTCATCGCCCGCCCATGAACCGGACAGCTCTCCTTCCAGTCAGATTCCCAGTCCAGCGCTCGGACAGGAAGCCCGCGCAACCCGCTGGATCCTGCGTGCCGATCTCTTCCTGCGCGTCATGGTCCGACTCTATCTCGGCCTCATTCTCTTCTTCCTTCCCTGGACGCACCTCTGGACGCTCAATCGCTTCTTCCTCTACTACGGTGTAGTCGCGCATGTCCTCGAAAACGGAGCGGTGCGTGGCATTGTGTCCGGCCTCGGCTTGCTGAACCTGTGGATCGCGATTGCCGAAGCCATCCAATACCGGGAAGACTGATACAAAAAGAGCGGGCCGGTCGTCGACCGTCGCCGCCCGCTCAGGAGAACCAACGTGCCCCGCAAGCCGCCCCAGCCACTCGCCAGCGCCTCCCTCGCGTATGAAAACGATGCCTTCCTCAATAGCCCCGACGGCCGCATCATCCGCATGCTCTCGGAGTATGTCGAGCCGCTGGCGCGATTCCGCCGCGAGCGGATTCAGGACACGGTCGTCTTCTTCGGGTCGGCCCGCTTCCGCGCGCTCGATGAAGCCAACCGCGAGCTGGAGCTGCTGCACAACACCGGATCGCAGCAGCCGGCTCCGGAAGAGGAGCAGCCGGCCCGTCCCGGAGGCGAAGGAGAAACCAGCGAGCTGCGCCGCCGCCGCGCCGAAGCCGCCGTGGAGATGGCGCATTACTACGAGGACGCACGGCAGCTTGCCTTCCTGCTCACCCGCTGGGCCAAGGATCTGAAGTCGCGCCGCCATCGCTTCGTCGTCACCAGCGGCGGAGGACCGGGGATTATGGAAGCGGCCAACCGCGGCGCCTGGGAGGCGGGCGGCAAAACGATCGGTCTCAACATCCGGCTCCCTTTCGAACAGATGCCGAACCGGTACATCACGCCTGCGCTCAATTTCGAGTTCCACTATTTCTTCATGCGCAAGTACTGGTTTGCCTACCTCGCCAAAGCGCTGGTGGTTTTTCCCGGCGGTTTCGGCACTCTCGATGAGATGTTCGAGATTCTCACGCTCTCGCAGACCGAGAAACTGGCCAAGAAGATCACCGTCGTGCTCTACGGCTCGTCTTACTGGCAGCAGGTTCTCAACCTCGACGTTCTCGTCGACAAAGGAGCTATCTCGCCACGCGACCGCGAGCTATTCCAGGTGGCCGACCGGCCCGAGCAGGCATTCGGGATTTTGCAGGAGGGCCTTGTCCGCAACCACCTGGGGCCGGAAGGTCCCAATCAGGAAAAGGAAATGCCCGACATCGCGCAAACGCGAAAATGAACAAACCGTAACCAGCCGTTTGACTAAGAACAGGGCTTCTTCCCAAAATGATCGGGAGGGATGCCGCTCACGGGGAGCGGGGTACCCTGACAGTAACGTGCCCGGCGCGAGAAGTTACTGGATTTGACTGACCATTGTTGACCCCGTAATGCCCCATTCATGGTGCAACTGCGATACTGCTGCCGGTAGAACGACCTCGGGAGGAATCCATGGCCGGACTACGCCGGATCTCGTATCTCTGGAAAGAGCCGGACGCCGCTCGGAATTATCCGACGGCGGTCTCGCTCCACAGCCACACCAACCAGTCCAAAGAGACGCTCGATTTCCTGGCCAACCTGGGAAATCAATATCCACTGCTCCGTCCCGTTCTCAGCCGGTATGAGCGGCGCTCGCGCCGGCGCGGCAGCGTGCCGCTCAATTTTGCCGCCGCCTACTGGACCCCTCCTCTGACTCCCAGGCTGGCCTTCGATCTGGAGAGCGGGCAAATTGCGCAAAAACTGGGCGTCATGCCTCTGGTCTCTATCACCGACCACGACACGATTGCTGCCCCCATGCTGCTGCGCACCGTCGCTTCGGCGCGGCATATTCCGGTTTCTGTGGAGTGGAGCGCGCCTTTCGGCGGCGATCAGTCGTTCCACCTCGGCATCCACAATCTGCCCAGCGACACCGGCGCGGCCTGGATGAAGACCTTCGAGGAGTACACGGCGAACCCCGATGAGAAACGGCTGACGGAAATCCTGGCCGCCCTGCACGCCCTGCCCAACGTGCTGATCGTCTTCAATCACCCCATGTGGGACCTCTACCTGATCGGCAACGAGAAAGCGGCGCAGCGGGTGCAGGAGTTCCTGGCCGCGAACGGGGAATACATGCACGCCTTCGAGCTGAACGGGCTCCGTCCCTGGGACGAGAACCGCCAGACGAAGCGCCTGGCACAGCAGTGGAACAAGCTGCTCATCTCCGGCGGCGACCGGCACGGCCGCGAGCCGAACGCGACTGTGAATCTGACGAATGCCGCCAGCTTTACGGAGTTTGTCCACGAAGTGCGCTACGAAGATCGCAGCCATGTGCTCTTCATGCCGCAGTATGCCGAGCCCTGGAAGCACCGCATTCTCGAATCGACGCTGGACGCGATCCGCGACTATCCCGACTTTCCCCAGGGCTCGCGTTACTGGGATGAGCGCGTCTACCACCCCGACCGCGACGGCGTGGCCCGTCCGGTGCGCGAACTCTGGCCGAAAGGCGAACCGCCCGCGTGGATCAGCATGGTCATCGGCAGCGTGCGCCTCATGGGCAGCAGCCCCGTTTCCGGCAGCCTGCGTCTCGCATGGAGCGAATCCCGCGAACTGCGGTTTGCGCTCGGCGAGGACGGGGTTCGCTAAGAGGCGGTTAGGTAAGAAGCGGCCAGGAAAAAGGCGGCCAGGTAAAGGCCGGTCAGCTAAGAACTGTCAGCTAAGTTTCGGCTGACTCTAGCTGGCTTGGCGAGAAGAACTGCCCCATAAGGAGCTTGCTCTGAATTTGCCCGCATGCGCGCCAGCAATCTTCGGGGATCTGGCCGTTCCCGCTGACCGCATCATCGCTGGCAGGTTTTTAGCTGACCGTTGTATCGCTGACCGGAGTTTAGCTTGCCCCTCCGCTGTTCCGCGCGTTGCTTTCTTTCCCGATTCTTTTCACGAGATCAACGGCGTGGCGCACACGTCGCGCCATTTCGAGGCGTTCGCGCGGAGGCGCAACCTGCCGTTTCTGTGTGTGCGCGCCGCGGCGAATCGTCAGAGACCCGGCAATCGGTGCGCGGACAGCAGCGTCTCGACGCTGGAATTCCTGCGTGGGGCGCTATCGTTTCCGCTCGACAAAGACCTCCGCTTCGATCCGGGATGGATCTGCCACGCGCCTGCCACGCTGCGCGCCGTCGAGCAGTTTCGCCCGGACATCATCCATGTCACGGGCCTGAGCGAATGTGGTCTGCTGGGGGCATGGGTCGCTCAGGAGTTGAATATCCCGCTGGCCGCATCGTGGCACACGAACGTGCATGAATACGCCGCAACGAGGTCGCGCTGGCTGCTCGATCGCCTTCCGCCAGCCCAGCGGGCTCCGCTGGCCCGCAGCATTGAAGAGGCGTCGCTGCGGGTGGCGTGCGTTTTTTATCGATGGGCGAGCGTCTTGTTTGCTCCGAATGCCGAACTCTGCCGCCTGCTTGAAGAGAAGACCAGCCGGCCCTGCCATCTGATGCAGCGAGGCGTCGATACCCAGCTCTTCTCGCCGGCGCACCGCGACCGGGATCCACGCGACAGGGATTTGATTCTCGGATTTGTCGGCCGCATGAGCGTCGAGAAGAATGTGGCGCTGCTCCCCAGAATTCAGCAGGAGCTGGAAGCGCGCGGCATCCGGGATTTTCGCTTTCGCCTCGTGGGGCAGGGCATCGATGAGCCCTGGCTGCGCGAGCATCTTCCCCGGGCCGAGTTCCCCGGCGTCCTCCGCGGAGAAGCGCTGGCCCGTGCGTATGCCGGGATGGATGTGTTCGTCTTTCCATCGCACACGGACACGTTCGGCAACGTGGTGCTGGAAGCGATGGCGTCGGGCGTTCCCGTGGTGGTGACCCCCGACGGCGGCCCGAGGACCCTGGTGCGCGAAGGCTCAAACGGCTTGATCGCAGCGGACGAGGATTTTGCGGCGGCGATTGCGCGGATGGCGAGCGATCCGGAGTTGCTCCAGCGAATGCGCGGGGAGGCGCGCGCGTACGCAATGTCTGCTTCCTGGGACGCGGTGTTCGAGAAACTCTACTCTGCCTACTGCTGTGTGCTGGACTCCACCGCAAATCCCGCATAGCTGTGCGGCGGCAGAGCGATGGCAAATCGGGTGCCGGGTGGCTGACCGGTTGTGGCACGGCGGCGGGTTGCGGACTCGGCGGCCGGCGCCGGCGCGGCTTCCAGCACCTCGCCTGTGGCGAGATTGCGCAGGTGCTTGCTGGCTCCGGGAATCGTAACCGTCACGGTCACCGGTTCGCTGCGGAACGATTCGACAACAAAGGTGTTGTTATCGTAGGGAAACAGGCTGACCTGGCCGGGGCCGTCGAGCAGCGCGGGCAGCCCCTCGCCGAGATAACTGCGAATGGCCGTCAACACGCCGGCGGGCAGCGCGTACAGGTCGTTGAAATTGTCCGGAACGGCGAGCACGTAGAGAATGCCCTTGCCATAGCGGTCCATGAGCAGGATGGGCGCGCCGCCGCCGTTGGCCGTGCCGCGGATCAGCGGCCACGCATCGTTGGTCATGAAGTCGATCTTCGGCATCAGGATGGGTGCGGATGTGCCAAGGTTGGCGCCGCCGCCTGCACCGTATGCGCCCCAATACGCCGTCGGCGTAAATTTGCGCGTTGAATAGCGGAGCTCGCCAATGTCGCTGAGCTTGTCCTGGAGGTCGCGCAGCAGTCCGCTGGTGATGACGACATTGCCGCCGGCGACCAGATGCGCTTTGATCTTCGCGACGATTTGCGGATCGTATTTGACGGCGTCGGTGAGCAGAACCGTATGCGCGCTCGCCGGGAATTCCGGAAACATCTCGATGGGGATACCGATTTCGCCGAGGTAATCTTCAAGAAAGTCTTCGCCCGTGGAATTGAGCGGGCGATACACAGCGACACCGGCGGGCTTGCCGAGCTTGCCGACGATCGGATCGATCGCATGGAGCGCATGGCCGGCGACGGCGGCGTAGTCGGGCGTCTGATCGCCGAACCACGACGCATAGTCGAAGCTGGGATGCATGCCCGCCCACGCTTCGCGATTGCCCGCGGGCGCGGGACGCAGCAGGCCGTTCCACTCGAAGAGCATGATCTGCGGCGCCTTCGCCAGGATCGTGTCCCACAACTGCTCGGCGTAGCGATCGACATAGCGGATGTCGTAGGTGTCGACCCATCCACCGCCGTTGCGACCCGACGCTACGTTATCGAAGGAACGGATGATCGCGTAGCTCTCGTACGCCTGCAGGTGCTGGTCGGTGATTTCGCCGTCGCGCGTTTCGGTCCCGGTGTAGATGCCGCTGAAGATCTTCGGCTCGGCGGCAAGGTCGTAGCCGTCGCCCTGGAAGTGCGGATACCAGTTGGGGAACTTGATGATGATCTTCACCTTTGGATTGACCGCGCGGGCTGGCCCCATGACGAGTTCGCGCGAAACCTGGTCCATCAGTTTCAGACGAAAGTCGCTCCAGCTTTGCGTGCCTTTCGCAGCAATGTCCGACGGTTCCTTGGTGTTGTTGAAGAAGAAGTCGTCGAGCATGATCTCGTCAAAATGGCGGGCGGTGAGCTCGGCGACGTGCTTCACGTAGGCGCGATCGTCGGGGTTCGTGTAGCAGAAGGATTGGAACTGCGCCGCATCGTGGTCGCTGTAGGCGATGCCTCCGGCGACCGCGACACCCTGATCGGCAAAGAACTGTTTCACGCTTTCGATCAGGGCGTCGTCGGCGATGGTTCGGCTGCGATAGGTCTCGATGTAGACCTTGTCGACGTGGACGCCGCGGCTGATCTGCTTCCACGAGGACTCGAGCCAGGCGCGGTCGCGCATATGCTCGACGACGCTGACCGGGATGTAGACCGCGACCTTGAAGCTCTGATTGGGCGGCGCGGGGGTTGAGGTGTCCTGTGCCGCCAGGAATTGCGGGCTGAACAGTGTTGCGCAAGCTGCGATGGAAAAAAGGGCAAAACGGACCAGCGGATTCCGCAAAAGAGCCTGCATTGAATCGACCCCCGTACTCAATCGATTCAGCATACTCTGCAGTTAGCGGGGGAAGAAGCGCGGCCAGCGCCTCCTGCCTCGGTTCGTCCTGGCCAGGTCCGACTCCGCCCCTCAGCTTATTGCTGCGGCGGCTGTTGCGCGCCCTGTTTGCCGCCGTTCACTGCGTCCTGGGTGGTGTTCTTCGTCTTGTTGTAGGCCTTCTTCGTGCCCTTTTTCGTCTTGTGATACGCGTGTTCGGTGCCCTTCTTCGTGCCATTGCCAGCGTCTTTGGCCGCATCCTTCGTGTTCCGGCCGGCGTCCTTCATGTCCTGACTGGCGCTTTGGCTGTCGCTTTGCCCGTTGTAGCCAATGGGCAAGGCGAAGGCGGGAACCGTCATGAGAGAAGCTGCAAAAAGTGCGGTGAGAAATTGAGAAGTCCGTTTCATACAAGGGAGGATGTGCGGCAAGTCGTTCCAGGTTGCGCCGCATGCAGAGATTGCCGAGGTGTTCGGGACTAAAATCGAACTGGACCCGTCTTCTGTGACCCTTTCAACTCTCACTCCCGCCTCCGCAGCACAATCGCCCCAAGCCCTGCGGCGATTCGCCTGGGGCGTGCTGGCCTACAACGTCGCCGTCATTGTTTGGGGATCGGCGGTGCGCGCCACGGGATCGGGCGCGGGTTGCGGAGATCACTGGCCGCTGTGCAACGGCACGCTGGTGCAGCATCATCCCGCCGTGGCGACGATGATCGAGTTCGCGCACCGCGCCACCAGCGGCATCGATTTGCTGTGCGTGCTGGGCCTGGTTGCCTGGACATTTGCGGCGACGCCGCGCCTGCACTTGGCACGGGCATGGGTGGTCGCGGTACTGATCCTCACGCTTAACGAGGCATTGCTGGGGGCGCTGCTGGTGCTGCTGGGGCACACCGCGCACGACACGTCGCCGTCGCGCGCCGTGTATCTGGGACTGCACCTGACGAACACGCTGCTGCTGCTGGCTGCGCTCGCGATGACTGCGCATTTCCTCTCGCGCCGCGCGGCCAATCTGCGCGGCGAAGTCACGGTGCGGGCGCCGGGGCCGGCGCTCACCGGCCTGGGCGCCACGCTGATCGTTGGCGTTACGGGATCGCTGGCGGCGCTCGGGGACACGCTGTATCCAGCGCACCATTTGCTGACTGGCATCGCCGAGGACTTCTCGCAGGGCAGTTCGTGGCTGTTGCGGATTCGCTGGGTGCATCCGGCGATCAGCCTGATCGCGGGGGCATTCATCGTCTGGCTCATTGTGAGTACCTGGCGGCGCTCGGACGCTTTTGCATCCCGCCCTCTGGCGCTGGGAGTGATAGTACTGCTCGCTCTTCAATATGTGCTGGGTGTGGCCGACGTGGCGCTGCTGGCGCCGACGTGGATGCAAATGACCCATCTGCTGGGAGCGGATTTGCTTTGGATCGCCCTCGTCATCCTTTGCGCACGCGTATGCCTGGTGGCGCGTGCCGGTGAGTGAGCGTTCTCGAGATGCCGAACTTGCGTCATCGCGGCTTGCTCAGCAGATTGCAGTGTGGCGCGTTTCCGGCGGTAGTTGGGGTCCGGATTGCGTGGTGTTGCTGATTGAACTCAAAGCGGTACAGAAAGGCTGCCTGTGACATCCGCCGGAAAGAACCCGGAAGCCGAGCGCTCCGAACTCGAAACCAAGCATGCGCGGCTGACCGCGCTGCTTGAAAGGGAAGACTGCGCCGCGATTCTGCTGAGCCGCCATGAGAACATCGCCTGGGCGACGGCTGGGCGCGTGGAGGCTCGCGTTGCGCTGGGCACGGAGACCGCAGTTTGCTCCCTGCTGATCACGCGCGACGGAAAGCGCTACTACCTCGCGCCGAACAATGAGGCAGCGCGGCTGGCTGAGGAGGAATTTGCCGGACTCGATTACGAGCCTGCGACCTATCCCTGGACCGACGGCGGCGGCGCAGCCGATCTGGCGCACAAACTGGCCGGACCGGAAGTCGCCACGGATGCCGCACAGCCGGGATTCTTTCCCGTGAACCTGACTGAACTCCGCACGCCGCTGGTGCCGAGTGAGGCGGAGCGGTTCCGCGCTTTGGGCGCGACGGTTGCTGCTTCGACGTCGCGCGTGCTGAAGACGCTGGCGCCCGGCGTCACCGCAGATGAGATGGCCGCCCGCGCAGCGGCCGACCTGCTGGCCCAGCACATCACGCCAACGGTTCTGCTGATGGCGACAGACGAGCGCATCTTTCGCTACAAGCATGCGGTGCCGCGAGCGGGCGTGCTGAAGAAATACGGGATGCTCAACCTGTGCGCGCGGCGCTCGGGGATGGTCATTTCCATCACGCGCTTTGTGCACTTCGGGCCGATGCCTGCCGAATTGGCCGCGAATTTCGAGAAGGCCGCCCGGATCAACGCCTCGCTGCTGCATGCGTCGCGCGAGGGCGCTACCTCAGCGGAACTCTACAAGGTTGCTGCGCAGGGCTATGCGGAGGCCGGCGTTCCCGATGAAATTACGAAGCATCATCAGGGCGGACCGTGCGGGTATGTGGAGCGCGACTGGGTCGCCACGCCGGATGGGCAGGAGCGCGTCGCTGCTGCTCAGGGTTTTGCGTGGAATCCCAGTCTGCAGGGCGCAAAGGCAGAGGACACGGCGCTGCTTCAGAACGGAGCCATCGACGTTGTCACAGCCACGCCCGATCTGCCAGTGATTGACACGGCGATTGACGGAAAGCTCTACCGCTCAGCCGGAGTTTACCTGCCTTAACTCGGCTCGTTTCGTTTTTCCGGGCGGCGGAATATTCAGCCCACTGTTGTTGAGGAAGAAATTGAATCGTGCGGTGCCGGCGAAAATGGCGGACCGTGAAGCGCCGGGACGCCCCTGGCCGCACAGCCGGGCGGCAGCCGCTCTACCCGATCTGAATTCCGGCTGGCCGCGTGATTTTTCGCTTTTCCAGAATAACGATTGAGTCATAGACGTGGATCGCGTAGATCTGGTCGCGGGCCGGTGTGGTCGTCGCTCGGGGATGGTACCAGGCGTGCATATCGTCGATCATGTCCTTCACGCGCTCGATGGCTGAACCCTTCCGCCGGTAGCCACCTTCGAAGATGCCGGGTGAGTAGGAAGTGTGCAAGTCTTCGATCACGTACAAGCCCCCGTCGCGCAGCAGCGGGAACAGCGTGTCGAAGCTGACGCGCTGATGCGGGGCGCGGTGCGAGCCGTCATCGAGGATGATCTCCGGCGTTCCCATCTCCTGAACGACCGAGCGAAGAAATTCCGGATCCGCTTGTGACCCTGTCCGCACCTGGTTGGGCGGCGTAACGAGGGCCGCGCATTCGGGATTGATGTCGACGCCAAAAATCGTGGCTTGCGCTCCGAAAAACTTCCTCCACAGGTCGAGCGACCCTCCCTTGAAGACCCCAATCTCCAGCATTTTGACGGCCGTGCCACGGAATGGCGCAAAATGACGATCGTAGATGTCCAGGTAGTGAATCCACTTATGAATGATGCGGCCGTGGTGAGAGTAAAACAGCTTTGCGCAGTCGGTGGAAGCGCTCAGCGACAGACGCTCCCGCTCGGAAGGATCGAGGTCCCAAGCTTTCCAATCCGTTGCCCGGGGACGCGCTCCCACGGCTCTTCGCACGCGCTCGGTTGCCCGGAAGATCAGATCGCGGAGCGCCATTTGGTTTTACCCCCGATGGAAGGAATAGGAAGACGCAAACCGTATTATCGCTGGGGAGCCGGCCATCCGATTGTGACCGAGTATTGTTCCGCTCATGCGCCCGTGGCCCTCCCGGAGCGGCGGAGCCCAAACTGGAACAACGACGCTGTGAGCGACTAAGCTGAAGTCTATGGCAGCGCAGGCTGCATCGTTCAGGGGGTCCCATGTCCAGGCATCTTTCCCGCAGACGGTTTGTACAGTCGAGCGCCGCAGCGGCAGCGGCGGTTGCCGGACGAAACTTGTGGGGTGCAAAAGCGCCGGCTGAACCTGCGGACGCCGGCAATTTTCTTGCGCAATTCGATTACGGCGACGTGTCGCTGGCCAGCGATCTGCATGAGAATCAGCTGCACGAGACGCACGCCGTGCTGATGGAACTGAGCGACGACAGCCTGCTGAAGCCGCTGCGGCAGATGGCCGGCATGCCTGCGCCAGGCGAGGACCTGGGCGGGTGGTACCACTTTGATCCCGACCTGTCGCGGTTCCCTGGCGACAACGGATTTGCGCCCGCGTGCACCTTCGGGCAATGGGTGTCCGCGCTGGCGCGCATGTACGCCATTACCGGCGATGAGGCGACGCGCGACAAAGTGCTGCGGCTGAACCGGCTGTATGCCCAGACCATCAGCCCGGACTTCTACATCAAAAATCGGTTTCCGGCTTACTGCTACGACAAGTTCGTGATCGGCCTGCTCGACTCGCACACGTACGCGCACGATCCGGACGCGTTCGCGATCCTCGAACGCACCACGGATACGGCCATCCCGTGCCTGCCGCCGCATGCGGTGGAACACGGCGTGGCGTGGCGGACAGATCATCACGATCCGTCGTGGACGTGGGATGAGTCCTACACCATGCCGGAGAACCTGTTCCTCGCCTACCGGCTGGGCGCGGGGCCGCGCTATCGCGACCTGGCCTTTCGCTATCTCGACGACGAGAAGTGGTTCGACCCGCTGTCACGCGGCGAAAACGTTTTGGCCGGGCGGCATGCGTATAGTCACGTGAATTCGCTCAGCTCGGCCATGATGGCGTGGATGGTGGGCGGCAGCGCGAGGCATCTGCGCGCGGCCACGAATGGCTTTCATTTCGTCGACCAGCAAAGCTTCGCCACCGGCGGCTGGGGGCCGGACGAAGAGCTGCGGGCTGCGGGCAGCGACGATCTGTTCACCAGCCTGACCAAGACGCACGCCAGCTTTGAGACGCCGTGCGGCAGCTATGCGCACTTCAAGATCACGCGGTATCTGCTGCGCGTGACGCGCGACTCGCGCTACGGCGACAGCATGGAGCGGATGATGTACAACACCGTGCTGGGTTCTAAGCCACTCCAGGATGACGGCGAGGCGTTCTACTATTCCGACTACACCTTCAACGGGAAGCGCGTCTACCACCGCGGGCGATGGCCGTGCTGCTCCGGCACCCTGCCGCAGGTGGCCGCGGACTATCGTATCCAGGCATACTTCCACGACGATCGGGACCTGTTTGTGAATCTCTACATTCCGTCGACCGTGCGATGGGCCCACGATGGAGGGATGTTTTCGCTCTCGCAGATGAGCTTCTGGCCGTACGAGGCGCAGATCAGCTTTGTGGTGAACACAGCGGCTCCGACCGAGACGACGCTGCATTTCCGCGTCCCGCAGTGGACGCATGGCGCGGTTCTCGCGGTGAACGGCAGGCGATGGACGGGACCGGTCGAGCCGGGAACCTTTGCCGCGGTGCGCTGTACCTGGCAGGACGGCGACCGCGTGGAACTGGAGATGCCGCTGCCGATGCGGCTGGAGCCCATCGACGCGAAGCATCCGAACGTCGTCGCGGTGATGCGGGGTCCGCTGGCGCTGTTTGCGCTGAAGCCGCAGCAGGATGCACCTATGCCGTCGTTCGATCGGGGCGCGCTGCTGGCGATGCGACAGAAGTCGGAGCGGGAGTGGATCGCGGCCGCGGGGGACAGCCCCTCCGTGATGCGATTCGTGCCATTCACTGAAGTGGGCGCGGAAGCGTATACGACGTATCTGCAGACGACGTAGCTTTCCGCCGCAGGCCTGCATGAGCGTGCAGCCCATCGCTCATGATTGGCCGCGAGCTTCCGGAACCGGTGCTCTGCTCCTGGTCCACACGCGCGAAACCGCGCGCAGCACCGTCTTCGGCGGGATCGCTCCGTCTTCGCCGGCAAAGACAATCTCGCCCACGCGTTTGACCTGTGGCCGGTAGAACCACCGGCTGAAGAGGCAGAGGTGGTCGGCGACCGGTGCTGCGCTCGTGCGGCGTTTTACGGTCGATGTGGGACGCGCGGCGGCCAGCGCGTCTGTGAGGCGCTGCTCCAGTTCATCGCGCGTGGCGGCTGTGATGACGGGAGCCTCGAGGGGAACGGCTTCCGGCGCCGCGACCGGATGGGCGAAGAGCGACGTTGATCCTGCGGCTTCGTTGGGATGGCGCATGCCAGCGACGGAGAAAAAGCCTGGCCCGCAGAGCGTGCCCTCGGCAAGCAAAAAGAGGGCGACCGTTTCGGGCTCGGCTGACGGCTGAACGATGACGCCGTTGAGATGGGCCAGCGGCCGCATCGCCTCAGGAATCTCGGCGGCCACAGCCTCGGCTTTGGTAAGACGCGCGTGGAGCTCGGCGGCTTTCTCAAATTCCAGCAACTCCGATGCGGCCTCGCGCTCGCGGCTCAGAGCCTCGACCAGGCTGCAGCCGCGGGTGCGCAGAAAGGCGCGCACGGCTGCGGCTTCTTCGGCGTAGCGCTCGTCCGTGCAGCCCTGAAAACAGGGCGCCAGGCATTTTTTCATCTCGGAGTAGACGCAGCCTGGAAAGGCCGGATCGGGAGCAAGATTCTCGACGCAGCGGCGCAGCCTGAAGAGGTCGAGCATGTCTTCGAGCACGCGCTCGGCGCCGATCCGCGAGGCAAATGGGCCGTAGAGGTCGTCCATCGCGGAATTTGTCACGTGATTGGTTACATAAACACGGGGATACGCGTTCTCCACCGTCATGCGCAGCAGCGATGGGGGGCGCAGATGGAGCCGTTTGCGGACGCGTTCGCCAAACGCGGCGCGGGATGCATCGTAGAGCCGCAGCCACGCTTCAAATTCCGATCCCGTGAGCGCGTATTCGATGCGAGCCACGCGTCCGGCAAGCTGGAGGCGGCGCGTTTGATCGGGGCGCGCGTCGAGCAGGCGGCGAATGCGGCGGCGCAGATTCGGCGTTCGACTGATATAGGGCTCGGCGCTGGGCCGCTGCGGATCGCCGGCTGCGCCGTCTGCATCTTCGGCAAACAGCGCGAAGACGCCGGCCGCCGTGGGAATCTGGTCCCAGGGCGGGCTCGACGCGTCGAAAGCGATTGGGTGGGGAAACAAGGGCGCGTCTCTCTGCCTGCATCTTAACGGGTCACGCGCCGGCGATGGTCATGCCATCGACGCGCAGGGTGGGCGCGGCGGTCGCGCTGCGAAAGACCAGATCGCTCCCGATGGCGGTGATGTTGCGCAGCATGTCTTTCAGATTGCCCGCAATGGTGATTTCCTGGACGGGATACGACAGCTCGCCGTTCTCGATCCAGAGGCCGGCAGCGCCTCGCGAGTAGTCGCCCGTTACCAGGTTGACGCCGCGGCCCATCAGGCGCGTGACGTAGAGGCCGCTCGGCACGCCGCGGAGGATCTCTTCGGGCGCTTGCGTGCCGGCCTCAAGAAAAAGATTGCCGGCGTCGAGGTAAGGATTGCCGGCGAGCCCGCGGCCGGCGTTGCCGGTGCTCTTCATGCCCAGCTTCCGGCCGGTATAGATGTTGAGCACATAGTTCCGCAGCACGCCGCGCTCCACGATGACGGTGCGGCGGGAGGGGAGTCCCTCCGCGTCGAAGGGCGACGTTCCAAAGCCGCCAGGGATGGTTCCGTCGTCAATCACCGTCACCGATTCGGCGGCGACCTGTTCCCCGAGCTTGCCCGCAAACATCGATGCGTCGCGATAGATGGCGTCGCCGGAGGCGAGATCGAAGATGGCGCCCACCAGGCCCTGCGCCACTTCCGGCGCGAAGACGATGGGAGCCTGCTGCGTGGGCACACGGCGCGCGTCGAGCATGCGCAGCGTGCGCCGCGCCGCCTCCTGGCCGACGGATTCCGGCGATTCCAGTCCGCGAATCGATCGTGCCTGCGACCACCAGCCGCCGCGCTGCATTTCGCCGTTCGCGCCCTGGGCGATGGGGCTGGCGGAAATGGAACAGTAGGAGGAGCGAGACGCGCCGGCGAAGCCGCGGGAGTTGGCGAAGATGCGGCGCCCGGTCGCGGCGTCGAAGCTGGCGCCGTCGCTGTTGATGAGGCGCGCGTCGACGGCGAGCGCAGCGGCTTCGGCACGGCGCGCCCATGCGATGCGTTCCTCTG
>JBARMS010000035.1:0-52061 GCA_049802575.1 Acidobacteriaceae bacterium | reverse complement strand
ACCCCTGGCCGCTTCACCCCTGGCTGCTCGACCCCTGGCCGCTCCACCCCTGACCGCCACCCCCGAGGAAACCGCAGCGCCCCCGCCGGTGTCAGAATAGAGAGGTACGTCTTCTGCCTCTTCGGGTCCTCAGTGAAAGGAGTCGCACGGAATGACCCTGCTGGATGCTCCTGCCTTTAATGCGCGCAAAGCGCGCCGCAATCATGTTCTCGCCGTCACTTCGGGCATCATTATCCTCATCGCCGCCATCGCCCTGTATCTTTGGTTCCTGCAAACGCCGTGGCAGTTCTGGCACTATTTCGCCGACCGCAAAGTCGATCACTTCATGACGGCGGCCGAGAGTGGCGACATGCAAAAGGCCTTCGCCATCTGGAACAACGATCCCAACTGGCAGCAGCACGCGCAGCGGTACCAGCCCTACAATCTCGACGAATTCACCAAAGACTGGGGCCCCAACAACCAGGACTACGGCCCCATCAAGTCCCACAGGATCGTCATCGCCCACCACGTCGGCAACGGCGTCATCATCGGCGTGCTCATCAATAACGTCAGCAAGCCGATCTTCCTCCGCGTCGACGACAACGGCACCATCGGCTTCTCCCCCAGCGAGCTCTACTACGGCCCGTCGTAGCCGCTTGACGATCAAGGCGGGGCGCAGGCCTCCAGCCAGATGCGTCCTGCTTATACTGGTGCGTCATGCGCAATGACGGCATCGCAGCGTGCCTGCTCCTTTTCTTCTCAGGCTTGGTCCACGCCGGCGCTCAACCAGCCGAGATGCCTGCCAATTTTCACTGGATCGACCTGCACCGCGATGCGCCGACGGTCCAGCGCGTGGAGCAGGCGCTCAGCAGTGCGAAGCAAAACTACACCGCGCTGCGAGAAATTGGTGTCATCGAGCACCCCGCCCTCGTGTTCACCACGAATCGGGAAGCCGACGCACCGACGACAGACTATGACCAGTGGGAGATCGATAGCGTCGACTTGGAGACGCTTCATGTCAGCCCCGTTCTCGGCGGCTTCCAGGTGAGAATGGAGGCTTGGGTCCGTTTCACGAAATCACGCGGCCCTGAACTGGTGGTCACCTACAAGAACTGCTGGGAATGTGAACCGGAAACGCTCCTCACCTCTTTATTCTGGCGGGCGAGCTCGGGCTGGCAGGCAAGATGGCCGAATCAGAAATTCCCTGACACCCCTGGAGCCGTGCTCATCACGACGGATATCGGCGATCCATATACGGATGACGTCGATATCGCCCAGACTTACGCCCTCGATTCCTCTTCCGATAAGCCGGCTTCGCTGTTGGTTTTGTTCCATTCCAAAGACAGCAGCACACGCAAGATCACCACAGACCTGTTCCGGTATTCGGTCGACCAGTCGGATAAGGAAAAAGTGGAAGAGGTGAAGGGGTCGTCATGGCCCAGGGCTTTGCGAGAGGTGTGCGACCCCAGGCAGGCAACCCTGGCTGCCGGTCAGGACGCCCCCTATTGCCAGCGATTGCGGCAACGAGCGCATCCCGCTCACTAGGCAACATCGAAATACAGGCCGATAGAGAAGTTATCGACGAAAAACACCCTGTCATCCTGAGTGAGCGCACCATTTCGCTGCGCGCGTAGTTGCGCGCAGCAGGAATTCAGGCCGCGAGTCGAAGGACCTGCATTTCTCTTCGGCGGTGAAAAAATCCGGTACCGTCTTGGTGCCCTTGTGTCGATACATCCTGGGCGCCAGGAACGATATTGGCCTGCGCCCTGCTCTCAGCCCTAAGCTCCAAGCTCTGTGCTCTGCAGCGCCTTCTCCAAACTCGCCCCGTCCTCCACGTGCACGCACGTCACCCCGCGGTCGATCTGCCGCATCAGCCCCGTGAGCACCTTCCCCGGTCCCACTTCCACCAGCGCCGCCGGTCCCTGCGCCAGCAGCAGCCGCACACTCTCCACCCACCGCACCGCGCCCGTCACCTGCCGGATCAGCGCCTCCCGCAGGGCTCCCCCATCCGTCAGCAGCGCCGCATCCACGTTCACCGCCACCGGCACCCGCGCATCGGAAAACTCTGTTGCCCGCAGCAGCTCCGCCAGCCGGTCCTGCGCCGGCTGCATCAGCGCGCAGTGGAAGGGCGCGCTCACCTGCAGCATCACCACCCGCTTCGCTCCGCGCTCTTTGCACAGCTCGCCCGCGCGCTCCACCGCCGGAGCCTCCCCGGAAATCACTGTCTGCTCCGGTGAATTGAAATTCGCCGCCGACACAATATTCTGCGTCTCCGCCGCGGCATCGTCGCACGCCCTCGCCGTATCCGCCGAGCTCATCCCCAGCACCGCCGCCATCGCTCCCTGCCCCGGCGGCACTGCCTCCTGCATGAACTTGCCCCGTTGCCGCACGATCCGCACCGCATCCCGAAACGCGAGGGACCCCGCCGCCACATTTGCCGCGTACTCGCCCAGCGAATGTCCCGCCACCCACGCCGGCTCCACGCCCCGCTCCCGCAGCACGCGCAGCGCCGCCACGCTCACCGTACAGATCGCCGGCTGCTGATATTCCGTCAACTTCAGTTGATCTTCCGGCCCCTCGAAGCACAGCCGCGAGATGGAAAACCCCAGCGCCTCATCGGCCTCGTCAAACGTCTCCCGGGCGATGGGAAATTTCTCTGCCAGATCCCGGCCCATCCCGGCATACTGCGAATTCTGTCCTGGAAAAAGAAACGCCAGCTTCGTCATGGTCTTTGCCATCATAGCCGCTCGCAACCGCAGCCAGGGCCATGCAGCGGGCCTACTGGGGCGAGTCTCTCGCCCAGACCGATCGAATCGGTCGTGATCCGACAGGATATCTATCGCGATCCGATGCAAATCGCATCGTGAGGCGACACAATTCCCCGGCGCCCCGCCAGGCTCTGCTTGTGCAAAAACGGTTTAACTTTTCCGGGGGGTCGTGCGTCTATACCAAAGAGGCGCGAGGGCGCTGCACTTTGTGTACGCCCCCTCGTCCGCCCTCAATGGAAGCCCCGGTGGTTCGTGGGTCCACCGGGGCTTTTCTTTCCAGTTCTACGCTGATGCCACCAGATTAGCCGTCCGCGCCACGCTCGCCGCCGCCGTCGCGTTGTGATGGGTCAGCCGGTGCACGAAGTGATAGGGCGGCCAGGGGCCCGAGAGCTGCATCTGGCAATCCTTCATCAGCCCGCTCACGCTCGAATACTTGTTCTGGTACCGCTCCACGCCTCCTGAATCGATCAGGTGGGCGATGTCCAGCAGCATCTTGCCCGTCTCCATTCGCCGGCAACTCACTTCTTCTGCCAGCGGCAGGAACATCCGGTGCATCTGGACTGAAACCGCCCGTGCCTTGGTCTGCCGCTCACGCTGCAAAGCCGCATTCTCGCGCAGGTTCGACAAATAAGCTTTCCCCACTGCCGGCAACGCTGCGGCTGGTGCATACCGCTTGAGCTGCTCGCGACAGCAGTCGTCGAGCATCACCTTCAGGTGCATCTCCGCCTTGCCGCGCAGCCGTTCAATATTGGTCAGGAATTGCCGCTGGTTCGAGCGAATCGACCGGCGCAGCGCCTCGTCATCCGCAAAAACCGTTCCAAATCGAAAAGGTAGAACCGTGGAGGTTTTGAAGCAATCCGCGATCACCCGCGCATGCTCCATGCCGGCTTGTTGGTTGAGGGATTCGGAGCTGGAATGTTCGCTGACGATCACTGCTAAATCACTGGCTGGATAGAGGAAAATTTGATTGCCCTGGATCCCTGTGACCGCTTCCATCGGAATCGGCTTCCGGTGGCGCATCAGCTCAGGAAACGCCTGTCTTTCGGTTATGCAGTAGGCATACCACGCCATATTTTGTCGCTCCGCACGCTGGTTAGGGAATGAGATTCGGAGTACAGCCTCTCGGGGATGGACATGGCTTCTTTGGGTTGCGGGTTGGCCCTGTCCGCTGGGTGCGCGAACAGCACCAAACTGACCCGTATGCTAGTCCCGCGTGTAAACGACTGGCAACAGCCTTACGCCTTTCCCATGAGGTCGTTAGCAAGGCACGGGCAAATTGCATTCATAATACGAATATTTATTTCATAATATGAATAGAACTGTACCAAAGTAACCTTGTCATCTTCCGCCATACCGCTTTTACCCTCCCTTTTGCGCCCGCACTTGCTCAGGCCAGTCGATGTCAATCTCGCCCTCCGGCCACGCGATCGTGTGGGTCTCCTCGGCGTGCGCCTCAATCACCCCCCGCGCTCCCCGATCTCCCTGCAAATCCAGCAGTTCCCCAAACAACGACCGCGCAAACACCGCCGGAACCCCCGCTCCGCCGCCGTAACCGGACGCCGTCACCGCGCTTCCGGCCTCCCGGTGCTCCTGGATCAGCTTCCCCAGATGCTCCGCCGTCAGCCGTGGCTGGTCGCAGACCATCGCCAGCGCACCGTCCACTTCCGGACGCGCAGCCGCCGCCCTCACCCCGCGCCGCAGCGAGGCTCCCATTCCCTCCGCCCAGTCCGCGTTGACGACCACGTCCACCGCCAGCCCCGCCAGCTCGGCCTGCATCCGCTCCGCCGCAAACCCCAGCACCACGAATACCGGCCCGCAGCCGGCTTCGACGGCCAGGCGCGCACTCCGCCGCACCAGGCTCTCGCCCTCAATCTCAATCAATTGTTTAGGTTCGCCAAGCCGCCGCGACGCCCCCGCAGCCAGAACCACCGCCGCAATCCTCGCCTCGCCGCGAATAGACCGCTTCAACATACAGGCCTAACGTAACTTGTTGAAAAAGCAGAGGTGTCATCCTGAGCGTAGCGCCCGGCCGATGATCGATTCGCCGCAAAACTCAAGCGCGCAGCCGAAGGACCTGCATTGTCCCTGGTTCGATGGGGCCGACGCTTTGTCGAACCAGGACACCCAGCCTCACCCATGGATCATCTTCGCTACCTTCAGCTTCTTCGCCCCGCGCCCCGCCAGCACAGCCTGCAATTCGGCCGCGATCGAGAGAGCGATCGCCGCTGGCGAATGTGCCCCTAAATCCAGCCCCACCGGCGAGTGCAGGCGCTCCAGGATCTCCTCACTCCCCAGCCCCAACCCCGGCGCCACCTCTCCCACCAGCCGTTCCGTCCGCGCCCGCGGCCCCAGAATCCCCAGGTATTTCAGATCGATCCCCAGCAGCGCCCCCAATGCGATTCGATCCTGCTCATAGCTGTGCGTCAGGATCACCGCCGCGTCCCCGGCGCCAGCACCCGTTAAAGCCTTTTCCAGATCCATAACCCGCGCCGCCTGCGGAAACCGCTCCGCCCGCGCCAGTTGCGATCGCCCATCCGCCACCACCACATGCCAGCCCAGCGCCGCCGCAAACTCCACCAGCGGCTGCGCGTCGTCTCCCGCTCCAAACACCCAGAGCAAGGGCGGCGGCGCAACATACTCTGCGAAATATCGGCTTGCTTCCGGCTCCGCAGTCTGCGAACCCCGCGTCTGCAGCGTCTCCCTCGCCAGCGACTCAGCCCGCTCCGCCGCAGCCGGCCCGCGAGCCCCGCGTTGCCACGCCGTCGAGCCGTCTTCCCTCACGATCAGCACCGTCCCCGGTTGATTGGTTGCTCCCGGCCCATTTGTATCCGTGGCTGTCACAATCACCGAGGCTGTCCGCTCTTCCACGCTGCGCCCGAGCGCTTCGAGGCACGCCTCCGCTGCCGCGCCTCGCTCCAGCAGAACGAACACCGTCCCCCCGCACCCCAGTCCGTACGGCATATCGCCGTCATCGTCAAAGAAGCTCGAGTAGCGCTGCAGCGATGGCCCCGTTTCCGTGAGCCACCACGCCTTCTTCGCGATCTCCCCTTCGAGGCAGCCCCCGCTCACCGTCCCCGCGCGCTGTCCACTGGCGGTCAGCAGCATCCGCGCGCCCGGACGCCGGTACGCCGAGCCCTCAATCCCTACCACCGTCGCCAGACACACCTCATCCCCCGCCGCCTGCGCGCGCTTCCACAGCTCGAGAATTTGCTTCACTTCCGCCATAGACCGTTCACGATCAGCAACCCGCGCCGTATTCTATATTTCTCCTCTCGCCCATGTGGTTTCCCGGATATCTGCTCTATAAACAGAAGTGTCATCCTGAGCGAAGCATCCGAATTCGTTGCGTCCCGCAGTTGGACGCAACAATCAATTCAGCCGCGAGTCGAACGGACCTGCATTTGTCCCTTCGGGTGATGGAACGAATGGACCGGCCAGTCCCCGGGTGCCCCATGTCTGCCCGATTTTGGCAGACGTGGGTCGAATTACGCCGCTCGCTCCTGGCCCGACATCAATGCCTCAATCCGCACCGGCAGCTTCCGCACCCGCACTCCCGTCGCGTGGTACACCGCGTTGGCCACCGCCGGAGCCACCCCCGCCAGCCCAATCTCGCCAATCCCGCGCGCCCCGTACTCGTTCACGTGCAGGTCAGGATACTCGACGAACACGCACTCCAGCGCCGGAACATCCGCATTCGTCGCCACCAGGTAATCCGCGAAGTTGTTGTTGAGCGGCTTGGCGTTGCGCCGGTCGTAGATCGTCTCTTCGAACAGCCCCATCCCAATCCCCATCACCACGGCGCCCAGAATCTGATTGCGCCCCGTCTTCTCGTTGATGATCTTCCCCGCATCGATCACCGTCAGCCCCTTCGTCACCCGCAGCCGCGCGATCCCCGGATCCCACGCCACCTCGATGAACTGCGCCCCAAACGAATGCGCGGAATACTGCTGCCCCTCCGTCCGTTGCGGCGATGTCTTCGCCTCGGCCTCCAGCGCCCCCAGCCGCGCGCTCGCCAGAATCTGTCCAAACGGCACGCCGCTCGACGGCGGCTGATCGGCCACGTGAATCCGACCCGCGGTCATCGCCAGCTTCGGCGGATCGCCCCCCGCCTCGGTCTGCTTGCCCGGATAAAACGGCGACCCCGGCGTCTGCTGCGCCACCGCGATCACCCGATCCACCACGCCCTGCGTCGCCTCCGTCACCGCCGGCAGCACCGTCGCCGTTACCGTCGAGCCGCCTGACGTCGGACCCTCCGGCAGCGTGCTGTCGCCCAGCACCACTTCAATCTTGTCGATCGCAATGCCCGTCTTCTCCGCCACCACCTGCGCAAAGATCGTGTACGTCCCTGTCCCGATGTCCTGCGTCGCGCAGCTCGCCCGCGCCGTCCCGTCTGCGTTGAGCCGCACCCGCACCGTCGCCGATCCGCGCCCCGCGTGCCACGTCGCCGTCGCCATCCCCCAGCCAATGATCTCGTCGCCGCGCTTCATCGACCCCACCTGCGGCGTCCGCTGCTTCCATCCCCACTTGTCTGCGCCCGTCTGGTAGCACTCGCGCAGGTGCTTGCTCGTGAACGGCCGCACCGCGCTGTAGCTCAGGTCCTGCTCCGCATAGTTCTTCAGCCGCAGCTCGATCGCATCGACGTTCAGCTTGTACGCAAGCTCATCCAGCGCCGACTCCAGCGGAAACAGCCCCGACACAATCCCCGGGCCCCGCATCGGCGTCGGCGTCCCCATGTTCGTCGGCAGAATGTCCTGATGCGTCTCCACGTTGTCGCACGCATACAGCATCGCCGTCACGCCCACGCAGTTCTCCACATACGTGTCCACCTGCGAGGTCGGCTGCTGCACGTCATGCTGGATGGACACCAGCTTCCCATCCTGGCTCGCGCCAAGCCGCATTCGCTGCTGCGTCAGCGGACGATGCCCCACCGTCGTGAACATCAGCGCCCGCGGCACCTGCACCTGCACCGGCCGCTGCACCCGCTTCGCCGCCAGCGGCGCCAGCAGCGAGTGCGGCCACGGAAACAGCTTGCCGCCGAAGCCCGATCCGCAGAACGGCGAAAGGACCGTGATCCGGTCGAGCGGGATGTTCATCATCTCCGACACGACGTGCAGATGATTCAGCACGCCCTGCGTCGTCTCATACAGCGTCACCCGGTCCCCGTCCCATGCCGCAATGGTCGCGTGCATCTCCATGGGGTTGTGCGTTTCCACCGGGATCACGTACGTCTCATCCACCTTCACCGCCGCGCCCTCGAACGCCGGCGCTGCACCGCCGCGGCTGTAATGGATGCCGCGCGGTGGCGTCGGAGCCGGCGCGTCCGCCAGATCCACCACCGGCTTCTCTGTCTCGTAGGTCACCTTCACCTTCGAGGCCGCCTCCTGCGCCTGCGCAAAGGTATTTGCAACCACCAGTGCGACATATTGCCCGTAGTAGTAGACCTTGTCGTCTTCAAACGGAGGACGCGCTTCGCCCGCGTGGCTGTTCTGCTCAAAATGTCCCGCCGGCCGGTACAGCGGCTCCGCATTCCCGTGGTGCACGATCGCCAGCACCCCCGGCATCCGCTCCGCCGCCGCCGTGTCGATGTTCGCGATACGCGCGTTGCCCACCGTGCTCCACACCGGATAACCGAACGCCAGATTGTCCAGCTTGTGGTCCAGTGCGTACGCTGCGGCTCCGCTCGCTTTCCTCGGGCCGTCCACGCGCGACAAAGCCGCGCCAATCAATGATGTGCTCATTTCCGCTCGCTCCCTCAGGGGGTTGTGGGTTCGTTCGCGGTTTCGCTTACGCCGATTCCGTCGTCGTTTGCAGCGCGCGGATCAGCGCCCGCTTCGCCAGCTCGATCTTGAAGCCGTTGTACTTCAGCGGCTTCGCGCCGGCCATCGCCGCTTCCGCAGCCTTGCTGAAAACATCCGCTCCCGCGCTCTGCCCTTCCAAAGCCTTCTCCGCCTCGCGCGAGCGCCACGGTTTCGTGCCCACGCCGCCCAGGGCCACACGCGCCCGCTCGATCCTTCCGCCGTTCACCTGGATCACCACCGCCGCCGACGCCAGCGCAAATTCGTACTGCGCCCGGTCGCGCAGCTTTAAATAATGCGACCGCGTTCCTGCCGCCAGGGCCGGCAGCGTCACATGCGTGATCAGCTCGCCCGGCGCCAGCACGTTCTCCTTGTCCGGCGTATCGCCCGGCACCAGATAAAACTCGTCGAGCGCGATAGCCCGCTCGCCCCCTGCCTTTGCATCACGTCCGCCGGACGTGTGCACCACCGCCTCCAGCGCCATCATCGCCACCGCCATGTCCGAAGGATGCGTCGCCACGCAGTGTTCGCTCCCGCCCAGCACCGCGTGAATCCGGTTGTATCCATCCATCGCCGAGCAGCCCGATCCCGGCTGCCGCTTGTTGCACGCGTAATTCGTGTCGCGATAGTAGTAGCAGCGCGTCTTCTGCAGCAGGTTGCCGCCTGTCGTCGCCATGTTGCGCAGCTGTGGCGACGCGCCCGACAGCAGCGCTTCCGACAGCACCGCGTACTTCTCCTTCACCGTCTCGTTCCACGCCAGTTCGCTGTTCCGCACCAGCGCGCCGATCCGCAATCCCCCGCCCGGCAGCGCTTCCACGCGATCCAGCGGCAGCGGATTGATGTCCACCAACGCCGCCGGCTCGAGCACGTTCAGCTTCATCAGGTCCACCAGCGTCGTGCCGCCCGCAATAAACGTCCCCTGCGCCCGCGTCGCGCCTTCCACCGTCTTCGCCTGGCTGTATCGAAAGGTCTGCATGGCTACGCTCCCTGCTTCACCTGTCCGCGCGCCTGCTGCACCGCGGCCACAATATTGTTGTAGGCGCCGCACCGGCAGATGTTCCCGCTCATTGCCACCCGCACGGCGTCATCGTCCGGCCCAATCGGTTCATGCAGCAGCGCCGTCGCCGACATAATCTGTCCCGGCGTGCAATACCCGCACTGGAACCCGTCGTGCTCCACAAAGGCTGCCTGCACCGGACTCAACTGCCCGTTCGCTGCAAGCCCTTCGATGGTCGTGATCCGGTCGCTCTCATGCATCACCGCGAAGCTCAGGCAGCTGTTCACCCTCCGCCCGTTCACGTGCACCGTGCACGCCCCGCACTGCCCGTGGTCGCAGCCCTTCTTCGTCCCAAACATCTGCATGTGGTCGCGCAGCGCGTCCAGCAGCGTCACCCGCGGCTCCAGCATCAGCCGGTGATCCTTCCCGTTCACGTTCAGCGTCACAGGAACCGCGCCCGGCACGGCGGCGTTCTCTGCCTTCTCGGCCTGTTCAACGGCTGCGGCGTGCGCCAGCGGCGCGGCCGTCGCGGTGATCCCCGCCGCGCCCAGCTGCCCAAGAAAAGCCCGGCGCGAGAATCGCCCCAGCCCCGGCCCTTCTTCGTCTTTCCTCAGCTTCTCTTCCACCGCATCGACCAGACGCTGATCGCCGGCTCCTCGCTTTCGCTCGTCCATCACAACTCCTTCTTCGTTCGACAACCCTCACGCCGCGCGGCGCAAAAGCGGTCCCGACAATAAAGAATGTGATCTTCGTTCTGCAGCCCTGGGGCGCTGCAACCTGGGAAAAACTGAGTCTACAACTGCGTTGCCTTATGCGCCGGAGATACCGCGCGTTCCTTCTTCCGGCTCAGAATAAACGCATTATCCGTGCTCCGTTGCGTGGCCGTCGCCTTCTCGATCTTGCGCCAGAACGCCACAAAATAATCGACCCCCGTCAGGATCGAAATCGCCGCCATATAGTAGATACCCACCACGGCAAACAGATGAACCGGGAAAATGAACCATCCGAACCGCCATACATGCCAGCCCTGATCGAGCGTCGCCAGCGCCACCGAAATAATCTGGATCACCGTCTTCGCTTTGCCCACATCGCTGGCCTCGATCGTGAACCCTTCCGTCGACGCGATCTGCCGCAGCCCGCTCACCAGAAACTCGCGCCCCACCACCACCACCACGATCCACGGCTTCACCACGTGGGGATTGAACTGCACCAGTTCCACATAGGCCGAGGTGATCAGCAGCTTGTCTGCGATCGGATCGAGCAGCATGCCCATCGTCGTGATCTGGCCGCGGCGCCGCGCCAGATACCCGTCAACCCCGTCAGAAATGGAGACGATGATAAAGAAGGCGGACGCGATGATTTCCTGCTCGCCGTAGAAACCGCTGTGCGGGAAATGCGGCGACAGCATCCAGATGAGCACAGGTACGCAGAAAATGCGCCCCATCGTGATGGAATTGGGCAGGTTCACGGGCAGACCCGGCGTCGCCTACTGCCATTATGCACCACCCGCGCCAACCCTACCCTGAACGAACACCGGCTTGTTTCTGGCTCGGTGCCGGCTTTTCAATCAAACCTCGTCATTCCGAGTGGAGCTGGTCGCGTCGCGCGTCGAATGCAGTCGGCGCATTGCCCGGCCCGGCTCCAACCGGCGAATACATCCCTTTCGCTCTTTTCCGCATCCCACGCATGATCGAATAGTCACCAAATTCCTCGTATTTGATCTCGTAAAGGGCACAAGATGGGCATAGTCGCAACCGAGCCGACAACCTCCGGCTCGTCGCTCCCTCCGTTCCTCCGCAACTGGTCCCATGAAAATACGCAGCTTGCTTCCTGCGCACTCCACGATCACCTTGCCCTCATTTATGACAAACAGGAGGAGCAGCTCGGCATCATTGTTCCGTTTCTGCGTCTCGGCATGGAACGGGGCGAGAAGAGCGTGTTCATCGTTGACGACACCGACCCCAAAACCGTCATCGACGCCATGGAGCGCCACGGTGTCGACGTCGAAGCCGCCACCGCCACCGGCGCGCTCGCGATCATTACCAAGTACGACGCCTACCTCAGGAACGGCGATTTCGATCCCGACTGGATGATCGGCTTTCTTGCCGAGACGGTAGAGGACGCGAAAAAGGAAGGCTTCCAGGGCGTGCGCGCGTCGGGAGAAATGACCTGGGCGCTGGGGCCGGCCGGCAACCCCGACGGCCGCCTCATCGAGTACGAGTGCAAGGTGAATGCGTTCTTCGCGGGCTACGACATGGCAGGCATCTGCCAGTACAATCGTCGCCGCTTCCGCCCCGAAACCCTGATGCACATCATCCACACCCATCCGCGGCTCGTTTTTCGCGGCGAGATTTGCGAGAACCCTTATTACATTCCCGCCGAGATTTTCCAGGGCTCCGGCGATGGAATGGATGACCCGGTCCGGCGCCTGCTCGACAGCATGGCTGAAAACACGCGCCTGCGGCGCCAGCTCAGCGTGGAAACAGAGGCGTTGCGCCGCTCCGAGAAATTGGCTGCTGCTGGGCGTATGGCGGCCACCATCGCCCACGAGATCAATAATCCTCTCGAGGCAATCGTCAACCTCTGGTACCTGCTGAAGCAGGAGAACCTCTCACCCGAGGGACGCGCACGCGTGGAAATGATGGGCAAAGAACTCAGCCGCGTCTCCCACATTGCCAAACAGACACTCGAGTTCTACCGCATCGGTGCGCTGGCGGAGCATGTCGATCTCGACTCCGTGATCGACGAGGCCGCGCAGCTTTTGTCATGCCGCACGGAGTCGCAGGGAATCGCCGTCGAGGTTCAGTACCGTACCAGGCCCACCGTGTTCGGCTTCGCCACCGAACTGCGCCAGCTTTTCACCAACCTCATGGTCAACGCGGTTGAGGCGGGGGCCGGCAAAATCCGCATCCGCCTTTTGCCTGGCCGCGACTGGAAAAAGCCGGCGCGCAGCGGCGTGCGCATCGTGGTAGCCGACAATGGCGCCGGCATTCCGTCCGCTGTCGCCGCCAAAGTTTTCGAGCCCTTCTTCTCGACGAAAGCGCAGCAAGGCACCGGCCTCGGCCTCTGGGTCAGCAAGGGCATCGTGCAAAAGCACGAAGGCTCCATCTCCATGCGCACCAGCACCAGCACCGGCCACAGCGGAACCGTCTTTTCGATCTTCCTGCCCACTGACTGACCCGCAGGCGCGTCGAAGCAGGGTGCCGCGCGAGAGCCTGGCGAACGCTGGCGGCTACCACCGCACCCGCGCGCTCACCTGCATCAGCCGCGGAGCCGCCGCCGACACAATCTGGCCAAAGTCCGCGCTCCCGATATTCCCTTCCACTGAAGCCGGCCCGAAAAACTGCGCGTGGTTGAACACGTTGAACCCTTCCATCCGCAGGCTCAGCTCTTTGCCGTCCAGCAGCGTGGTCCGCTTCTCCAGCGCCAGGTCCGTATCGTCCGATCCCGGCCCGTGGAAGAACCGCCGCCGCGCATTGCCAAAATCGCCGAGCGCCGGCACGCTGAACAGCGATGCGTTGAACCCCGCTCCCTGCCTGGGGGTTTCCTTCAGTTCCAGCGGTCCGGGCGTGAAATTCAGCTCATCCGCGCCGTTGTTGTTCACCCCATTCGGCTGCGTTCCCAGCAGCGACGAATCGTTGTTGTTCACCAGCGTTACCGGAAACCCGGTCGTCAGCCGCGTCAGCCCGAACACGGTCCAGCCGCTTGCCAGTGTGCCGGGCAGCTTGCCCGCGTGCAGCGCCTGCCACGCCTGCCCCAGCGGCAACTCGTAGTGATAGTTCGCAACGAAATTCTGCGTCAGATCGAACGCTGACAGCGCCCGGCTCACCCCCGGATTCACCGGATCCACCGGATCGGCCAAACTCGACGCCTGATCGATCGACTGGCTCCACGTGTACGCCAGTGTGTAGCCATACGCGCCGCCCTCATGTTTCAGGCTCATCTCGAGCGCGTTGTCGTGCGAGTTCCCAATCGTCTTCTGCCAGCTCACGCTGCCGAACGCCGGCGAGAACCGCGTCCGCGTCCCCTCGACCACCTCCCCATTGGCTCGCGTGTATCTCCCGCTCTCGCCGTAGGTCCCGCACGTCGCCGATCCCGCCGCCACGTCGCTCTCCTGGCTCAGGCTCAGGCACAGCGCCGCATCGCCCGGGTTCGCCTCCAGCAGCGTCAGCAGATGGTGCGCCTGTGTCCCCGCGTAGCTCACGTCGAGCACCGTCCCGTGCCCAAGTTCGCGTTCCACGCTCGCCAGATAGTCTTCCGCGTAAGGCGTCACGTTCCCCGGAGCCACCGCCGGAATCCCCGTGAACGGCTCGAACTGCGCCCAGTTCACGCCCGTCACCGGATGCGCCCGCGATGCCCCATACCGCACCGCTGCCAGCGGAAACCGCGGACCGTTGGGCTCGAGGCTCGACCCATCCGCCGCCGCCGTCCACGGCGTGTCGAACAGCGTCGGCACCGCGCTCGTGTACGTGTACCCATACGGAGGGTTCGCGCTCATAATCGCCGCCGACAATCCCTCCACCGGCGTGTAGAACTGCCCCCAGCTCGCTCGCACGCTCGTCTTGCCCTCGCCCAGGAATTTCGGGCTCCACGCCAGACCCACGCGCGGCGCGAAATCCGTCATCGGCGTTGCCGCCAGCGTCCGCGGAACGCCCGGATCGCCCGGGAACACGATCCCCTCCGGCGCATCCGGAAACACCACGCTCTGCTCGCCCGGAACCAGCGTCTGCAGCTGGTTGTACTTCTCGCTCCACGCCGGAAGCAGATCCCACCTCACCCCGTAATTGAGCGTCAGTCCCGGCCGCACCTGCCAGGCATCCTGCGCATACGCCCCCACCAGCCGGTTCCGGTTGTAGAAGTGCCGCGCATCCCCCTGCGTGAAGCTCGAATCCACCCCCAGCAGAAAATCCGCGAAGTCCAGCCCCGTCTCGCTCCCCGTAAACGAATAGCTTCCATTGAAGTACACATCCGGATGGTTGTTGATCTGGTCGCCATGCACATCCAGGCCGAGTTTCAAATTGTGGCTGCCCGCCACGTGCGACCAGTCATCGGCAACCTCGGCAATGTTCTCTGCCTGGAACAGCGCCGTCACATCCACGCCCATCGTGAAGTCGTTGAAGTTCACGTTCTCCACGCCCTCAGTCTGCGCATCCTGCACCACGATCCCGCTGAATCCCTGCGCCGCCAGCGTCGGCCCCACGCCGCCCTGCGGAATCCCCACATTCGCCGCGTTCCGCATATAACTCACGCGCGCCTGGTTCACCGTATGCGCGCCCCACGTCTTCGTGTCGCTCAGCATCAACAATTGCGCGCGCCCATAGTTCAGCGCGTTAAAACCCGGCACCGTCGCGCCGCCCTCGCCGCTCGGGTAGGGATCGTTCACGTTGTAATCGTCCGCGAAATAGTACCCGCTCACCGCCCCGATCCGCGTATTCGCATCCAGCCGCACCGCGCCCTTATCGTCGCGAATTCCCTCTTCCGCCGCCGACGTCGAAAACACCCCGGCGCCCAGATTCCCCTGCGGAATGTATTCCATCAAATGCTGCGCCGCCTGCGACCACACATTCTGCGGAATCACGCTGTCCGCAAACACCGCCGGCCTCTCGGCCGAGCATCCTGCCGACAGCGGCGAATACGGATCGCCCGCCTCTACCGTCCGTCCCAGCTTCGCGCTCAGCTGGCTCGCCAGATACGGCCCGCCCACGCAGCCCGTCAGCTCGCTTTGCCCTGTCGCCGGATCGACGAAGTTCCCCCGTCTCTCCGACGCCGTCGGCACAGAAATCTGCCCCGTGTCCACGCCCTCGGCGATCCGCGTCCCCTGATAATCCGCAAAGAAGAACACGCGATCCTTCCGCACCGGTCCGCCCAGCGTCGCGCCGAACTGGTTCTGGTGGAACTCCGCGCGCTCCAGCGAAAAATAATTCCGCGCATCCAGATCCGTGTTGCGCAGAAACTCAAACATCGATCCGCGCCACGAATTCGTCCCGCTCTTCGTCGTCACCGCCACCTGGCCGCCGCTCGCGCTGCCGAACTCCGGCGCGTAATTACCCGTCGCCACCGTCAAATCGGCAATCGAGTCCAGCGTCGGCACGATCGCGTCTCCCATGTTCACGTCTTCCTGCGCATCGGCTCCGTTCACGCGAAAGCTGTTCGCCGTCTCCCGCTGCCCGCCAATCGAGAGCGCGCCCGAATCCAGCTCGCCCGAAGGCGGCGTGCTCGCCACTCCGCTCATCACAATCGCGTTCGGCTGCGCCGCGCTCGCTGGCGCCACCCCCGGCTCGATCGCCAGCGCATCCGTAAAGCTCCGCCCGTTCAGCGGAACCGTCTCCATCTGCTGCGCGTCCAGCGTCCCGCCCGTCTCTGTTGAGCTGGTCTGGAGGGTCGCCCTTGTCGCGCTCACCGCAACCGTCTCCGAGGTCGCTCCCACGTTCAGCGTTAATGGCAGCGTCACTGGCTGTGCGCCGATCGTCACCTCACTCTGCGTGGCGGCAAAACCCGTCGCTTTCGCGCACACAAAATACTCACCGGGCGCCAGCCCGGCAAACCGGAAATCTCCCGCGCCATCGCTCGTGGCCGTCGCCGCCACTCCACCCTTCTCCGGTTTCGCCGTCACGCTCGCTCCCGGAATCACCGCTCCCGAAACGTCGGTCACCGTTCCCGACAGCTCCGTCGTCTGCTCGCCACGTGCGCGCTCTCCGGGCCCCAGCAGCAGCGCCGCAAACGCGAGCCAAACCGCCAGCCATGCGGGAACCCGACCCCGGTGCCAAACCGAAACTGGGCACAGTGCCCGCTCCGCCACGCGGATTCTTCGCGACCTCCAGCACACCCCATAAACACCACGTGCAGACATATACGACCTCGTTAGTCCGATTTAAGCGCAGACGAAGGCCTCCCAATGTGACCCCCGTCACATGGCTGAATCCCTCTGCACCTGGCCCGTGGGGTCAGTGAAAACGGCGAGTTGCTTCCCCTAAAAAGCAATATACGACAAATTCAGTCCGATATCTGAGGGAAATGCGACAAACGTGGTCGTATATTCGGGCAAGTGACTGGAATGGACCCAACCGCGCGTCCCAGGAGGTCGTCAAAACGCAGCGGAAATTTCGATTCGTGAACGCGGAGCACCAACCGCCAAACGCGCCAGCAGCTACCCGCTACGTCCGAGCTGGCTCGCTCACTGGCTGACTCGCCGACCCGCTGCTAACCCCGGTACACCTTCCGCCGCGTCGACCACAACATCGACACGATGAAATACCAGAAGACAGAGTAGATCAGGATTCCCGCGGGCCAGTACACGTAGTCCCAGTACTGCTCCCCAGGTCCGCTGTGCTGGCCATAGGGGAAGATCTGCATCGTCGCCCACTGCGCCGGCTCGTTGACGAATTGCGTCACTTCCTGCAGCATGGTGCTGCCCGGCAGGTGCTGCACCGCAAGGCCGAAAAACACAACCGTCATGACAGCCAGGAGCAGCGCACCCACCATCCGCTCGGGCACGGTCGATTTCTGTACAGAGATAGACTTCTTGTCGTCGTAGGCCATGGGGCTTTTCCCAGTAGGCCGTATTGTACAAACCCTGCCAGGCAGAACAAGCCCACTTTCGCGCCATCTCCCTCCGGCACGCCCTGCACGCTACCTCCTATACCCTACCCTCTGCCCTCAGAACACCACCTTCGCCGTCAACTGAATCTGCCGCGAGGTCGTCGAGGTCTGCGTGATCAGCCCACCCGTCGGCGACGCAATCGACGTCGCCGATGCATACGTGATCTCGTTCGGCGTCCGGAAATTCGCATGATTCAGCACGTTGTAGGCGCTCGCCTTCAGCTGCACGTGGAAGTTCTCCACCGCCGTGTCTTTCCCCACTGAAAAATCAAAATCCGTCAGCCCCGGCCCCACCAGCGAGTCACGCGACACGTTGCCGAAATAGCCCGCCGCTGGCTGCACAAACGCATTCGGATTGAACCACTGCGCCGTCGTCCGCGGATACAAATTGCCCGTAAACGCCGGGTTCCAGTTCGGCCGGATCGGATTGCGGCTGTCCCCATTGCCCGTCGGGTTATAGCCGAGTTGCGGCGTAAACGGAAATCCCGACTGCGCCGTCACCACTCCGCCCACCGTCCAGCCCGCCGCTGCCTGCCGCGTCCATCCCGAAGTGCCGGCCAGCAGCGCGTGGTTCGGACCCACCGGCAGCGCCCACGTCGCGCTCACCGTCGCCGCGTTCCGCACATCGCCCACCGCCGGGCCCCAGTCCATCTTCGGATCCGCCGGAAACTCCACGTACCCCGGCGTGTTCAGGCTCTGCGCGCTCGTCCACGTCGATCCATCATCCAGATTCTTGGACCACGTATACGTCCCGCGCAGCGTCACCCCGCAGCCCACGTTGCCGCGTACATCCGTCTCCAGCGCGTTGTACATGCCCACGCCTTCCGACACCCACGAGGTCGACTTTGACAGGTTCGGATTCGCGTTCGTCACGCCCGACGGATAGAACGGCTGCCCCGTCGATGTGTAGCTCGGCACCGGCTCGTTCAGATCCTCCGACAAAATCTGGTGATACCCGTGCGAGCCCGCATACCCCACCGTCAGCGTAGTCCGCGGCGCCAGTTGCTGCTCCACGCGCAGCCGCCACTCCACCACCGCCGGCGTGAACAGGTTCGGCTGCACCGTGCTCGGCGTTACCACCGCACCGGCCGGTATGTTGTCGCTCGGGCTGATAGCCACCGTCCCGATCGCCACCTTCTTCAGCGTGCTCGCCGTGTTGAACGGCGCCGTCTGATCCAGCCGGTAGTCGAGCGCGTCGAGCAGCGTGTGGTACATCCCCACCCCGCCCCGCAGCGCCGTCTTCCCGTTCCCGAAAATGTCCCACGCAAAGCCCACCCGCGGATTCCACAGGAACTCCGCGTTATTCGCCAGCAGCGGCGACTTGCCCACAAACGGCTCCGACGACATCACGCCGTTCACGATCGCGTAGTTCGCGGCGCGCTGGTTCACGCCGTTCCACCCATCGGTCGACTCAAAGCGCAACCCGGCCCGCACTTCCAGCCGCGGCGTCGCCTTCCAGATGTCCTCGAAAAACAGTGCCTTCTCAAACGAGCGCCACGCCATCTCCGAGGGCTGCGCCACCACCGTCAGGCTTTGCACCGTACCCTGCAAAAACGTCGTCAGCGTCGCAAACGAGGCCTGCCCGTACTGGTTCTGCGCCATGAAGTCGTTCGACTCGATGTCCTGCGCCCACAACCCTGCTTCGAACTGGTGCTTGCCCCGCGTCCAGTACACGTGATCGTCCACAGTGAACAGATTCCGCGCCGCCCACGTGTTCCCGCCCACGTTGTCGCCCGCCTGGGTCACCTGCGAAATTCCATTCGACGCCGTGCTGCCGCTGATGGTGATCGCGCCTACCGGCCGTCCCGCTACCCATCCCGGCACGTTTTCGTTGTTGTACGCATAGTTGGTGAACGCCGCCCGCGAATATCCCAGCCGCAGCGTGTTCAGCGCCGACGACGAAAACACATGCTGCTCCTGCACGCTCGCCACCTGCGCCCGCAGGCTCTGGTTCGTCAGGCTCAGCGGGTTCTGCGTCGTTCCGTTCAGGTCGCTGTCATCGGCCGTGTACACCCCGAACAGCAAATCCTTCTCGCCCGGATTATCGTCCAGCCGCATCGTCCCAAAATCTTCGCGAATATGCTGCGGCGGATCGCTGTACGCCAATCCGAGGCCCGTCGCCAGGCCATCGCTCGTCAGTTCCGGCCCGTTCTGCGCCGGATACAGCGTCAGCAGCGGCCCGACACCCGCCGCGACCCCCACGTTCTGCTCCACCCCCGTCGTGTCCGGCACATACCCCTGCCGCGCCAGCGTGTCGGGGACAATCGTCACCGTGGTCTGCTGCGTGTTGAGCTGAAAGCCCTCAAAATTCGCAAAGAACAGCACCTTGTTCCGCTCCAGCGGCCCGCCCAGCGACGCCCCGTACTGGTTGCGATGCAACTGCGGCACGCTGGCCTGATCGAAATAGTTGCGCGTATCGAGATTGTTGTTGCGGAAATACTCGAACACATCGCCGTGCCAGCTATTGCTGCCCGAGCTGGTCACGATGCTGATCTGCCCGCCGTCGCGCTTCCCGTAATTCGCGCCATACGTGTCCGTCACCACGTTCATCGCTTCAATCGAGTCCGCGCCCAGCAGCGACCCGCTCAGCCCGCCCGGCGCCACGGTGTGTGACGACATCCCCGTGTACTCAATCCCGTTCAGCAGGAAGATATTGTCCTGCGGCCTGCGTCCGACTACCGTGTACTGATTCCCTACGCCCGCGCTCCCCGTTCCCGACCCGCCCGAGCGCTCGCTCGCATAATTCGCCGTCGCCGGATTCACCGTGATCAGCTGGTCGTATCCTCCGCCCTCGAACGGCAGGTCCTGAATCTGTCCCTCCCCCACCACGCCCGCCCGCGGATGGGTCGTCGTATTCACCTGCTTTCCCTGCGCCCCTGTCGCGCCTGTCACGGTGCGGCTCGCTCCCAGCGCAAACGGCAGGTCCACCCGCTCGCCCGCTGCGACCCGCACGCCGTCCCGCACCATATTCGCCAGACCGCTGCGCGCCACCGTCACCGAATACGTCCCTACCGGCAGCGACTCCGCCGCGAACCGCCCGTCCGCGCCGGTCGTCAGTACCCGCGTCAGGCCCGTGCTCACGTTGTGCAGCGTCACCGTCGCCCCCGCCAGCGGCGCGCCCTGAACGCCTTTCACCTGCCCATCGATCGTGCCTCCCACGACCTGCGCGAATCCGGGTGTGAGGCCCGCCATCATGCCGGCCAAAACCAAAATCGAACTCGCAAGACCCGGTGCTCTCAGCCGCTTCATACCGCCTCCGGAAAATCTCTTGCCGCCCATGTGCTTTCTCTTCCTCCGGCCCGTTTTGCCCGGCCCGTTTTGCCCAGCCCGTCCGGCCTGCCCGGAATGCAGACACACGTCCCCCTTCGCCCGGAACTGATCTTTCCGACCGAGAAGTTACTGCGACTTCAACCGCGTTCTATTGACAGAGATCGGCTATGGAGGTGTGATCCATGATGCGAGCCGTCGCGTCCCGCACGTCGAGAAGCACCTTGAACAATCGACGATGCTTCGCGTCGCTGCGCACCCGGTCCCGCAGCGACTCCGCGTCCTCAAACGGCGCCAGCGGCCCGTCGATCCGCCGCAGCACGTCCCCCAGAAATATCTTCTCGGGGGGCCGATTCAGCTGGTAGCCGCCGTTTGCCCCGCGCAGGCTCTTCACCACGCGCGTGCGCTTGAGGTCTCGCAAAATGGCCTCCAGGAACTTCTCTGGCAAGTCTTCCTCCTCGGCGATGTCGTGTATCTTCACGACACCGTCCGGATACTGCCGCGCAAGCACCGTCAGCGCCTGCAGAGCATACAGACCCTTTTGAGAGATCCTCATCGCCAGCAAGTCTATCAGCGTGAGAGCCTCCCGGAAATCCAATCCAGCCGGCTTCAACCCCGCTGCCGGTTCCTACAATGTCTATCATATCGGTAGGGATTGTCAAGCATTCAGCTTCTTCATCCCGCCGGCCGCCCCACAATCGCGCCCTCCGCTCTGACCCCTGGCCTCTGTGCTCTATCCCCTACCCCCTATTCCCTATCCCTATTCCCTGCCCCCAAACCCCGGCAGTTACACTGAAGTTCCCATGAGCGAAAAAATCCTTGCCCTGCTGGTCAGCCTGATCGCCGCCGGCGGATATGGCGCGGTCATCCTCCTGATGGCCCTCCAGTCGGCCTGCATCCCCATTCCCTCTGAAGTCATCATGCCACTGGCCGGCTACGCTCTCTGTCACACGCAGATGCAGTTGCTCCTGCTGGCCACTGTCGGCTCGCTCGCCTCCAACCTCGGCTCCATCCCCGCCTACTGGGTCGGCGCCAAAGGCGGCCGCCCCATGGTCGAGCGCTACGGCAGCTGGATGCTCCTCAGCCGCCGCGATCTCGACCGCGTCGACCACTTCTTCGCCCGCTATGGCTCCATCACCGTCCTCATTGGACGCATGCTGCCCATCGTCCGCACCTTCATCGCCTTCCCCGCCGGCGTCGCCAAAATGAACCAGGCGCGCTTCCACATCTACACCTTCATCGGCTCCTTCCCCTGGTGCTGGGTGCTGGCCTATGTGGGCATGAAGCTGGGCGCTTCCTTCAATACCAACCCCCGCTTCCAGGCCCTCTTCCACCGCTTCCACCTCGCCGTTGAAATCCTCATCCTCGCCGCCATGGTCTGGTTCGTCTGGACCCACTGGAAAAACCGCGTCCGCCCCACCGCAGCTTAGGCCCCCGCGCCACCACCCCGGGTGCCCCATGTCTGCCCGCTTTTGGCAGACGTGGGATTCCACCGCCCTCGCACCCTGACCCTTGCCCTCCCCACTCACCCCGCCAGATCCCCCATTAACCCCACAGTCATTTGCGAAATTCCCCCGCGGGCGAGAGACTAATTGTTTGGTTTCCATCCTTTTTTCTACGCAATCGTGAACGCGGAAAGGCTCTCCTGAAATGCCACCATCGAAAGGTTCAATCCAGCCCGCCACGGGCAAGCTCGGCGTCATGACCGTCGGCATGGGCGCTGTCGCCACCACCCTCATCGCCGGCGTCGAAGCCGTCCGCAAGGGCCTCGCCAAGCCCATCGGCTCCGTCACCCAGATGGGGACCATCCGCCTCGGCAAGCGCACCGACAACCGCACCCCGCTGGTCAAAGAGTTCGTCCCTCTCGCTTCCCTCGACGACATCGTCTTCACCGGCTGGGACATCTTCCCCGAGGACATGTTCGAGGCCGCCAGCCACGCCGCCGTCCTCGACCGCGATCACCTGGCCAGCATCAAGCCCTTCCTCCAGGCCATCAAGCCCATGCCCGCGGTCTTCGACCAGTACTACGTCAAGCGCCTCCACGGCACCCACGTCAAGACCGGCAAATCCAAGTGCGACCTCGCCCAGCAGGTCCGCGCCGACATCCAGCAGTTCCGCTCCCAGGTCGATCGCGTGGTCGTCATCTGGTGCGGCTCGACCGAGATCTTCCTCGAGCCGGCCCCCTGCCACGCCTCCGTCGAAGCCTTCGAAAAAGCCCTCGTCGACAACGACCCCGCCATCGCGCCGTCGCAGATCTACGCCTACGCGGCTCTCAAAGAAGGCGTGCCCTTCGCCAACGGCGCCCCCAACCTCACCGTCGACCTGCCCTGCATGATCGAGCTCTCCCGCCAGACCGGCGCGCCCATCTGCGGCAAGGACTTCAAGACCGGCCAGACCCTCCTCAAGACCGTCCTCGCTCCCGCCTTCAAGGCCCGCATGTTAGGAGTCGCCGGGTGGTACTCCACCAACATCCTCGGCAACCGCGACGGCGAGGTCCTCGACGACCCCGAGTCCTTCAAAACCAAGGAAGAGTCCAAGCTCGGCGTCCTCGACTACATCCTCCAGCCCGATAAGTATCCCGACCTCTACGGGAACATCTACCACAAGGTCCGCATCAACTATTACCCGCCCCGCGGCGACAACAAGGAGGGCTGGGATAACATCGACATCTTCGGATGGCTCGGCTATCCCATGCAGATCAAGGTCGACTTCCTCTGCCGCGACTCCATCCTCGCCGCGCCCATCGCGCTCGACTTAGTCCTCTTCCTCGACCTCGCCAAGCGCACGTCCGAACTCAGCCACCTCGGCATCCAGGAGTGGCTCAGCTTCTTCTTCAAGAGCCCGCAGAGCGCCCCCGGCCTCTACCCCGAGCACGACCTCTTCATCCAGTCGATGAAGCTCAAGAACACCCTCAGGCACATCATGGGCGAAGACCTCATCACCCACCTCGGCCTCGAATACTACGACTAACGATTTGCCATCGAGGCAGCCGCGCCTTCGGCGCAAAAGCAACTGCTAGAAAGAGGCTCCATCGCGGAGCCTCTTTCCTTTCGCGCTAAACGATAAGACCGTTGATTCTAGAATTTGAGGATCACGCCAAGATGCCCCAAGCGCCCACCGATTACAACGAAATTCGAAGAATTGCCATCACTGCCATCTTCTCGGATGACGTTCTATTCGAGCGGGTCGTCCTCAAGGGAGGTAATGCGCTTTCACTGGCCCTCGGATTGAGTCGTCGCACTTCTCTGGATCTTGATTTTTCCATCGAAAATGACTTCGAAGATTTGGATGATATTCGTGCTCGCCTCTCGAAGGCGCTGGAAGACCGCTTTCGCGCCGCAGGCCTGAGAGTATTCGACTTCAAGTTGGAACCCAAGCCCAGCGTTGCTCGCGCCGGGCAAGACCCACGCTGGGGCGGCTACTTGGCGAGCTTCAAACTGGCTGAACGGGAAAAGTTCGAACACGTAAACAGCGAGCTGGCGGCACTCCGCCGAGATTCTCTCGTCATCGGACCCAATCAACAGAGAGCTTTCACTATTGACCTGAGTAAATACGAGTACATCACAGGCAAATTGGAGGTCGAACTAGATAACTACACGATCTATGTCTATAGCCCAGCAATGATTGCTATCGAAAAGCTCCGTGCCATCTGCCAACAAATGCCCGAATACACCATGCAGCGTAACCCATCTGCGCGAGCCCGCGATTTTTACGACATCCACTTGATCATGTCAGCCACAGGAATGGATCTCACGGCGCCTGACAAGATCGAACTGTTGCGAAACATTTTTGCGGCGAAGAAGGTCCCTCTCCGCTTATTGGGAAGGATCAAAGACCAAAGAGAATTCCACCGGCCAGACTGGGATAGCGTGAGGGTATCGTCGAAGGGGGAGAATCTCGGAGAATTTGACACCTACTTCGATTCTGTTGTCCGACTGACGCACTCAATGAAGACTTTTTGGGAAGAATAGTCTCCATTCGGACTCATATGTCTTGTCCTGGATGCCATACGCCAAATAGAAATCGTATTCGAGACCGATTTTCTTAAGGCGGTCATATTGACCGCTCGAATACCCGGCCCGTTGCATGTAAAAGCCTATCGCTTGATGGTAAGGATAAACATAAGCCAGCTTTTTGAGTGTCGCTATCAACGTACCCACGGAAACGCGATCCTTCGCTGCCCGAAATGCCTCAAGTACTTGGAAAACGCCTCCGGCATACGAAGGACGAACGGCGATGTCGATAAGGGTTCTCTCAATCCCTGTCACCCGTAGCTTCGCGCCTGAGTATTCCATATCAATAACTTCCAGCTGGCCGGTATGTTTCCCCCAGAGCAGTAGGGCCTCAGCGGCGTCGAACCTGAAAACGAATTGCGATTCTCGTTGTTTCCCCGCGAAAGCGCGGTCTATTCCTCCTTGAGTGAGTTGCCCCGCACTCGGCTTCGCGCTTTGTTCGCTGTTGACATAGATCCTGGCGGGAATCTGCTCCGTGATGCCGTGCAAATACATCGCCGTTCCATGGGAAAGGTAGGCGCCGCGTTTCATGGAGAGCGCAATCTCATATGCGGATGCCTCCTCCCAAACGTAACGGGAGATTCCACGTGCATTCGGATGATTTACTGGGTCCAAATATTCGAGGTGGAGAGCGGTCTTGCTCTGCAGAAAGTCCAAGAATTTTGCGGTAGTAGTGTTTTTTGCTAGCCTCCAAAAAATACGATTTTCCTCAAGGATTTGTGAAATATCGCTGGGCCAAAAGACGCGTTTTCCCGTCTCCTCGAAGACCCTGATGATGTCAGGCTTAGCAATTTGTAAACGGCTCTGGCCGGCCATCGGGACACCTGTTGAGATCAGCTTATCACAAGGTATATATACCTAGTGATACAAGCTAAATCGGGTGACTGCTTTATGATTAACCCATTTATTTTCAATAGATATTGCATTTTGTGTGGCCATGTCATCCATGGTTGTATTAGGTATATATACCAAATACAACACGAGTGGAGATAAGAATAGGGAGGGCTCGGTTGGGTTCCCAGATTGGGATGGCCTCAAAAATCCTCAGGTTCATGCGCGATTTCGGTGCTGTATTCTGTGACCCCATGGTCACCCTCGAAACCGTCTGGCAAACCGGCCTAACCTTTCCCAACGTGGAAAAATCCACCTCCTTCGCCGAGCCCGCCCTCAAGGTCCGCGGCAACCTCATGGCCTGCGTCCCCACCAACAAAGCCGCCGAGCCCAACTCGATCCTCATCCGCATCGACCGCAACGATCGCCCCGCCCTCCTCGCCGAAGACCCCAATCTCTACTACGCCCCCGACCACTACCTCGGATACGACGGCGTCCTCGTCCGCCTCCAGCACCTCACCCCCGAAATCCTCCACGACCTCCTCGCCATGGCCCACAAATTCGTCGCCCGCAAAGTTCCCGCTGCGCGATCGTCGACGCGCAAATCCGCCCCGCGCAAACCGGAGACGGAAGCACGAAAAGGGCTCGCCCTCAAGAGCCCTTTTCTTTTCGGCCCTAACCCGCGCCAATCCAAACATCCCAGTTCGATGTAAGGCATACAAGGGTAAAATGTAAGGTAGGGAATCCCCCATGCCCCGCAAACCCACGCCCGCCGCCGTCATCGAGGCCACCGTCACCTCCAAGGGACAAGTCACGCTACCCAGGGCGGTGCGCACCCGCCTCGGTATCCGCACCGGCAGCCGCATTCGCTTCACCCTGCCCCCCGGCGGAGGCTTTGAAGCCCATCCCGTCCTCTCCGAATTGGAGGACCTGTGGGCCCTGGCGGATCAGCCCGATCAGGCCGGCAAGCCCGGTCCCGTCATGTCGTTCGCCGAAATGAATCGAGCCAAGGCCCGGAGAGCCGGGCGGTGAGTGCCGCCCGGTGATCGTCGCCGACACCGATGTCTGGGCGCGCGCCCTTCTCAACGACGACGCCGCGCAGGCGCAGCGCGCCCGCCGCGCCCTCGCCGACGCACGCTCCAAAGGCGGCGTTTTCCTGCCCCTGATCGTCCTCGCCGAGCTCTCCTGGGTCCTTCGCTCCCGCTGGGCCGCGGATCGGGTCCTCACCACCCTCGAAAGCCTCCTCCACACCCGAGGCGTCACCGTCGAAGCGGCGGATTTGGCTCAGAAGGCCATCCAGGCCGCCCGCGCCGCCAACGCCAGCTTCGCGGATCACCTCATCGCTCAGGTCGGGTTCGCCAGCGGAGCCACTCAGGCCTCACCTTCGACGAAAAATTCTCGAGAACCGCCAAAGTCCGCCTCCCGAAATAACCCGCTCCCCGCGCTTCCCCTCGCTGACCGCTGACCGCTGACGGCTACACGCTACACGCTGCCGCCCCATTACCTCCGTACCCCCCACCCAACCGATTTCCCTTGCCCACAAACCTTGCCCCGCGCAAACTGGACATGGAAGCACGAAAAGGACTCGCCACTTCGCGAGTCCTTTTCTCTTCGGACGATCTTCAGGGCCCCAGGGCCCGCGCTTCCATCGCTCTTTGCCAACCCAGCCTGCAGCAGCCTTCGGCCCCACGCTTGAGTCACGCACGGGCCACCAGGAACCGCGCTGCACCGCCCCCGAAACGCATCCTGTGGACTCGGATGGGCCCAACGCCTGCGCCGCAACTCCCTGCCCGGCAATCAGTTAGGCAAAGGCCTCCGGCTAAGTGCCCTGTTTCCCACACATACGCGGAAATCGAGGCTCCCGCCCTTTGTTTTCAACACATGCGTGTTTCTTGCGAAAGTTTTTTATTTTCCGCCCGGCCACACCGCAATGGCTGCAGGTCGAGCCCGGCGAGAAACCTCTCGCCGGGCCCGATCCGATCGCAGAGACAGTTACTCGCTCAAGGCGACGCCGTTGAATGCAGCGACGCCGATGGAGGGTGAAGTAGCGGCCAGGGTCAGATCGCCGTGGTCGTCGATCGAAAAGACGCGCACATACGCCTGTCCGCCGGCGGTATAGATGACCGCCAGCCATTTCTGGTCCGGCGATACCGCGAGATCGGTCGGCGGGCCGGGCAGCGGCACCGACTTATAGAAGACGCCACCCTGGTTGTCGCTGAAAAAGATCGAAATGGCCTGGCCCGGGGAGTTGCCGGTGTACCAGATACTCTTCGGTCCTTTGGCAACCCAGCAGGGCGCATTGCTGGGATAAGAAGGTGCAGGCCCGGCGATTGGATCGACGGTGCCGTTGTCCTCCACGATCGCGAAGCTGTCGGGACTGTGCGCCGGCGTAAACCCGAGGGTGTTGCCCCAGAAGGCCTCCCCCAGCGGCGTATTGTTTGCGTCGTCGGGCAGCGTGATGGGATTCGCCGTTCCGCTCAGCGCCCCACCCTCTCCGTTGAGAGGCAACTGCAACAGCGAGCCCGAGGTCATCGTGACCGCGGCCCAGGTTCTGCCTGCGGCAATTTGGGCGGCCGACGTATCGGAGAGCGTGACCACCGAGCCGTCCGGGGATCCCCACGGCCAGGCGTAGCTTTCGGCGCAGGTGGCGCCCACCACGAAGAGGTGCGTGGAGGTCAGCGCCACGGAGTCCGGCTTCACGCAGTCGGCTGCCAGGCGGATGGTGCCGCCGAGCGCGATCGAATTGCGGGAACGAACCAGCCGCGTCACGGTGTTCGAGCCGTAATTGGCGACTGCGCCCCAGTCGTCGCGGAACTGCACAATACCGGCATTGCCCGCAGCGCCGCCCTGGCCGCCCGTGCGCAGGGTTTCAACCCACGACAGCAACGGGGTTTGCCCGGCCCCGAGCCCGAAGACGACGACAGAGTTGCTGGTAGCGTCGTTGGTGCTGGTGATCACCAGCGGCATACGATCGCTTTGCTGCGCTGGTACGGCGAGTGCAATGCAGGCGAAGGCCGCCAGCACAAGGCTGGGGCGCCGCAGAGCGAGGAGCCTGTGAAGCTTCATGGTTGTCTCCTTGAACAAAATGCGTGAGAAGGCTCCGCGCAGGAGGAGACTTTGCGGAGATGGCCGGGCGAAACCTCATCACGGACAGGTATTCGCGCGCCTGGGCGGAAAAGTTACGGTCCCCCAGGTGCCGCGGCCGAGAGAAAAATATTGGAAGAATTGAACAGCTCAGGCGTAACTTTTCGCTGCCCTCGAGCGAATTCATCCCTGGCAGGAAGACAGGCCGCATGGGCCGGCGCAGGGATGCCGCGGCTTGCCAGTGCCGGCGTATGGTGAGGAAGACGAAAGGAACACGAGCCAACTGAATGTGCGCGGAGCACAACCTGGACCTGCTGATGGCCCGCTATCAGCAGGGCGATTTCACAGCGGCTACATCGCTCATCGAGCGGACCAGCCCCCAGTTGCTCCGCTTCTTCGCTGCGCAGCAGGGCAGCCGCCCGCATGCCGACGATCTGCTGCAGGAGACGTGGCTCCGGATTCACAAGGCGAGACATACCTACCGGCCTGGCGAGCCCGCCCTCCCGTGGTTTTACGCGATCGCGCGCCATGTTCGCGTCGACCATCACCGCAAATCGGTTCGCACTACCGAGGGCGAGCGCGAGCTGGAAGTGATGGCGAAATTGACCTACCCGGGGCCGGCGGAGGCGGGACGCCGCGATAGCCTCGATGCGCTGCTGGCTCCGCTTTCGGCCAGCGAGCGCGAAGTGCTCGAAATGCTGAAGGTGACGGGAATGTCGCTGGAGGAGGTCGCGCGGGCCACCTCGTCCACCGTGGGATCGGTGAAACAAAAGGTGCACCGGGCGTACAGAAAGCTGCGGATCAAGTTGAGCGGAGCGGGGCTCAGAAAGGGGCGGAGCGAAAAACTGTCGTGAAAGAAGAAGAACTGGACCAAATCCTGAACCGTTCCGCGGGTGAGCCGCCTGCCGCGAATCCGGAGGTGCTGCAGCGCATCGCCGATTCCGTCAAAGCGTCGCTCCGGCCGGTTCGCGCGCTGCCTTCCCCATCGCTTCTCACCGGCGCCGTGCTGGCGGTGTGCGCGGCCGTCTCGGTTCTGGGCGCGGCACGAGCAGGATTCTTCGGCTTCGCGAAGATGGATTCGCTGGAACGCTGGCTCATCTTCTGTCTGCTCGCGATTCTCGCGGCTGCAGCCGCCGACAGCTTCGTCCGCTCGATGATTCCCGCCAGCCGGCGGTACATCACCGCGGCCGCGCTGATGGGGTGGAGCTGCCTGGCCATGCTCGGTGTCTTCGCGCTGCTGTTCCGCGACTACGCGACGCACAACTTCTTCTCCGTCGGCATTGCGTGCCTCCTCACCGGCCTGCTGCATGCGGTCCCCGCCGGGCTGCTGAGCTGGCTGGTTCTGCGGCGTGGCTTTGCGGTGAGCGCGGTGAACGCGGGACTGGCGGCCGGTCTCCTCGGCGGCCTGGCCGGCGTAGGAATGCTGGAACTGCATTGCCCGAACTTCGAGACCGCGCACCTGCTGGTGTGGCACACCGCAGTAATCCCGCTGAGCGGCGCGCTGGGAGCCTGCGCGGGGTGGCTGCTGCACAGGTGGAAAGTCCGAGAACGGTAGGGGCGTCAGTTATGCGATCCGTGGCAGAGAAAGCTGGCCGATTTGAAGGTGCCACGCTGGGACGAGGACCGGGAGGCGTGGATGGCGGCGGGGCGGCGGCCGCGAGATGGGAGTTATCCAAGGCGGGGTGAGGGATCCTTGTGAGGGTGGCTTCCGGGAAGGCGGCCTTACGCCCGCGAGCGGTCAATGAGTGCTTCGGGCCTGTTATCAACAGATACGGTAATCCAGCACCGGATTACGCACGAAAGCCGTGATCTCGCGCGAATACAATCGCCTGTGCCCGTGACCAAACTCCGAGCTTGTCAAAAACATTGGAGGCGTGATTACGGACCGTTTTCTCGCTGATCACCAGACACTCGGCGATATCCGTATTACTCATGCCTTCAGTCATGAGCGCGAGCACCTGGCGCTCGCGGGTGGACAAAGCCATAAAGGGGGACGCGGCCGTTCCGGCACCCGGTTGCAAAAAGGATCGGACTGCCTCACAAAACTTGTGCCACGCTGGCTCATCCTGAAGCAGGATATGATTGCGCGAATCAAGTTCGACAAATTCCGCGCCCGCAATGTTGGCTGCGAGCATCTGGCCCTCGTCGATAGGAACCACCTGATCGTCCCGCGCATGCACAACGAGCGTCGGCAGTCGCACTTGCGCGAGATCCTTGCAAATATCCAGCACGGCCCGCGCCCCAAAGAGCTTGACGACAATCTCCCCGGACACTGATTTGCGACACATTTCGTTCCACCACTGCAACTGCTCGTAACTGCCGCCAGGAATGAAGCGGGAGGTGAAAACCTGCCGAAAGGTTGGATTGTCCTGGCCCCAGGCCACCCTGGCCAAATCGATCATCGCCCGGTACGCCGCCTGGCTTTCCGACGTGCCTCTGAGGAACGCACCCCGCACGTAACCGCCATAGAGAATGAGGCGAGCCACTCGCTCCGGATGCCGTACGGCGTAGCGGATGCAGGTCGCTGCGCCCTGAGAGATCCCCAGCAGGGTTACTGGTTCCGCGGGCCGTACCGCCTCAATGACGGCGCCGAGGTCATCGGCCCACGTATCCAGGGTCACTTCGGTGCCTTGCCAACCGCTCATTCCACATCCCCGTTCGTCGTAACGCACGAAGCGATTGCGCTCGGAAAAGAACTGGAGCCAGTGTTTCCAGATGGGACTTTCCCATTCGTACTCGAGATGCGTCAGCCAGTTGGCGGCCTTCACAAGCAGGGGTCCGGAGCCTACTTCGGCGCAGGCCAGACGGGTGCCGTCGGGCGCCGTGACATAGCGAACTTGCTGGCGAGAGCTCATGGGCAACCGATCATCCGTTCTCCCGGGACATTTGTCGCAGGAGATGGCCCTGAATTCTAGCCCAAACGGGACAAATTGCCTATGGGCAAACCTCTAAGTGAGGTCCATCCTTTCCTCAATCCAAAGGAGGACGAGATGCTAAAGCGTTTGTTGTTTTTCGGTTACGGGCTCACGTGCTACGTAGTCTTTCTGGGCTCCTTCCTGTACGCCATTGCCTTCGTGGGAGGGTTCCTCGTGCCGCGTCGCCTGGATGGGCCGCTCGATTCCTCGGCAGGCGTGGCGGTGACCATCGACTGCGCGTTGCTGACGGTCTTCGCCGTGCAGCACAGCATCATGGCGCGCCAGTGGTTCAAAGAGCGCTGGACCCAAATCGTTCCATGGGCAATAGAGCGATCGACGTTCGTGCTTTGCGCGAGCCTGGCGCTCGATCTGCTGTTCTGGCAATGGCGGCCCCTTGGAATTCAGGTGTGGTCCGTGCAGAACGCGGATGCCCGCGCCGTGTTTTGGACATTGTTTGCCGCCGGCTGGATGGTCGTCCTGGTGATGACATTCTTCATCAACCATTTCGATCTTTTTGGCCTGCGTCAGGTGTGGCTCCCGCTCATGGGCAGACCCTACACCCGGATTACGTTCCGAACTCCGCCGCCGTATCGCCTCGTTCGGCATCCGCTGTACTTCGGGTTCCTTCTGGCGTTTTGGATGACGCCGAACATGACGCTCGCGCACTTGCTGTTCGCGGTGGCGACAACCGGCTACATCGTTTTGGCGATCCAGTTCGAGGAAAAGGATCTGATCCGCGAACACGGCCCCGCATACGAGGAATATCGCCGAAAGGTTCCCATGCTGCTGCCCATTGGAAAGTCAGGGGGCGTGAAGATAACGACCTCGGTGGCGGGAATGGAAGGAGTAGTGGAAGTCCGGAAGGGACGTTAGTCCGGTCGTGTGCGAGCCAGCGTCTGCCAGTCCAATACGGCGCGGCAGTGCGGATCGACTGCCTGTAAGCGAGATTCGTCCACAACGCACAAGCGCGCCCTGCGCCGCATGGCCGCGACCAACGCACGCCGCTGCGACCTGGGCAGGTACCGGTCGAACTTCGGCCGCAGGGGAACGCGCTCCAGTTCGGCCAGGGTTTCTTCGCTGGCGCAAACCCCTCCGCTCGCGAGCGCCTCCGCCAGAGCCTGGTCAGGGAAGGCACTTAGCGGATTTGGGGGGGGTGGCGCAGAAGGCTTGCAGCCGCACCCGCCCAACCATCCGCGCCGTCCCCCTCCGAGGTCGGGTCAGTCACCGCGATTCTGCATTTTCCTGACCAGCGGGACTACACTTGTCGCACCCGGATTCTTCCCTTAGACTTCTGCGCCGCATCCCGGGGGCAACAACAGCCGCAGCCGAAGCGGATGCCGTTCCAGCGGTCAGAGAGGTTTGCCATGCGCGTTGCCGCGGTCACACCGAAGAGCAGCCTGGAATCTTCCCCGGCTCGTCATGCTGCAGCGCGGAGGCAGTTCGGGCGAGCCCGCGACTGGGATTCCATCGCTCGGCTGGAGCCGATCGGCCTGGGGCGAGCGGCAGGCGCTTCAATCCTCGGCTGCGATTTCGGCCGCATCGCCATTCATGCTCCGCTCCAGCAGGGAGACCGGGCCGCCGGCCGGCCGCGCTTCGCAGCCGGTCCAGCCAAGGGAGAAAGCGTGGGCAAAGAGGACCGCTTCACCGCGATGAAAGGGGAGGATGACGGGCCCAAAACGAAGGCGGAGACGGGGTCGAAAGGCGAAGGCAAGAAAGTGAAGAAGACGCCCCTTGGGCCGCCGGTGCCGGCGAATGCGGAGCGTATTCATGGAAGGTGCGGTTCAGCGTCGACAACGCCGATAACGCGACCAACGGATACATTGTGCAGAAGATCGACGCCAAGTACACGCGCACGGACTGCGCCGGCAAGGATAAGCCGGTGACCGGGATCGGCTCGTTTCCTTACTGGGAAGCGTGGGGAGTGAGAAGCGGGAAGGTTTACATCGGCGACACGGCGCAGGAGCATAACGCCGATACCTACTCCGACGACTCGATGGGCGACTCTACGAAGGGGTCGATTGTGGTGACAGGGGTTCCTGAGTTCTTCCCCAACGCGACGCTGCCGGCGCACATGAAAGCGGATAATCCGGATACTCAGGCGCACTCGCTGCGCTCGAGCACGCAGGACCCAGGCCTGGCGGGCGGGACCGGGGCGATCGCACACAATCTGACGGCAACGTGGGAATGCTGCGGTTCTCACGATAAGAAAACCAGCGTGACCACGAGCTAGAGAGCCGCGGAACATCTGAGGCGACCGATGGGCCATGAGCGGGGATGGCCGGGGAGAGTGGCTGCAGGCCATGAGCGAAAATCCTCTGGAACAGATTGCGGAGAGGACGATGGCTGCAGCCGATTGGCAGGCGGCGATTGGGCGGCTGGGAAAGGCGACGGAGCCGGCCTCCTTTTGGCTCGACATAGTAAAGGATGAGACTTACTCAGCAGGCCATCGCGCGCGGGCGCTGTGCCTGCTGTTCAGGCGGCATGTCCCTGTACCGGTGAAGGTAGGGGATTTGGCCGCGCTGCTGGGGCGGCCCGGCTGGCTGCATGCCGGCACGGTGCAGGCGGTGAAGCACCTGAAGGGAGAAATCCCGGTGGAGTGGAATCCGGGGGAGACGGTGCTGGCGGTGCGCCTGGATGCGGCGCGGAGCGAAGCTGGGCCCGTGCTGTATCTACGGCTTTCGGGATCGGTGGGGGTGAGAGCTTTTCTCCACGCCATGCAGGGTACCGCGGGTGGCCGTGGCGCAGCGGATGCCAGGGTGCTGGAGGCGGGATGCAGCTTTCTGTGAGCTCACGGAGGGGGGCCGGACGGCGGTGCGGGGAGCTTCGCCGGCGCCCTCCTGGCACTGAATTTGCGCCGCGAGCGATCGATGCGGGATTTGTCTCTCCGCGGACGTAGAATCGCGGAAAGGGACCCTTGCATGGAATACCGGAAAATCAACGTGGAAATGGCCGTGCTGGCCGATGAGGCCGAGGCGGTGGTCGCCGAGCTGACGGCGGCGATCGACCGGCTGGACAAGACGTATACGATTTTCGGCGGCGATATCGAGACGGTCGCGGTGAAGAAGAGCGGCGCACGCCGGAAATCGGCGCTGATGCACACGGTGGCGGCAGGAGGCGTGGCCGCCTCGGCCGTGAAATCGGCGGGCAATAAGATCGCCGGCGCCTACCGCAAGGTGATCTGAATCTGGATGGTTCGCTGAACCGCAGGCGAATTACCGAACCGGGTCGTGGGGAAAGCGGCGATTCCAGGCCATTCGCCTTGTCGGAAGTAGCTGATGGGGCTCCGCTTGCGGGTGAGGCTCAGGCGGCGGGCGAGATGAGCAGAGGCTCGATGAGCGGCGGAGGCGCCACCGGGGGCAGGGTGGTGGTCGCGTAGCGGCCCTGGGAAATGTCGGCGAACACCCGGTTGGCGGTGTCTTCGGTGCGCGTGGAGTCGATGTGCAGCGCGCGTACGGCGCGGATGACCACAGTCGCCAGAAGAAAACGATTCTCGATCACGCGTCCGGCAGAATACACCAGATCTGTTCGCATAAAGCCCTCTTTTCCCGGTCATGGTGCGTTGGCTACGGAGCCGGGCTCGACGCACGCACCGCGTGGGGATGCGCCTGTCGGGAAGCTCCGATCCGGCAGAGAAGGGGGAACCGGTGCGGAGAGCGGTCGAGAGCTGGCTGATCCATGCAGACCGATCCAAATTCGGATCGGGTCTATTCTCAGCATACGCTCTTTCCGCGGTTCCCAGCGGATTTGTTCCCGGCTGGGAACCGCGATGCTATACTGTGTTTGATCGTCGAATCCGACCTGGTGTTCTTGCCTGTTCCGCTTCATCGCCTGACTCGCAACCATCGTGCTTGAGTTCAGCGATACATCGAAAACAATCTGAAAAGGAAACACAGAATATGGAACAGGGAACCGTGAAATGGTTTAACGACGCGAAGGGCTTTGGATTTGTGAGCCGGCCGAACGGAGAGGACGTATTCGTCCACTACTCCGCGATCCAGAGCAACGGCGGCTTCCGCTCGCTGCAGGAAGGCCAGGCCGTCCAGTTCAACGTGGTCAAGGGACCGAAGGGCTGGCAGGCAGAGAACGTCCAGGCTATCTAAGAGATCCGAAACGAAGCAGGCGGGGAGAATCAGAAGATTCTCCCCGTTTTGCTTTTTGCGGGCGGAGACGGGAAGCCCACCCCACCCCTACCCCCTTACACCCCACCCGCTATCCCCTATACCCTATTTTTATGCCGGAAATCCGAGCGCAGTACGAAGGCGTCATCGGCCTCGAAGTCCACGTCCAGCTGCTGACCGAGACCAAGGCCTTCTGCGGCTGCGCCAACAAATTCGGTGCGCCCCCGAACACGAACGTCTGTCCCGTCTGCCTCGGCCTCCCCGGAGCCCTGCCGGTCCTCAATCGCCGCGCCGTCGAGTTCGCCACTCTCGCCGCCCTCGCCCTCAACTGCCAGGTCCGCGAGCGCTCCATCTTCGCCCGCAAAAACTACTTCTACCCCGACCTGCCCAAGGGCTACCAAATCTCCCAGTACGACAAGCCCCTCGCCGAACACGGCCGAATCGAAATCCCCACGCCCGCCGGCCCAAAGCGCATCGGGATCACCCGCCTGCACATGGAAGAGGACGCGGGGAAGTCGATGCACGAAGGCTTCGCCGACTCGGCCACGCGCACCTACGTGGACCTCAATCGCTGCGGCACGCCGCTGATCGAAATCGTGAGCGAGCCGGACATGCGCACGCCCGAAGAGGCTTTCGAGTACCTGACGCGGCTCAAGGAAATCATCGTCTACACCGGCGTGAGCGACGGCAACATGGAGGAAGGGTCGCTGCGGTGCGATGCCAACGTGAGCGTGCGTCCGCGGGGGCAGGAAAAACTCGGCACGAAAGCGGAGGTGAAGAACGTCAATTCGTTTCGCTTCATCCGCGCCGCGCTCGAATACGAGATCGAGCGCCAGATCGAGATCGTCTCCACCGGCGGCCGCGTCGTGCAGGAGACGCGCCTCTACAACGCCGGCGAGGGCCGCACCTACTCCATGCGCTCGAAGGAGGCAGCCCACGACTACCGCTATTTCCCCGAGCCCGACCTGCCGCCGCTCATCGTCCCTGAAGCGTGGCAGGCCGAGATCGCGCGCACCATGCCGGAGCTGCCCGAGCCGCGCCGCGCGCGCATGGTTGCCGAATACGGCATCTCCGAGCAGGACGCGCACACCCTCACCGCCACGCGTGCCATGGCCGACCAGTTCGAAGCCGCCGCCCGCGCCGCGAAGAATCCGCGCCGCGTCGCCAACCTCGTGCTGGGCGACCTGACCATGCGCCTCAAGGCCGCCGGCCTCGAGCTCGCGCAGTCGCCCATCACGATGCAGGGCATCGCCCAGGCCGCCGACCTCAGCGAAGAAGGGAAGCTCTCCTCCAAACAGCTCAAGCAGCTCTTCGACCTCTGCTTCGAGCGCAACGAAGACTTCGGCCCCGTCTACGGGCGCGAGAAGCCGCAGCAAATCACCGACACGTCGGTCCTCGAAAAGATGATCGACGACGTCATCGCCGCCAACCCCGCGCAGGTGGAGCAATACCGCAAGGGCAAGAAGACGGTCGCGGCCTTCTTCGTCGGCCAGGTGATGAAGGCGTCGAAGGGGCAGGCGAATCCCGCGCTCCTCAACGAACTGGTAGCAAAGAAACTGGATTCGTAACGACTCCGGTTACAAACACCCTGGGTGCCCCACATCTGCGCGGTTTTCGCTGAGAGGGGATTCCACAAATGCGGGTACCCCATCCTTGTCGCCCGCATTGGGCGACAGGGTGGGCAATCCCCGTCCCATAAGAACCGGGATGAAAAGACAACTCTGTCATCCTGAGCGTAGCGCCGCGCAAATCTCCCGTTCCCCCCGCGCTTCAGCGCGCAGCCGAAGGGCCTGCATTGGTCCGGACCCCTCCCGCTATCCCGCTGACGAATTGACATCCCACCGCCCCGCGCATACCTTCGGCATTTGCGAAAAGAATCCCTGTTCGAAGGAGCTTCCGCGATGCTGCGTTCTCCCGCACTCTTCCTTCTGCTCGTCATCCCGGCCGCTCTCGCGCAGTCGCCCGTGCCCAGCCAGCCCGCTCTCGGCCAGCTCGATCCCGCGCGGGCCATCGCCAATCCTGTCCTCTTCTCGTCGTTCCACCAGCCGTTGCCCGAGCAGTACATCTGGACCGGCGACAAGCCCGGCGACACCGAGCAGCAGAAAGACGCCCCACGCTATTTCCGCGTGCATGTCCGCATCGACTCCGTCCCCGAAGCCGCGACCCTCTACATCGCCGGTCCCCGCGTTGCCACGGCATGGATCAACGGAACCCAGGCCGCCCACTTCGACGCCGATCCGCTCTCGCGCCTCGATATCCATGTCTTCCACGCCGATGTCGCCCATCTGCTCCATGCCGGCGATAACGTCATCGCCATCGGGGGCGATCACGGCGGCGAGCTGGTCGCCAAGCTGCTGCCCGCGTCGTCCGGCGTCAACGCCACGCCGCTCATCGTCAGCGGCCCCGGCTGGAAAGCCACGCTCACCGCGCCCAGCGGCTGGCAGGCTCCCGGCTTCGACGACAGCGCCTGGCAGGCCGCCGATGCCCAGGGCTCCATCGAGGGCAACATCGACTTCTTCCAGTGGAACAGCGATGCCGGCCTCTACGACTGGCCCGGCTATCAGGGCGCATCGCCCTTCCTCGCGCATACCTACCTGCTCGCCGCGAAAGCCGACGAGATCTATCCCGCGAACGGCAGCTTCGACAACGTCAGCGCGCTGACTGCATCCACTCAAGATCCCTCGCGCGAGTTCACCATTCATCGCGCCGCCGATGCCGGCGATTTCGTCCCGGGCGTCACGCTCGATTTCGGCCGCGAGGTCAGCGGGCGGCTGCAGGTCGTCTCCGACACCGACGCGCCCATCGCCGTCTCCATTGCCTACGGCGAATCGCTCGGCGAGCTGCACAACGAGCCTTATCTCGGCGTCGACATCCTGCACCTGCCGCCGCGCGGCGCCGGCGTGGGCCCCAAGTCCGCTTTCCGCTACGCGCGCATCCGCTTCCTCGCCGGGCCCGACACGATCACGTTCCGGCAGATCCGGCTCGAGGACATCTACTACCCCGTCCACTACCTCGGCTCGTTCGACTCCTCCGACCCGCTCCTCAACCGCATCTGGGAAACCGGCGTCTACACCAGCCATCTCTGCATGCAGGACGATATCTGGGACGCGCCCAAGCGCGACCGCGGCCGCTGGATGGGCGACACCGATGTCTCCGGGCGCGTGATCGACGCCGTCTTCGCCGACCACTTCCTTATTGAAGACACGCTGACGCGGCTCATCGGCCCCACTCCCATCGCCAAGCCCGTCAACGGCATCCCCGGCTACTCGTCCTACTGGTTCACCGAGCTGGCCGACTACCTCCGCCACGAGGGCCGCAAGGAATATGTCGCGTCCGTCCACGACCAGCTTCTGCAATTGCTCGCGTTCATGGACAAGGATTTCGACGGGCAGAACCTTTTTATCAACCACACGAAAGACTGGCCCTACGTCGACTGGGCGCCCGGGCTGAGCAGCGATTCGCCGGAGACGCACAAGGCCACGGCCATCGAATACGTGCGCGCGTATCGCGACGCAGCGTGGTTGCTCGATCAGATCGGCGACGCGCAGAACGCCGCGCACTGGCGGCAGCGCGCCGACGCCATCGCCCAGGCCAGCCAGCAGAGCACCTTCGCCGATGGCTCCTTCGGCCCGCGCTGGCAGACGAACTCCATGGCCGTTCTCGCCGGCGTCGCCGCGCCCGCGCAGTATGGCTCCATCTGGTCCAGCGTGCTCGACAATGTCGGCAAGCCCACGTATCGCCCCGATATCGTCAGCCCCTACTACGGCTCCTACGTCCTCGACGCGATGGCCGAGATGAATCACCGCGACGCTGCCCTCGCCTGGATTCGCGAGTATTGGGGCGGCATGATCGCTGAGGGCGCGACCAGCTTCTGGGAAGCCTACGATCCATCCTGGCCGAAGGACGATCCCCACGTCGATCTCCAGGCCGACGACACCGCGGGCTATCAGACCAGTCTCGCGCACGGCTGGGCCAGCGGCCCGTCCTACTGGCTCATGGAGCAGGTGCTCGGCATTCAGCCCACGGGCGCGGGCTTCGCGCAGACGACCATCCGTCCCGATCTCATCGATCTGCAATGGGCGCGCGGGGCCGAGCCCACGCCGCACGGCCTGCTCCAAGTCGACCTGAGCCACACCCACGCCGAGCACAGCCTGCATCTCGTCGTCGATCTGCCCTCAGGCATCGAAGCCACAGTGCTCTACCCGGTGGCGCCGGGAGCCGGCCCCATCACCGTGAACGGCAAGCCGCAAACCGGCACGCCCGCCGAAAACGGAGCCCGCGTCGCGCTCAAGTTGGATCAGGGCGGCCACTACGAAATCCACGCGGAGTAAATCGCGTGCCCCGTGCAAGCCCGAATTCCCAACACGCGCGTTTTTGGAGTGATGGGGTGAAAGCCCGCTGTTGGTTTGAGTGGACGCGGGGTGCCCCATCCTTGTCGCCAGTTTTTGGCGACAGGGTGGGGAGCTTCCCTCCATCCATGACCCCGGGAGAAAAACGACGCTGTCATCCTGACCGTAGCGCCACGCACCCTACCCGCTACCCGCTGCCATCCTCACATCCCCGGATGCGTCAGTTCATTCGCATGCGGCACCAGCCGCGCGTAAATCGCCTGCGGCAGATTCGTCCGCCAGTGTCCGCTCATGCGCGCCCCCAGCACCACGCCCACAAAGATGCAACCCATCGCCACGGCCACGGTGCGCGGCGAAGCAATCCGGCCCCGCCAGCGATCGGGCCCCTTCCGCGGAGGCAGCGCCAACTGCAGCGCGTTCTCGACGGGGCAAGACGCGACGCACGCCATGCACGCCGTGCACTCGACGGTGCGAATCTGCACCAGTTGATCGACCGGCACCTGCGAGGGGCAGGCTTTCGCGCACTTGCCGCAGTCGATGCACGCCTCGGCATCGCGCCGAATCTTCAGCGGACTCAGCAGCGACACCAGCCCCATCAGCGCGCCATACGGGCACAGATAGCGGCACCAGAAATTCTGAATCGCCACCGACAGAGCGCCCAGCGCGACCAGCACGATGATCCCCGCGGTCCCAATCGTGCGGAAGAAGTTCAGCATCTTCACGTCCGCGACCATGCCGTAGGGCGAGCCCATAAAGTCCGCCAGCCCCTCCGCCGACATGGCGGCGATCACAAACGCGAACAGCCCCAGCAGCACATACTTCAAACTGCGGAGCGGCAGGTCGAGCCACCGCGGCACCCGCACATTGCGGCCGAAGACCTTGCGCCCCGCCTTCCAGAGATACTCTGACAGCGTCCCCACCGGACACAGCCACGAGCAGAACGCCTTCTTCATCGTCACGCTGATCAGCAAAAATGCGATGAGCAGAAACATCGCGGCGGGATGGATCGCCGGCACGTGGCCCGTCACCAGGAAATACTTCAGGTTCATCAGTCCGGCAATCGGCAGCCACCCTTCCACGCCCGGAGGCCGGTTGACCAGGGTGCCCCTGCCGCCCACCTCGTACCAGCGCACCCACAAATAAAACTCGAGCCCGATCCACGCATTCAAAACCACAAACACCGCCTGCGTGATCCGCCGGATCCGCTGCGACCGGTCCGGAGCCGCGCGGCGAATGACCTTCTTCTTCTCGCGGATGCTGTGTTCCCGGATCGTTCTGGTAATGTGCCTGGCGTTGGTCTCAACCTGCGGCTCACCCCCGCCGGAAACCTCATCCGGCGCGGGGCCGATCCAGCGGGTCTTCATGGCCTGCGACTCCTCAGCTGTCCTGAGGCTACCGGCCCGCATCGCCCTGCTCTGTGACTGCCATCACGCTCCCGGCGCCCCCCGGGTGCCCCAGTCAAGCCCGCTTTTGGCTTGAGTGCGCCTGCCAGTCCCTCCCTGTCTGTGCCGTTTCGCAGACAGGTGTCCCGCCAGCGCGCAGCGCGCCCGCCTGGACGGCCAGTCCCGTGTAAAATCGTAGACAGCGCGTCCCGGCGTCTTAAGGCTTGCCCGGGATATCCGGGCATGTTCCGCCGGAGGGTTTCATCTCCCTGTCCAACCAGGTGATTTCCCGCAAAGCCCCACGCAGGTCCTGCCCTGAGCGCGGCCGCGTGACCAGGACCCCGTGAGGAGCAACACCATGGCCAAGATTGCCAAGACCGCCGACCGCAAGAAGATGATGGACACGACCAAGAGCACTGACTGCCCCCGCTGCTCCAAGCCCACCCGCATTGTGAAGCGCGTGAAGGACCGCGAGCGCGGCATCCCCGGCGGCGTCTACATCTCCTGCTCCGCCTGCGAGTTCTACGAAAAGCTCTAGCCGTCCCGCAGCTCCAGGGACCAAAATGCGCTGTCATCCTGAGCGTAGGGCCACGCAACGCGCCGCCTGACCACCGTGTTTGAGCGCGCAGTCGAAGGACCTGCATTTCCTCCACCATCGGGCCTCCAAAGCGCTGTCATCATGAGCGTAGCAACACGCAACAGGAGCGCAGCGGCACGCAACGCGTCGCCTGACCACCGTGTGGGATTCCACCCCGCTATCCCTGCCCCGAACGCTTTTGCTTTTGTATCGGGGCACGAGTTTCACTCGTGCCGTTCACGCCCCCCGGAGAGACCCCGCGCTTGAGCCCCTGTGTCGTGCGCAGCACGACTGCGGTAGAAGCCACGGGCTTCAGCCCGTGGAAAAAGCGGCCGGGATAGAACGGGCTTCAGCCCCGGTGTCGTGCCACGCGCCCCATCCAACCAGGTGTCTCCACCACGCGCGCGATCTTTCCTCGTCGCGGCGATATACGATGCTCGGGTCGGTATCCCATACGGAGGGCGCACACCCTGTGACAACGATGCGTACAGAGATTTTGTTCATTGCGGGCTTCGGTCCCATCGACCGCGACATCGCCGCAAGCCGCGCCCTTTACAGCGAGAGCCTCGGCATCGCATTCCATGAGGAAGCGGGCGGCTACCTCTACACCGGCGCTCTGCCCGGCGCAAAGCATTTCGCGGTTTGGCCTCTCGCCCAGCCGGCGCAGTCCTGCTTCGGCGCGGATGCGTGGCCCGAGAACATCCCCGTCCCCCAGGCATGGCTGGAGTTCGAGGTGGCGAACGTGGCGAGCGCCACGGCCGATCTCGAATCCAAAGGCTACCGCATGCTGATCAGAAACAAGCAGGAACCGTGGGGTCAGACCGTGAGCCGGTTTCTTTCTCCCGAGGGCCTGCTGGTCGCCGTCACCTTCACTCCATCCCTGCGCGAGCCCAGCTAACCCGCACCGCGGCGGACTGGGTTCCGGAACCTGTCACCCGCAACCGGTCGAGGCTGGTCAGCGAAAATTCTGCGTGGGCGCCTACAGAGGCTGTTACGAAACCCTCGTATTTCGTAAGAAAATGCTTGACATATAGTTTCCACGGACACCATAATAGTGTCTATGGAAACTACATCTAAAGCCAAATGTTCCATTTCCGGGTTAGAGAGCCATCTGGGATATTGGCTGCGGCGTGTTTCCAACACGGTCTCGGGTGAATTTGCCCGGTCCCTGTATGCGAAGCAAACGTCCGTCGCCGAATGGGTCTTCTTGCGTCATCTCTACGAGCGAGAGCAAGCAACTCCAGGCGAGCTTGCAGAAGCTTCGACAATGACCCGTGGAGCGATCTCGAAGATCATCGACAAGCTCCAAGCAAAGGGCTGGATCAGGAGCAAGGTTAACCCCGAAGACAATCGGGGCCAATTGTTGTCCTTGACGCCCGTGGGACGGCGCAATCTCCCCGAACTTGCGGAGATCGCCGATCAGAACGACGAACGGTTCTTTGCTTGTCTCGATCCCGACGAAAGGACCGCTCTGAAAAGTCTGCTTTCCAAACTTGCAGAACATCATCAGATCCGGGACGTTCCGGTCGAATGACACGCCCGTGACAATATTTCAACCCATCTCAAAGAACACCACACCGAAAGGAAAAATTCATGAGCAAAGCAGTTGAGAATCTAATGAGGGCGATGAAACAAGCCGCCGCAGGCCGTCCCAAGGTGGGGGGATTTCCCTATCTGGCCGAGAGCCTGCGACTGGCAGGAGCCACCCGCAACACCTGGTCCCTCCCAGCTTGCCAGAGCCTGTTCCTCACTGACAAAGGCCCAGTCGTCATGCAGGGTGTGCCCTTATTGTCTGGTGCTGTGGACGTGCCGGCATTTGACCAAGATGCCCTGATCGCGGCACTGCGGACCGATCAGGCCGGAGAAAGCACATTTCCAGAATTTCTCGAAGCTAGTTGGCGAGCGGGAGTTGTCCGCTATGAAGTGGACTTTGCTGCCCGTACCGTCGCCTACCTTGGCTGCAACGGCGAGGAATACATAGAAACATATCCGGCGGTTCAAATCAGTTAGCGCAAATTGCGGAATCTCGCGGAGGCACACTGTCAGTCTTTTCCACCGATTGGATTTCAAGTACGACGCGGAGACGGATAGCTACACCTGTCCGGGTGAGAAGAAACTGCTGCGAAAACACACGAACCTGAAAGACCGCTACACCATGTACAAGGCTTCGAGTGCCGACTGCGGAGCTTGCTCTTTGAAGTCGAGTTGTACGCTCGCCCCAGGCGGAGCTTCGCACGACATCTCTATGAGGATGCTCTGAACCGGATGGAAGAGCGCGTGACGCCGGAAGCAATGAGGCTCAGGCGGCAAACCGTAGAACATCCATTTGCGACTATCAAGTACCGGATCTTCGGACACCCTCGCCTCTTGGTTCGTGGATTGAATGGCACGAGGAGCGAAATTGCCATCGCAACGATGGCGTATAACCTCAAACGGATCACAAAAGTGCTTGGTGCAGCCGCTCTGGCTGCACAGCTCCAAATCTGCTGACAGAATCAAGACATAAAATCGCTCTCCCTCCAGAGAGTTGAGTCGTCTTCTTCTCCTTTTCTCATTCCATTTTCAAGTTTCGTAACGGTCTCCTACAGCACCCGCTGCCCGGCGGCTTCCTGCGCGGGCTCGGGCAGCACGACATTCTCTCCCAGCGCCAGCAGCAGGATCACCGCCAGCGCCACCGCCGGCACGGCAAAGCTGATCCGCAGCGATCCGGTCTGCGTCGAAAACAGCCCCGTAAGCCAGGGCAGCACGGCGCCGCCTCCCGCGCACGTGGCAAACACCCATCCCGTATTCCGGTCATCCGACACCCGGGCCAGCAGCCGCGAAACCCCCAGCGGAAACACCGGCCCGAACCCGAAACCGGCAATCGCCACGGCCGCCACCATCGCCGCCGCCGACCGCGGCGTGATCAGCATGGTCACCGCCACCAGCGATAATCCCAAACTGAAGGCCAGCACCGCCCGCTCGGAAAGCCGTTGCAGGGCCATCGTTCCGGCGGCGCGTCCGCCCAGCAACGCCAGCCAGAAAACCGACACCATCAGGCTCGAGCTCGGCAGCGTCATCCCGCTGAAACGATTGGCGTAGGTCGCGATCCACCCGCCCACCGTGTTCTCCACGCCGACATACAGAAACAGCAGCACGGCGAAATACACCAGCACCCACAGCTCGAGGCCCCGAATGCGCCCCCGCGCCGGCGGCTTGCCTTCTTCCCGCAGCGGGAGCATCAGGATAAACATCAGCACCGACCCGAACGCCACCACCGCCAGAAACATCCGCACGTCCGTCACGCGCTCCGCCCCAGCCACCAGCCAGGGACAGGCCACCGCCCCGATGCCCCACCACAGGTTCACCGTCGAGAGCCGTTGCGCGCGGATTCCCTCCGGCGCCTTGCCCACCAGAAGATTCGTCGCGGTCACCGACAGGCCGATGCCCAGGCCGATCATCGTGAAGCCCCCCAGCGCCACGTCGTTCGCCAGCGACGGCAGCATCGTGCGCGCCGCGATCGCCAGCGTCAGCACTCCCACCGTCAGCAGGGCATAGCCGCGGGGCAGGCTCCAGCGCATCCGCCGCGGCGACAGGATCGCCGCCACCATTGACGCCGCGAACTCCGCCACGAAAAACGTCCCCGACTGCACATCGCGCAGCCCCCACCGCGCCGCCAGCAGCGGCAGCAGCGGCCCGGGCAGCACCGTCACAATGCCGCAGATGACGAATCCGAAGCAGAGCAGCCCGAAGGGCGGTTCTTTGGTGCGGGTAGCCGGCATTCGCTGAAGCAGTCTCCTCTGTCGCTGCGTGGCGTCAAGCCAAAGCGCAATCTCAGCCTTGCTCCACCCCATTCCGCCCGTTCAGCTCAATGGAACTCCGGTGGCCGGTCTCATTGGCAGCGTTCCGGTGGGGGTCCGGACGATGAGACCACTTCCAGCCGATTCTACCGCCTGTCACTTCTTTTTCATCCGATTAAGATTGGGCGGCATGGTAGATTCCCGGATGATCAGCTCCGGGACAATCGGCACCGTCTCCGGAAACTCCCGGGCCCCGCGAATGCGCTCGAGCAAAATGCGCGCCGCCGTGTTGCCCATCGCATTGAGCGGCTGCCGCACCGTCGTCAGGCTGGGGGTGTGGTACGCCGCCCCCTGGATGTCGTCAAAGCCCACCACCGAAATGTCCTCCGGAACCCGCAGCCCGTGGTCGCGGAAAGCCCGAATCGCCCCAATCGCAGCAATATCGTTGTACGAAACCAGCGCCGTGAACGGCTTTTTCCGCGCCAGCAGTTGCAGCGGCACCGGGTAGCCCAGCTCCGGCGACGACAGGTTCTGGTCCAGCTGCACAACCAGATCCGGGTCCACCTCGAGGCTCAGCTCCCGCGCCACCGCCATCAGGCTCTTCCACCGGTCGTCGGAGTCCGAGCTGAACGTCTGCCCCCGCATGAATGCGATCTGCCGATGCCCCAGCTGGTGCAGGTGCCGCAGCGTCACCTCCGCCGCCCGGCGATGGTCGAGCACAATCCGCGTCACCCCCGCCAGCGATTGATGCGCCGCCACCGCCACCACCGGCAGCGGCAGGCTGTGCTGCAGCGCCGTGTCGATGGCGATGAATCCCTCCACCGACCGGTCCATTAGCAGCCCAGGGTACTCCTCAATCAGATCCGCCTTGCGCCGGTGGCTCGCCGTCAGGTAGAAGTACCCCTCCTCGATCAGCACCTCTTCGATGCCGTTCATCACCAGCACCGAATACCCGTCGCTCAGCTCGGGCACCAGCACCCCGATAGAAAAGCTCTGCCGCCGCCGCAGCGAACGCGCAAAAAAACTGGGCCGGTACTCGAATTTCTTCGCCGCCGCAGTCACCCGGTCCCGCGTCTCCTGCGGGATCGACCGCACCCCAGGCGCATTATTCAGCACCAGCGAGATGGTCGCCGGCGACAGGTCGAGATAATCCCCCAGCGTGCGCAGGCTGATCGGCCGTGGCGGCAGAAACGGCCCCTTCGGCTCCTCCGCCGGCGGTTCAGTCGGCGCTTTCGGCGCGCGCCCCCAGGACGCGCGTGTCGTTTTCCGGGCCATCGAAGCCTCTCTCCGGGCAACAGGCAATATTTGCAACGAACAAGGGTACTCCGAAACAGGCTGTCCGTCGCTGCATTTTCAGCAGTGATAGCGCCCGAATATTGCGTTGAGAGGAATCAAACTCGATAAACGCGTTCGATCTCCAGCTCGGGAGGGTTGGGCGCGGGATCGAATGTCACCCGGTAACGTACGCGCATCAGACGGCGAGCAAATCCCAACTGGCAGGGGTCTTCAGAATCACTGCTGAGTCGTCGCCCATGCGATCCGGCGCATCCGCAACTTCCTGGTAGGACGCTCCACTGACAAGAAGCTTCGTCTCATCATCCGAAAGGGCTACCCAGGAGTTGAGTGGCGCTTCCCGGAGAGCCGATACGCGGCCTTGACTGCGGGATTCACGTTCATGGCATCACCAGACGGTTAGATGGTCGAAGATAGAAGACCGCACCATCCGCGTCAACATTACCACCGGAAGAGAGAGTAAACCCTTTCGATTCAGCTCAGGAAATCGGTTCCGGAATCGTCCCGGCTGGTGCCGGAAAAGGCCGGGCGGCCGCATCTGTGCGCGGTTCTCTGGCACCATGGGATTCCAGAAATGCTCCGGTCCTGGTTCTCGCAACCTGTAACCCGTAACCTGCAACCTCCCGAGGCGAATGTCCCCATTTCGCGTTATCCTTAAATACACCCCTCCCGAAGCGTGAACGCCACCGCCGCCCGCTGCGGGCCTGGGACGGCTGCCCCCGTGATCAACCGCGACGAAAAACTCCCCGCGCTGCGCCTCGCCGTCGTCCAGTACATCATCGCGGCTGTGCTCGCCATCCTCGTCTTCGGACTCTGGCGCCTCCAGGTCATCGGCGGGCAGAACTACCACGCGCTCGCCGAAGCCAACCGCATCCGCAAGGTCCCCATCCTCGCGCCGCGCGGCAAAATCTTCGATCGCAACGGCGATCTCATCGTCGACAATTACCCCTCCGTCTCCTGCTTCCTCGTCCGCGAGCAGGGCCACCCGGTGGGCCCTGACCTGCCGCTCATCGCGCGCGGCCTGCACATGACCGTCGACCAGATCGACGCCATCCTGAAGAAGTTCCACAACGCCCCCAGCTATCAGCCGCTGCCGCTCAAGCAGGACATCACCCCCGATGAAGTCGAGTTCATCGAGGCCCACAAAGACGAGCTGCCCGAGCTCGACACCATCCAGGAGCAGCGCCGCCTCTATCCGCGCGATGGCTTCGCCGCGCACCTCATCGGCTACGTCGGCGAGGTCAGCGAAGAGATGCTCGACAACAATGCGCGCTACGCCCTCTATGAGCCCGGCGACGTCGTCGGCATGTCGGGCGTGGAATCCACCTACGATGCCCTCCTGCGCGGCGTCGACGGATCCCAGGACGTGGCCGTCGACAGCCATGGCCGCGAAATGGGCCGCCTCGGCATCGAGCCCGCCCAACCAGGGAAAGGCCTGCGCCTCACCATCGATCTCGACGTGCAGCGCGCCGCCGAAAACGCCCTCGGCGACCGCAACGGCGCGGTCATCGCCCTTGACCCCCACACCGGCGAAATCCTCGCGCTGGTCAGCCGCCCCATCTTCGATCCCAATGAGTTCTCCGTCCGCATCAGCCGCGGCGACTGGAACAAGCTCATCACCGATCCCGCCCACCCGCTCATGAACAAGGCCATCCAGGCCCAGCTCGCGCCCGGCTCGACGTTCAAGATCATCATGTCGCTCGCCGGCCTCGAGGAAAACGTCGCGCAGACCTTCAAGGTCAACTGCGGCGGCGGCGCCACGCTCTTCGGCCACTTCTACGCCTGCGATAAGCGCCACGGCGAAGTGGACATCGAGCACGCCATCCCCTGGTCCTGCGACACCTATTTCTACGAGCTCGCCGTGCGCCTCGGCATCGACACCATCGCGAAGTACGCGCACTCGGTCGGCATCGGCGTCAAGACCGGCGTCGATCTGCCCGATGAAGCCACCGGCACCATGCCCTCCACCGAGTGGAAGCTGCGCAATTTCCACGAGAAGTGGTACGCGGGCGAAGTCGTCTCGGTCGGCATCGGCCAGGGCGCTGTCACCGTCACGCCCATCCAGCTGGCGCGCGCGCTCGGCGGCATCGCTTCCGGCGGCGTCTTCCACCGCCCGCACGCCGTTTTCCCCGATGAGCTGAGCCCCGAAATGCGCAAGGCCGTCCTCGACGCCTATCCTGGCTCCGGCGACTCCACCATCCCTCTCACCGCCGCCAACTGGGAGATCATCACCGACGGCATGTACAACACCGTCAACGGACCCGGCGGCACCGCCTACGCCTCGCACCTCGAGGGCATCGACTTCGCCGGCAAAACCGGCACGGCGGAAGTGGTGAACCACAGCGCGGGCGTCAAGAGCCTGGGCACCGGCAACGAGCGGGCCAACGCGTGGTTCGTCGGGCTCGCCCCGCGGCGCAATCCGGACATTGTGGTGGCGGTGCTGAACGAGCACGGCGGATGGGGAGCGGAAGCGGCAGCGCCCATCGCCGCCCGCGTGATCGAGGCCTACGTGACGAAGCAGCGGCGCCTCAACCACAACCTGATGGCGGAACAAACGAAGAAGGTTGAGGTCGGCGCGATCTGGTTGAACCCCGCAGCCCCCGACGCATTCGGCGGCAAGCCCCTCCCGCCCTCTACCTTCGGCGGACACAAACCCACCGGCGATTTAGCCGACGTGCGAGGCGGCCACCTCTGGGTCAAAACCCCCGCCGAAGCCGCCGCCCGCCTGCCATAGTCTGCGCCGCCCGCATGGCGCGCAGCGCGTGCCGCGTCAGCGGCACTACGGTAGAAGCGACGGACTTCAGCCCGTGGACCCAGTCCCTGCAAAAACGAGGGCCTTCAGGCCCGGCCTCGCAACCCGTAACCTGTCACCTGGCCACAGCCCGAACCACCGCCTCCACCAATCCCGCCAAATCATGTGGATCAGCCTCCGCCGCGGGCTCCCATCCGGCATCGCGCAGCGTCGCGCTGGTGATCGGCCCAATCGAGACGGCCTTCATCCCGCGCGGAGCTGCAACCCCCGCCTCCCGCAGCAAAGCCAGAAAATTTGTAACCGTGGATGAGCTTGTAAACGTAGCGGCATCGGGCGCAGGCACTCCGCCGCCAAAACTTGTGCCGATCGCTGTGACAGATTCGGCCGGAATCACCGTCCGGTAAGCCTCCACCACATCGACCTGCGCCCCCCGCGCCCGCAGCGCGTCCGGAATCACATCCCGCGCTACCGCCGCCCGCGCCAGCAGCACCCGCTGCCCGCTCACCTGGTCCCCCAGCGCCTCTACCAGCGACTCCGCCACATACTCCCGCGGCGTCACCGACGGCTCCAGCCCAAATTCCCGCAGCGCCGCCGCTGTCGCCGACCCCACTGCGGCAATCTGCAGACGCCCAAACGCCGCCGCCGTCAGCCCCAGCCCTGCCCTCCGCTCGTCGAGCACCCGAGCCGCGTTCGCGCTCGTCACAACAAGCCACTGATACCGTTGCAAATTCTCGAGCGCCGCATCCAGCGCCGCATACGACTCTGGCGGCACAATCGCAATCGCCGGAATCTCCACCACCGTCGCGCCCCGCGCGCGCAGCTCCTCCGCCAGCCTGCCCGCCTGATGCCGCGCCCGCGTCACCAGAATCGTCTTGCCCGCCAGCGAACCGCCGCGACCTTGTCCCTCAGATTCCACAAGCTTTTCTATCAGCGCCAGTTCCCTGGGTGCCCCACATCTCCGCGGGTTTCGGAGATGTGGGATTCCACAAACCGAACGAACTCAGAATCCCGTCCGCCCCGCATCCGCTCACTGCCTCGTCTCACCTACTCCGCCGTGGGCATGTGGACGTACATCGACTGAATCCCCACGCGTCCGGGGCCGGTAAAGCGGTTCCACACCAGGTTGCCGGCGCTCGCGAACATCCCGGTTGAGAACTTTTGGAACTGGGTTTCCATCGCCACGGTCGAATCCTTGTAGACCCATCCTCCTGGCTCGATGTCGATCTGCTCGCCTGCGCCGAGGCTGACCTCAAAGACATTGCCGTAACCGTGGACCCATACGACGCCGTCGCCCTCGGTGGCATGGAAATGGTCGATAAAGAAGCCGGTGCCGCCCAGCAGCATGTTGGAGACGCCTTTGACGCGGGTAAAGGAATAGTCGATGCTGCCCGTTGCGGCGAGGAACTGGTGCTCGCGCATGTCAAGACCCTCGCCGCGATTCAGATGCATGGCGAAGATGTGGCCCGCGCCATCGCGGCTGAATCCAATTTGCCCCGGGCCGCCGGCTTCGGTGAGAAACACGGGCATCCCCGACAGCACCCGCTTCAAAGCGCCTTTGAGGGGTCTGATTCCGATGCGGACGCCGAGGTCCTTCCAGAGCAGGATGTAGTGTTCGAAATAGACGGGCATGCCGCTGAGCTCGAGGTGCAGGACGGGAACGAGTTCTCCCTCGATGTGATACGTAACCCCGGCGAACGCTTCGGCATGAGCAGCGGTTGGTTTCAGGACAGGGATAGGCACGTCGGCTCCAGTGGAAACGGGAAGGTGAAAGCGCATCCATCATGCATGGAATTGGTGGGCGGCGCAAACGGCCTGCATGGGAGCGTGACGCGTCCATCGATTGCAGGGTTCGGTCCAGGGAATGGACGTGGGCGAGTCATCGCCAACGCGGATGGTACGTGGGCTGGGGCTGCTGGGCGGCGAAACTTCTGCTTGGCCGACCATCCAGACACGACTCGGGATAGAATGTCACGTGGTTGGTCGAACCCGGGCTGAAAGAGGAACTGCCCATGCCCTTTGTCGATGTGAATGGCTTCGAAATCATCGAACGGCTGCCGGGGTGGAAGGGCCGCTATTTTCATACCACCAGCATGACTTTCGCGCATTACAAATTCACTGCTGGTTCATCGATTCACGAGCACTTCCATCCCGAGGAAGAGGTCTACGAAGTCATCGCCGGCGAGCTGCAGGTGACCATTGATGGAAGGTCTGAGATTCTGAGGCCCGGTGTGGTGGCCATCGTGCCGCCGAACGCCCGTCATTCCGTGCGAGCGCTAACGGATGGGCGCCTGATCGTTGTTGATCACCCGGCCCGCCCGGATTTCGCTCAGGGGCATCCCGGCGTTCACTGACCGCCGCCGCCGAATTCCCCATTCACCGGCTCGCACTGCGTGCACTATCGCCAACTCGCTCACCGGCCTGCTCGGGACGGAAGACCGGCAACTCGGAAGTTGCAGCGGCCGCACCCGTTGCTCGCCATCAGGTGATCAGCACAAAAAGTTGAGCCCTCACGCCCGGACCTCGCTCACGCCGCCCCCGGCCCGCCAGGCGTGCGCTCCGGCGC